>JBDHQQ010000092.1:0-10151 GCA_039807145.1 Pseudoxanthomonas sp. | reverse complement strand
ACCTGACCGTGCACGACCTGGCGGCGATGACCGCGATGCAGTACCAGCACCAGGGACTGGACCGGCTGTGGCCGCTGATCGAAACCGCGCTGCTGCAGCCGGACGCGGAGCAGTGGCTGGACGAACCGCCCGAACCGCTGCTGCGCTACGCCGGCGGCGAAGTGCGCATCGCCCTGTTCGATCCGGACGCCTGGCGCCGCCGCTACGCGCCGGACCCGTCCGATCGTGCACGGCTGGAGCACGGCTTCCAGCTGTTCCAGGCGCGCCAGCGCCAGTACGCCGCGGTGCTCGGCGCGCACGACATCCCGGTGCAGTTCGTCCACTGCGGCGGCAGCGACGGCGCGGATTCGCTGCGCTGATCGATGGATTCGGCCGATGAGCAGCAGCCCCCTGCCGCAGGAAACGCGCTGGCCCGACGGCGCGATCTTCACCCTCGGGCATTCGACGCTGCCGATCGACGACTTCATCGCCGTGCTGGGAGCCTACGGCATCCGGCGGCTGGTCGATGTCCGCACCTTTCCCGCTTCGCGGCACAACCCGCAGTTCAAGGGCGACGTGCTGGCCGCCAGCCTCGCGGCGCGCGGCATCGGCTACCAGCACATGGTCGCGCTGGGCGGGCGGCGGCATGCGCGCAAGGATTCGCCCAACGCCGGCTGGCGCAACGCCGGCTTCCGCGGCTACGCCGACTACATGCAGACGGAGGCGTTCCGCGACGCGCTGGAAAACCTGATCGAAACGGGCGGGAAGGAACGCGTCGCCATCATGTGCGCCGAAGCGGTGCCGTGGCGTTGCCATCGCTCGCTGGTGGCCGATGCGCTTGAGGTGCGCGGCGTGCCGGTGGTCGAGATATTTTCCGCAACGCACTGGCGGATGCATGCGCTGACGCCGTTCGCGCGGGTCGAGGGTACGACGATCACCTATCCGCCGGAACAGGGATCGCTGCTCTAGGGCCATGAACAGTCGTCGTCATTCCCGCGAAAGCGGGAATCCATGGACTTTGTTTTTCCGGGGGTAACGTCCATGGATCCCGGCTTTCACCGGGATGACGACTTTTGATTCAGCGCGGAAGCCGGGTCAGCGCCGACCCCTTGTGCAGCGCGACGTGGTCGGTCCTGTCGCTCTGGATCTCGTACTGCGGCTCGTCCGCGCTGGCGTGGTGGGTGTAGCCCTTCCACGCCACGTCGCGGACGTGGACCTTGACGATCCGGCCGCTGACCCGGCCGGCTTCGGAATTCCAGCCCACGTGGTCGCCGACCTGGAAGCGCGCAGCCACGGCGTTCTCCGGTCGCGGTTTATTGCGTCACCTTGATCACGCCGCAGGCGATGCGCGCGCCGGCGTTGCCGGCCGGCTGGCTGGCGTAGTCGTCGGGCGAGGCGTGCACGACGAGGGCGCGGTCGGCGATGTCGTTGACCGCGCCGCCGCCGAGGGTCACGCCGGTCAGGTGCACGTTCACCTCGGCCACGCCTTCGCCGTTGGCGACCACGTTGTCCATGTCGCCGGCGTGGTGCGCGTCCAGGCCGGAATTGCTGCGCCCGTGCGGCGCGGCGAACGGATTGAAATGGCCGCCGGCGCTGCTGGCGTCGACCGCGCTGCAGTCGCCCTTCTCGTGCACGTGGAAGGCGTGCGTGCTGCCGGGCGTCAGGCCGCCCAGGGTGCCGGTGATGTGCACGCCGCCGCCCATCGGCACGAAGGTCAGGCGTCCGCTGACCAGGCTGGCCGAGGCCGGGCTGACGTTGGCGACGGCCTGCTTCGCGGTGCTCTGGGTCGGCACGTGCGGCGGAGCGGGCTCGTCGCGCGACGGCGGCGCGGAGCAGGCGACGAGGAATGCCGAGGCGACGGCGCTGGCCGCGAGCAGTCTGGATGTACGCATGGCTCTGTCTCCGATGAGGGAAACAGGGAATCTACCGCTATCTGCGTGGCTGGTCGATGAAGCCGCGGCGCGATCCGATGGACGCGGCGATGAATGACCTCATCTTCCGGGCACATGGCCGGATTCATCCGGCCGTTTCCGCTCCTGCTTTGCAGAGCCGAATGCATTCGGCTCTGCAAAATGGCTGCGCCTGATGTTCTGCGACCGTAGGAGCGTCCAAATGGGAGTTCCTACGGCGGGACGTCCGCATGTCCGCAAACGCAGCCGGATGAATCCGGCTCTGCGGCCCAAACGGCGTCGAGAAACGTGGGGATACCCCAATGGTTGCGTGCTCTTGCCTCAGCGCCGCTTGCGCCCCGGCCCCAGCTTGCGGGTGACCGTATTGCGGCCCACGCCAAGGCGTTCGGCGGCTTCGGCGCGGCGTCCGCCGGTGACTTGCAGCGCGGCTTCCAGCAGGGCGCGGTCGAAACGTTCGCGCGCCTGCGCGTGCAGGCCTTCGACCCCTTCGGCAAGACGCGCCTTCGCCCAGGCCGACAGCGCGGCGTCCCATTCCTGCGCCGGCGTGGCAGCGGCGGCGGCGTGATCCAGCGCGCCTTCGAGGTCGGCGACGGTGATGGTTTCGCCCGGCGCCAGCGCGGCCAGGCGCCAGCAGACGTTTTCCAGTTCGCGCACGTTGCCGGGCCAGGCGTAGTCGCGCAGCGCGGCCAGCGCCGGCGCGGCGAGGCGCTTGGCCGGCACGCCCAGCTTGCGCGAGGCCACGGCGAGGAAGTTGTCGGCCAGCCGCGGCACGTCGGTGCGGCGTTCGCGCAGCGGCGGCAGCTGCAGGCGCACCACGTCGAGGCGATGCAGCAGGTCGGCGCGGAAGCGGCCCTGCGCGACCAGCGCGTCGAGCGGCTGGTGGGTGGCGGCGATCACGCGCACGTCCACGCGGATCAGTTCGCGCCCGCCGACGCGGAAGAACTCGCCTTCGGCCAGCACGCGCAGCAGCCGGGTCTGCAGCGACAGCGGCATGTCGCCGATCTCGTCGAGGAACAGGGTGCCGCCGTCGGCCTGCTCGAAGCGGCCGATGTGGCGCCGGTTCGCGCCGGTGAACGCGCCGGCTTCGTGGCCGAACAGTTCGCTTTCCAGCAGTTCGGCCGGGATCGCCGCGGTGTTCAGCGCGACGAAGGGCTTGCGCGCGCGCGGCGATTCGCGATGCAGCGCGCGCGCGACCAGTTCCTTGCCGGTGCCGGTCTCGCCGGTGACCAGCACCGACAGCGGCGCCTGCGCGAGGCGGCCGATGGCGCGGAACAGCGCCTGCATCGCCGGGGTTTCGCCGATCAGGCCGGCATCGCCGGTTCCGGGCACCGGCAAGAGCGCGTCGGCCGGCGCGCGCGCGTCCGCTTCCGGCAGCGCGCGCGCGGCCAGGGCCACGGCGTCGTCCAGGTCGAACGGCTTGGACAGGAATTCGTGCGCGCCGCCGCGGAACGCGCCCGCGGTGCTGGCCACGTCGGTATAGGCCGACATCACGATCACCGGCAGCTGCGGATGCGCGGCCTTCAGCTTGTCCAGCAGCGCCAGGCCGTCGTCGCCGGGCATGCGCAGGTCGGTGAACAGCAGGTCCGGGGCGCCGCGCGATCCCAGCGCCTGCAGCGCGGCCATGGCGCTGTCGAAGCCGTCCACTGCGTAGCCGGCGTCGCGCAGCGCGGTGGCCAGCACGAAGCGCACCGAACGGTCGTCGTCGACCACCCAGATGCGTTGCGCCTGGTCTTCGCGGTTATCTGTCGGCATGTCCGGCCTCGTCGCGGATCGGCAGCAGCAGGGTGAAGACGGTATGGCCGGGGCGCGAGCGGTACTGCAGCGAGCCGGCGTGTTCGCGCGCGACCTGCTGGGCCAGCGCCAGGCCCAGGCCGCTGCCTTCGGCGCGGCCGCTGACCAGCGGCAGGAACAGGTGTTCGGCCAGTTCCTGCGGCACGCCGCGGCCGTCGTCGACGATCTCCACGCGCAGGCCCATGGCGTGCGGCCGGTCGTGGATGCGCAGCCCGTGCTCGACCCGGGTGCGCAGGGTCACGCTGCCGGCGCCGGCCTGCATCGCGTTGCGCACCAGGTTCCACACCGCCTGCACCAGCCGGTCGGCGTCGCCGGACAGCTCGGGCAGGCTGGGGTCGTAGTCGCGCAGCAGGCGCGGCGATCCGCCGCCTTCGGCTTCGGCCAGGCGCAGCACGCGCTCGAGCACGGCGTGGATGTTCAACGCCGCGTGCGGGCGCTGCGGCGCGGGCGAAAGCAGGCGGTCGAGCAGGTCGTTGAGGCGCTCGATCTCGGACTCCATCAATCCGATCAGTTCGTGTTCCTCGTCGCGGTCGTCGCGCTGCTGGGCGCGGCGCGACAGCAGCTGCGCGGCGCCCTTGAGTCCGGCCAGCGGGTTGCGCAGCTCATGGGCCAGGCCTTTCAGCGCCGCGGACAGCGCGTCGGGCAGGGCCTGGGCCGGGTCGTCGGCGGGGAATTCGTCCACCGGGTGGGCTTCGAACAGCCAGCCGCCGTCATCGCGGCGCGACAGCCAGCCTTCGGCGAAGCGCGGCGCTTCGCCGGGCAGGCCCAAGGTCAGCCGGTGCAGGCGCAGGACTTCGTGCTCGGTATTGCGGAACGCGCGCTGCAGGGCGTCGCCGTCCGTTTCCAGCGCCGCCAGCGGCTGCCCGAGCAGGCGCCGCGCGCCGACGCCCAGCCAGCGGGCGAAGGCGGGATTGACGCCCGCCAGCAGGCCGTCGGCATGGGTCCAGGCCACCGGCGTGTTCAGCACGCCGGAGCCGGGTTCCGGCGCGATGGCGGGGTCCGGGGATGACATTGCACCAGTTTAGTGCATGCCGGTGGCCGGGCAAGCCCGGAATCCGTGCGTGGGCGAGCTCCGGAATCCGCCGGCGAAGCTGGAGCGCACGACCTTGTCCGGCTAGATTGCGAGCGTTTCCCGGCGGGCGTTGCGGCCATGCATGAGCTGTTCCAGATGAACGCGCCGTGGTGGCACTTCGTGCTGCGCGGGTTCGCGATCTACCTGCTGGTGATGGTGCTGATCCGGGTGTCCGGCAAGCGCGCGGTGGGCCAGTTCACCCCGTTCGACCTGATCCTGCTGATCCTGATCGGCAACGCGGTGCAGAATGGCATCAACGGCGGCGACAACTCGCTGACCGGCGCCGCGGTCATGGCGGTCACGCTGATCGTGCTGAACTACGCCGTGGCCTGGCTGTCGTCGCGCCTGCCGCGCGTGCGCAAGCTGGTCGAAGGCGAGCCGGTGCTGCTGGCCCGCGACGGCCACGTCTATCCGCAGGTGCTGCGGCGCGAACTGGTCAGCGAAGCCGATTTCCGCAAGGCGATGCGCCAGTCCGGCTGCGCCCGGGAAAGCGACATCCGCCTGGCCATCCTGGAAACCAACGGCCACATCACCATCGAGACGCGCGAGGGCGGGACGGGCTAGCGAGGGTGTCCTGTAAGCCCTTTGCTCGTCATCCACGCTTTCGCGGGCAATGACGAGCAGAGTCATCTCATTGCAATCAGGCTAGTTCTGCAAGCCAGTCGCGCGGCCGCAAGTAGTCCGCGAGCCGCGCCTCGGCGCTGTCGGGTTCCGGCGTGTAACCGTATTCCCAGCGCACGCGCGGCGGCAGGCTCATCAGGATGCTTTCGGCGCGGCCACCGCTCTGCAGGCCGAACAGCGTGCCGCGGTCGTAGACCAGGTTGAACTCGACGTAGCGGCCGCGCCGGTACAGCTGGAACTCGCGTTCGCGCTCGCCGCATTCCGCGCGCTTGCGGCGTTCGACGATGGGCAGGTAGGCGTCGAGGAAGCCGTCGCCGACCGCGCGCAGGTAGGCGAAATCGCGCCCGAAATCGTCGTGCAGGTCGTCGAAGAACAGCCCGCCCACGCCGCGCGTCTCGCCGCGGTGCTTCAGGAAGAAATACTCGTCGCACCAGCGCTTGTGCGCGGCGTAGCGTGCCTCGCCGCCGAACGGCTCGCACAGGTCGCGCGCGGTGCGGTGCCAGTGGCGCACGTCCTCGTCGAACGGATAGAACGGGGTCAGGTCGAAGCCGCCGCCGAACCACCACGCCACGGTTTCGCCGTCGCGCTCGGCGCGGAAGTGGCGCACGTTGGCGTGGGTCGTCGGCAGGTACGGATTGCGCGGGTGGAACACCAGCGACACGCCAACCGCACGCCACGCCGCGCCGGCCAGTTCCGGCCGCGCCGCGCTGGCCGAAGGCGGCAGCTTCGTTCCGGACACATCGGAAAAACCGATGCCGGCCTGCTCGAACACCGCGCCGTCGCGCAGGATGCGGGTGCGCCCTCCGCCGCCCTCCGCGCGCCGCCAGTTGTCTTCGATGAACTGCGCCGAGCCGTCGGCGGCCTCGATGGCCGCGCAGATGCGGTCCTGCAGGTCGGTCAGGTAGGCGCGGACGGGGTCGATCGAATTCTCCATGCGCGCATTGTAGAGGCTGTGCGAATGGCCGCCGCGGGAGGACACAGCACAGGGTTGCGATGCACCTGGCCCATGCTGTTGTAGAGCGGGGCTTGCCCCGCTGCTTTTGCTTCTCCATGCCGGATCGAATGGCAGCGGGGCAAGCCCCGCTCTACGATGCAGGCACTCGCGACCTGGGCCGCTCCCACGAAGCTCGTCCGTGCGAACGGCTCAGGCGAATTCTTCCCGCACCTTGCGCGTGCAGAACTTCCACGCCACCCAGCCCAGCAGGGCCGCGATCAGCAGCCCGACCGCGCTGCCCATCATCATCGCCACGCGCATGATCTCGCGCATTTCGCCCGGCATGTGCTGGCCCGGCGGCAGCATCGCGGACTGCGCGCTCATGATGCCTTCGACCATCTGCGGCATCAGCCACATCGAGCCGAACTGCCAGGCCATGCCCAGCAGCAGGAAGCCAACCAGGGCGATGCGCGCCCAGTCGCGGCGCTTCAGCACGTGCCACGCCACCCAGGCGAACAGCGCCGACAGCACCAGCTCGACGCTGCCGACCAGCAGGGTGTGGGTGTAGAACCATTCCATCAGCGGCGGCAGCGCCGGCGCCTGCCCGCCGGGAT
The DNA here is from genome assembly GCA_039807145.1 of Pseudoxanthomonas sp. Classification (GTDB taxonomy): domain Bacteria; phylum Pseudomonadota; class Gammaproteobacteria; order Xanthomonadales; family Xanthomonadaceae; genus Pseudoxanthomonas_A. The sequence goes on along the minus strand of JBDHQQ010000092.1, from coordinate 3,230 downwards.
TCATCATGTGCAGGTAGAAGTCCTTGGGCATGAACAGGCCGCCGATGACCTGGGTCAACCCGTAGAGCGCGCCCAGCAGTCCCAGCGCGAAGGCGATCCAGCCGATCACGGTGACGAAACCGCCGCCAGGGCGCGGTGGCGCCGGCAACGGCGGCAGTTCGGGCGGCATGGCGTTCATCGCGTTCTCCATGTTGTCGCAGAAGCGCTCCTACCGGGCGGGGTTGTCGCGGACGAATTCCGCGCGCACCAGCGGCGTGCACAGTTTCCAGACGATGGCCCCGTGCAGCAACGCCACCGCGGCGGCGGCGACCCACAGGGTCGCGCGCATCGCGGCCTGCAGCTGCGCCAGCAACGGGTCGATGTCGCCGGCATGGGCCGCACCGGCATCCATCCCGTCCAGCACGCGGCCGCACCACGCCGCCGCGACGATGCCGGCCAGCGCGCCGAATACGAGGAAGGCGATGAACCCGCGCCGGCCCCATTCGCGCCGCTGCAGCAGGCCTCACGACACCCAGGCGAACAGCGCCGACGACAGCAGCGACAGCAGGTTGAGCAGCTGCAGGTGCGAGAACAGCCACGCCAGCGCGGGCGGCAGGGTCATTTCTGCACCCGCCAGCGACTGCATCATCGCGTCGAGCGGCAATGCCGGCAGCATCGCCGCCTGCAACAGTCCCGACACCGCGCCCAGCACGCCCAGCGCGATGGAGATCCACGCCATGCCGGTGACGAAGGAGGACCGCGCGGGAAGCGCCGGCGGCGCGACAGGAGGCGGAATCATGCGCGGATTGTATCGGCCGGGCCGTGATCCGGAAGGACGAACCAAAGCCAGGCACCTTCCGGCGTCGGGACCGCGACCTTCACGCCCAGGCCAGCAACGCGATGGCGGCCAGCGCCAGCAGCAGGCCGATGGCGTTCGTGCGGCTGAGCCGTTCCTTGAACAGCGCGATGCCGGCCAGCGCGCCCAGCACCACCACGCCCAGGTTCATGCTGGCGAAGACCAGCGCGGGCTGTTCCGGCAGGGCGCGGTGCGCGCGCAGGTAGAACAGGATGTTGCCGAAGTTGCACAGCCCCAGCAGCAGCCCACCCAATGCGCTGCGCAGGGTGAAGCGCGACCGTTGCGCGAATTCGAGGGCGAAGGCCACCACCAGCGCCAGCGCGAACACCGCCAGCAGCGAACTGCCCAGCGGCAAGCCGGCGGCGGCCACGCGCTTGAACAGCACGTCGATCACGCCGAAGCCGGCGAACACCGCCAGCGGCCAACCCCATCCCGTCGTGTCGCCACCGGAATCGGCGCGCCAGACCATGCATGCCAGTGCCAGCAGGCCCAGCGCGCAGCCAAGCAGCTTCGCGCCTTCCGCCGGCTGGCCGAACAGGGTGAATGCCGCCAGCAGCGGGATCAGCAGCGACAGCCGCTGCGCCGCGTCCGAACGCACGATGCCGGCGTGCCGTACCGATGCGGCCAGCGCCAGGAAGATGGTCGGCAGCAGCAGGCCGAGCACGGCCAGCGCGAACCACGGCGCATCGGCATGCCGCAACGGTTCCGGCGACGGCCGCAGCGCCAGCAGGGTCAGCGCAAGCGTGGCGACATAGTTCCACGCCACCGCCTGACCGACGTCGATGCCGCCGCGCTTCGCCAGCTTCAGCAGCACCGACACCAGTACGCTGCACAGCGCGGCGAGCAGGACGTAGAGCATCAGGGCGTGTCCCGATGGGGGCGGCGAGCATTGGCGACGGGCGTGTTCCGCATGCGTGCCATTCTAGGGAGCCCGCGGACGACTTTCCTTGCCTGCGATTCCCGGCCTCGCGGGAACGGCGGGCCTGTCGCTTCGATGCTTGGCGCGGCATCCGCTGCCTCGCGTTGCCGGCATGGCGCGGTTTCGCGGGCCTGTGGTAGTTTTTTTCCACGTCCCGATGCCCGCCGGCGTATCGCGGCATCCCCCCACGGAACCCGAATGCATTCAATCGAAGTCGTCCTGGCGATGCTGGTCGCGGTGGCCGCCAGCGGCTACCTGATCCGCGTCATCCCGCTTTCGCTGCCGTTGCCGCTGGTGCAGATCGCGCTCGGCGCGGTGATTGCCGGCGCGCTCAAGCGCGGCCACGAACTCGATCCGGAAATGTTCTTCCTGCTGTTCCTGCCGCCGCTGCTGTTCCTCGATGGCTGGCGCATTCCCAAGCAGGGGCTGTTCCGCGACAAGGCCGCGATCCTCGAACTGGCGTTCGGGCTGGTCGTGTTCACCGTGGTCGGCGCCGGCCTGATGATCCACTGGATGATTCCGTCGATGCCGATGGCGGTGGCGTTCGCGCTGGCCGCCATCGTCTCGCCGACCGATCCGGTGGCGGTCGGCGCGATCGCGTCGAAGGCGCCCATTCCCAAGCGGCTGATGCACATCCTCGAGGGCGAATCGCTGCTCAACGACGCCTCCGGCCTGGTCTGCTTCCGTTTCGCGGTGGCGGCGGCGGCGACCGGGGTGTTCTCGCTGGGCAGCGCCTCGTTGACCTTCCTGTGGGTGGCGCTGGCCGGACTGGCGGTCGGCGTGGCGGCAACGTTCGGAGTGTCCGCGCTGCAGCGGCTGTTGTGGCGGCGCTTCGGCGAGGAGCCTGGCGCCGCGCTGCTGGTCAACCTGCTGATCCCGTTCGCGGCCTACCTGCTGGCCGAGGAAATCAAGGCCTCGGGCATCCTCGCGGCGGTTTCCGCCGGCATCACCATGAGCTATGTCGAACTGTCCGGCCGCACCAGCGGCAGCATGCGGGTGCAGCGTGCGGCGGTATGGAACACGCTGCAGTTCAGTTTCAACGGCATCATGTTCGTGCTGCTCGGCGAGCAGTTGCCGGGGATCGTCAGGAACGCGCTGGCGTACATGCACGACAACGGCCATGAGGCCTGGCGGCTGGCGGTATATGCGGCGGCGTTGAACGTTGCGCTGATCCTGTTGCGGCTGCTGTGGGTGTGGCTGTCGCTGCGCTGGAACCTGCTGCGGGACAAGCTGAGGGGCAACGCCCAGGCGCACCAGCCGCCGTCGAAGCGGGTGATCCTCGCGACTTCGGTGGCCGGCGTGCGTGGCGCGATCACCCTGGCCGGCGTGCTGACCCTGCCGCTGGTGCTGGATTCGGGCGCACCGTTCCCGGCGCGCGACCTGGTGATCTTCCTCGCCGCCGCGGTGATCCTGGTGTCGCTGCTGTCCGCCAGCCTGTTGCTGCCGCGGCTGCTGAAAGGCCTGAATTTCCCGCCC
>JBDHQQ010000091.1:0-10241 GCA_039807145.1 Pseudoxanthomonas sp. | reverse complement strand
GGTCCTCAACGGCGAGGTCGCCATTTCGGGCGCGAAGAACGCGGTGCTGCCGATCCTGTGCGCGACGCTGCTGGCCGACGCGCCGGTGCGGATCACCAACGTGCCGCGCCTGCACGACGTGTTGACCACCGCCCGGCTGCTGGCCGGGCTGGGCGCGGGCGTCGAGCACGAAGGCGGCGTGATGACCGTGGATCCGCGCAGCGTGAACAGCCATGTCGCGCCGTACGAACTGGTCAAGACCATGCGCGCCTCGGTGCTGGTGCTGGGGCCCCTGCTGGCGAAGCACGGCGATGCCGAAGTCTCGCTGCCGGGCGGTTGCGCGATCGGCTCGCGTCCGGTCGACCTGCACATCAAGGGCCTGCAGGCGCTGGGTGCGGAAATCAGCGTGGACCACGGTTTCATCAAGGCGCGCAGCGCGGGCCGGCTGAAGGGTGCGCGGCACGTGTTCGAGATGGTCAGTGTCGGCGCCACCGAGAACGTGCTGATGGCCGCCACGCTGGCCGAGGGCGCCACCGTGCTGGAAAACGCGGCGATGGAGCCGGAGATCGTGGACCTGGCCGAATGCCTCAACGCGATGGGCGCGAAGATCAGCGGACACGGCACGCCGCGCATCACCATCGAAGGCGTCGGCATGCTCTCGGGCTGCGAGCACGCGGTCGTCGCGGACCGCATCGAGTGCGGCACCTTCCTGGTGGCCGCGGCGATGACCGGTGGCCGCGTGATCGCGACCAACGCGCGCCCCGATACGATGGATGCGGTGCTGGACAAGCTGCGCGAGGCCGGCGCGGACATTGCCATCGACGGCGACCGCATTGCCCTGGACATGCATGACAGGCGGCCGCGCGCGGTGGACATCACCACCGCGCCGCATCCGGCCTTCCCGACCGACATGCAGGCCCAGTTCATGGCGATGGACTGCATCGCCGAAGGCGCCGGCGTGATCAACGAGACGATCTTCGAGAACCGCTTCATGCACGTCAACGAACTGCTGCGCCTGGGCGCGGACATCCGCGTGGACGGGCACACCGCGGTGGTGCGCGGCGTGGAACGGCTCAGCGGTGCGCCGGTGATGGCGACCGACCTGCGGGCGTCGGCTTCGCTGATCCTGGCCGGGCTGGTCGCGAGTGGCGAAACGGTCATCGACCGCATCTACCACCTCGATCGCGGCTACGAGAACATCGAGCAGAAGCTCGGCGCGCTGGGCGCGAAGATCCGGAGGGTGGCGTGATCACGCCGGCTCCCGGCCGCCGCCGCCGTTTCAGCGGCCGTCGCCGCGGCTTGGCGGTGGTCGTCGCGCTGCTGCTTGCGGTCGTGGCGTGGCTGCATTTCACCGGCGCGGCCGGCATCAGTGGCATGGCCGTCCGCGACATGGACTGGAACGGCGACGGTCAGGTCGCCCAGTCCGAGATCCTGCAGTCGTTCTACGCAGTGACGGTGAAGAAGACCCAGGACGGCGCGCGTAAGTGCAGCGCCTATGCGTGGCGCAAGTCTGGCCAGCCCATTCGCGTCGACTGCCAGACGACGCTCAAGCCGGAAACGAAGTAAGCGTCACGCGCTTTGTAGAGCCGAATTCATTCGGCTGCTTTTTTGCTTCTCTCGCCGCTTGAACGAAGAGCAGCCGAATGAATTCGGCTCTACAAAGCGCTAACGACACGAAAAAGCCCGGCATCGCCGGGCTTTTCCTTCAATCATCCGAGACGGTTTCACTTCCACGAATTCAGGCGTAGGTCGATCGAATCCTGCCCGTCCTCGCGCTGCAGGATGCGCAGCGGCACCGGCACGTCGGTGGCCACCCAGACCACGATCTGCTTGCCGTCGTGGCTGTACGAGGCCTTGGTCGCCTCGTGGGCCTTGCCGGCGACGGTGAGGGTTTCCTTGCCGCCCAGCACGAACTGCATCGGCTTGGCGCGGCCGTTGTCGACCGTGCGGTAGTTCAACGGCTTGCCGGCGTTGACGTCCTGCACCAGCTGCAGGTCGACCAGCAGGGCGTTGGTATCGCCAGCCTGCAGCGGGACGGGTCCGGCGCGTTCCGGCTTGACGTCGCCGCTCCAGGTGGCCTTGAGCGTGCTCCAGTCGTAGACGGCCTGCGTGGACTTGCGCTTGACCAGGACGCCGACCTTTTCGTTATGGCTGAGCGGACGCAGGCGGCCGCTGTTCTCGTCGAAGGTGGTGCTGCGCAGGTATTCGCCGATGTTGGAGCGGATGTTGAGGCTGTAGGCCCAGCGGTTGCCGCCGGCGGGCGCGAGCTGCATTTGCGCACTGGCCGACATGCCCATGTAGTTGGCCTGGTACTGGGCATTGAAAGGTTGCAGGGCCAGCGCCGGGAAGCTGGCGACGGCCAGTGCGGCAAGCCCGGCGAGGCGGAGCGGGAAGCGGGTCGTCATGGCGGCGGCCTTCATTGCGCGGAGGCGTCCTGGTACTGCACCAGGCGCAGGTCGAGTTTGTCCTTGCCGTCCTCGCGCATCAGGATGCGCACCGGCGTCGGCACGCCGGTGGCCACCCAGAGCACGGTTTCATCATTGCCGCCGTTGGTGCGGTCGACGCGCAGCGCGTCGTAGCTCAGTTCGCCGACGGCGACGATTTCGGGCCGTGCCGAGACGGCATAGGTCTGCGGGCGGGCGCGGCCGTCGTCGACCAGGCGGTAGTTCAGGTTCCTGCCCGGCTGTGCGTCGCGGATCACCGCCAGGTTCAGCAGCAGCATGCTGAGGTCGCCTTCCTGCAGCGGCACGGGCGCCTTGCGCGAATCCTTGACGTCGCCGCTCCAGCGCGCGACGTGGTTCTTCCAGTCGTAGATGCCGGTGGCCTGCTTCTTCGAAAAGATCGCGCTTTTCACCGTGCTCTGGCCCAGCGGCATGTAATCGAGGCCGTTGCCGCTGCGGAAGGCGGTGCTCTGCTGCAGGGTGGCGCCCGCCAGGCCGGCCAGACCGGCGTCGGCCTTCACGTCCATGTCGATGCGCCACAGGTCGCTGCCGCGCTTGACCAGGCGCATCACCGCGGTACCGGCCAGGCTGCCGGCGTCATAGGCTTGGTAGGTGGCGACGAACGGGGCCAGGGCGACCGGCAGGGTAGCCACCGCGGCCGGCGCCGGAGGCGTGGCCGTGTCGGTCGTCTGGGCGAGGGCCAGTCCGGCGAGTACGGACAGCGAGAGGGTCGCAAGGAGCTTGGGGGTGCGCGAAGCGGTCGAACGGGTCATCGGAAAACCGTGGGGAAAGGATGGACGACTCAGCCTGGGGCCAGCCTGCCGCCGCAATCTAACTGCAGCGGTTTTAATAGCGGGTGACCATCGAACCATACGGTGGCCCCCTGTTCAGCTATGCGACCAGCTGCCGCCAGCCGGAGCACGGCGACCAGCAGCGCGTGCTCGCGCGGCAGCAGGCGGCCCGCGAGGTCGTCCGCAGTGTCGCCCGGCAGGACCGGGATGGCGGCCTGGGCGACGACTGCGCCGGCGTCCAGTTCCGGGGTCACGAAGTGGACGCTGGCGCCGTGCTCGGCGTCGCCGGCTTCCAGCGCGCGGGCGTGGGTATGCAGGCCGCGGTACTTCGGCAGCAGGGAGGGGTGGATGTTGAGCAGGCGCCCGGCGAAGCGGGCGATGAAAGCCGGGCCGAGGATGCGCATGTAGCCGGCGCAGACCACCCAGTCGGGCTTCGACGCGGCCACGGCGGCGGCGAGCTCGGCCTCGAACGCGGCGCGGTCCGGGTAGGCCTTCGCCGTGCGCGACCAGCGCAGCGGTTCCGCGACGCGCTGCAGCGCGGCCGCAGCGGGTCGGTCGGAAAACACGCCGCAGATTTCCGCATCCAGCGTGCCGCCCGCAATCGCGTCGAGGATGGCCTGCAGGTTGCTGCCGCGGCCGGAAGCGAGGATGGCGAGGCGGCTCATGGCTGCCACCGGCGTTCCCGCGGCGATAGCGGCCAGACCAGCAGGGCGCCGACCGCGGCCAGCAGCATGTCCGCGTGCGCGTCCCACACGTCGCCCTGCTGGCCGTTGTACGACTCGGCCGCTTCCGGCGAAAGCGCCAGCGCGATGCCCCATTCCATCCATTCGTAGAGCAGGCTGCTGCACATGACCAGCATCAGCGCGATGGCGAACGACTGGCGCGCGTCCAGTGGCCAGCGCTGGCGCAGCCAGTGCCATGCCGCCGGCGCCAGGCACAGGCCGTAGAGCAGGTGGATCAGGCGGTCGAAATGGTTGCGTTGCCAGCCGAAGGCCGCGCTAGGCGACCAGCCGAACAGCGACTGGAACCAAGCGTCATATGGCACGTTGGAATACAGCCAGCGCGCACCGATGCAGTGCATGACGATGAAGCCGCAGACCAGCGCGAAATGGGCGTCGCGCATCGGCCAGCGGCGGTCGTGCAGGTACAGCCACGCCAGCCCGACCACGGTCAGGCTGCTGTGCAGGGCCTGTTCCAGTGGCCAGCGCGGATGCAGCCACGAAGCCGCGAACACGGCCAGCGTGGACAGGAACGCGAGCTTCTTGGCCGGCGACAAGGCGGGCTCAGCCGATCTTCAATCGTTCGCCGCCGTCCACCCGGGTCACCTGTCCGATGCGCCAGTGCGCCAGCTGCAGGCGGTCGAGGTCGGCTTCGATCGCGGCCACGTCGCCCGGCGACAGCATCAGCACGAAGCCGACGCCGCAGTTGAACGTGCGCCACATTTCCTCGCGCGGCACGTTGCCCTCGCGCTGCAGCCAGTCGAACACTGCCGGCAGCGGCCATGACGACGTATCGATTTCCAGGCCGAACGCCTTCGGCACCACGCGGATGATCTTCTCGACCAGCGCGCCGCCGGTGACGTGGGCCATGGCGTGGATGTCGTGCTTCGCCAGCAGCTCCAGCACCGGCTTGACGTAGATGCGCGTGGGTTCCATCAGCGCGTCGGCCAGCTTCACGCCGCCGAGGTCGAGGTCCAGCCCGCCGTTATCGGCCGTGACGCCGGCGCGCGCGAGGATTTTCCGGACCAGCGAGTAGCCGTTGGAGTGCGGGCCGCTGGAGGCGATGCCGACCAGCACGTCGCCGTCGCGCACCTTGCTCGAATCGATCAGCTTCGATTTCTCCACCGCACCGACGGTGAAGCCGGCCAGGTCGTATTCGCCTGGCGGATACATGTCGGGCATCTCGGCGGTTTCGCCGCCGATCAGCGCGCAGCCGGCGATTTCGCAGCCCCTGGCGATGCCGCCGACCACGTTCACCGTGGTGTCCACGTCCAGCTTGCCGGTGGCGAAGTAGTCGAGGAAGAACAGCGGCTCGGCGCCCTGCACCAGCACGTCGTTCACGCACATCGCCACCAGGTCCTGGCCGATGCTGTCGTGGCGGTTCAGCTGCTTGGCGAGCAACAGCTTGGTGCCGACGCCATCGGTGCCCGAGACCAGCACCGGCTCGCGGTAGCGGCCGGCCAGGTCGAACAGCCCGCCGAACAGGCCCACGCCGCCCAGCACTTCCGGGCGCATGGTGCGCCGGACCAGCGGCTTGATGCGTTCGACGACTTCGTTGCCGGCGTCGATGTCGACGCCCGCGTCACGGTAGGTGAGGGCGGTGGGCTGGGTCACGGGAGGCCGGAGGCGCGGAGGGATTCGCGCAATTTTACAGACAAGTCAGAAAGCAAGGCGTCGGTCGCCCGTTGCGCGGGCTGTCGGTAGAAGCGGGATTCCCGCTTTCCCGGCCCCTGACGGGCGACGCAGCCGTCGCCCGACTTCCTGACTGCCGTGCCCCGCCTGAACCGGCGGCGTTGGCGCTGGAAGGCCATTCGGGCAACAATCCTCCCGTTGCCCCGGCGTGGCGCCGGGGCGGGAATGCCGCCAAGGAAGCTGGATGCACCGGATCTTCGCTGCCGCCATCGTCACCCTCATCGCCCTGTGCGCGGCCCCGGCCGGCGCGCAGAGCGGCCTGCGCACCGAAGGCGACGTCGCCGGCGCGCAGGGCGTCGACCAGGCCGAGGTGCTGGTCAACGGCCAGGGCGAATCCGACCGCAACAGCGGCCTGGCGCGCGCGCTGGGCCAGGTGCTGGCCAAGATCAGCGGCGACCGCGGCGTGATGGCCAAGCCCGGCGTGGGCGCGGAGCTGCGCAACGCCAAGGATTACGTGGACAGCTACGACTTCCGCCAGGACCAGGGCGTTTCGCCGAGCGGCGCGCCGACCTTCGGCACCGTGCTGGTGGCCCGGTTCAAGCCGGATGCGGTGAACGAACTGGCCGGCGTACTGGGGCTCGCCGTGTGGCCGCAGCCGCGGCCGAAGCCGGTGCTGTGGCTGGCGATCGACGACGGCAGCGGCCCGCGCCTGGTCGGTCTGGCGCAGGCCAACGCGGCCCGCACGGCGCTGAACCAGGCCAAGTCGCGCGGTTACGCGCTGGGCCTGCCGGCGGGCAACGCCGCCGAGCAGGCGCTGGCCGGCGCGATCTGGCGGCAGGACGTGGCCGCGGTGGCCCGCGCCTCGTCGCGCTACAGCCCGCCGATGCAGCTGGTCGGCAAGCTGTATCGCGCCGGCGCCGGCTGGAAGGCCGACTGGGTGTTCGTCGACAACGGCAAGGTGCTGTCGAAGTGGTCGTCCAGCGACTCGGACGCACGCCGCGCGATGGCTTCCGGTGCGGACGGCGCCGCCGACGCATTGATCAAGCGTTACGCCAAACGCGGCAGCGCCGGCCCGGCGGGCAGCTACCGGGTGGTGTTCACCGGCGTGGACAGCGCCGACGATTACATCCGCCTCAGCGCCGCGCTGCAGCGCATGGTGGTGGTGCGCAAGGTCACGCCGGTGGCTGCGCACGATGACGCCTACGAAGTCGACCTTGAATTGATCAGCGGCTTGCAGGGCTTCCGGCGCATGGTCGGCGACGACGCGCCGTTCGTCGGCGGCGAGGGCGATCCGCCCGTGTACCGGATGAAATAACCTCGGCGGACCTTGATGAGCACCGACGAATCGCAGCAGGAAATCGCCCGCTTCCTGCGCCGCCTGCAGTGGGCGGCGCTGGGCTTGGCTGTGTTGTGGGTCATCTGGCTGCTCGCGCCGATCCTCAGCCCGTTCGTGTTCGCGGCATTGCTGGGCTGGCTCGGCGACCCGATGGTGGACCGGCTGGAAACACGCGGGATCAAGCGCAACACAGCGGTGATCTTCGTGTTCGGCGCGATGACCTTGGTGCTGGTGGTCGCGCTGGTGCTGCTGATTCCGCTGCTGGAGCAGCAGATCCTGACGCTGGTGGAATCAATGCCGAAGTACCGCGATTGGTTCATCGGCACGGCGTTGCCCTGGGTGGAACGGCGCACCGGCCTGCAGATCCTGTCCTGGCTCGATCCGGATCGTTTGTTCGCCCTGTTGCGGCAGCACTGGCAAGGCGCTGGCGGGGTGGCCGCGACCGTGCTGGGCTATGTGTCGCGCTCCAGCTTCGCGGTGCTGGGCTGGATGGCGAACGTCGTCCTGCTGCCGGTGCTCACCTTCTTCTTCCTGCGCGACTGGGATCTGTTCGTCGGCCGCATCGGTGCGTTGATCCCGCGCGACCATTACGAAACCGTGCGCCGGCTTGCCGGCGAATCGGATGCGGTGCTGGGCGGTTTCCTGCGCGGGCAACTGCTGGTGATGCTGATCCTGGGCGTGCTGTACGCCGTCGGCCTGTGGGCGGTGGGCTTGAACCTGGGCGTACTGATCGGCGTGGTGGCCGGTTTGCTGACCTTCGTGCCTTACCTGGGACCCGCTTCGATCATCGTGTTCGGCGGCATCGCGGCGCTGGTGCAGTTCGGCGACTGGCCGCATCTGGCCGGCGTGGCGGCGGTGTTCACCGTGGGCCAGATCATCGAAAGTTACTGGCTGACGCCGAAACTGGTGGGCGACCGCATCGGCCTGCATCCGATGGCGGTGATATTCGCGGTGATGGCCGGCGGTACCCTGTTCGGGTTCCTCGGCATGCTGCTGGCCCTGCCGGTGGCGGCGGTGGTCAACGTGTTGCTGCGCTATGCGCACGAGCGCTACACGCAGAGCCAGCTGTACGCAGGCGACCATCCGAAGATCGTGCTCGACACCTTCATCGACGAGAATGCGGTAGCGCGCGCGCCCGAACGCGGCGACGACGAGAAGTGAGCGTGACCCCGCAAATCCCCCTGGCCCTGCGCTATCCGCCGGACCAGCGCTTCGGTTCGTTCGTCGCTGCGCCGATTGGCGCGCTGGCGCAATTGCGCGCGCTCGCCGAACGTCCGGGCGCGGACTGGCTGTTCCTGGCCGGCGCAAGCAAGACCGGCAAGACCCATCTGGCCCTGGCGGTGTGCGCGGCGGCCGAACAGGCCGGACGCCGCGCGGCCTACCTGCCCGGCACGGCAGCGGCGGGTCGGGTTCGCGATGCGCTGGAAGCGCTGGACGGCAACGACGTGGTCGCGCTGGACGGGCTGGAAAGGCTTGTCGGTGATCGCGACGACGAAATCGCGCTGTTCGATTTCCACAACCGCGCGCGCGCGTCGGGGATGGGCGTGCTGTACGCCGCGCAGTCCGGCCCGGACGACCTTGCGCTGGCGCTGCCCGACCTGCGTTCGCGATTGCAGCAGTGCGCACGCATCGGACTTTCGCCGCTGGACGACGACGGCCGTCGCGCGGTGCTGCGCGATCGCGCGCAGCGCCGGGGGCTTGTTCTGGAAGATGCGGCCATCGACTGGCTGCTGACGCGGACCGACCGCGACCTGGGTGCGCTGGTCGGCCTGCTCGACAAGCTCGACCGCGCTTCGCTGGCGGCGCAGCGGCGAGTGACCGTGCCGTTCCTGCGCAAGGTGATCGGCACCGACGCGTAGGCGCGCACCGCAGGGGCGCGACTTGAATATCCCGGAAGATGCAGGGTCGCGCTCCTACGGTGCGCGCCTACGGAGAGGCCAGGTGGGCGTCCAGTTCCGCCAGTCGCTGCGGTGTGCCCACGTCCGTCCACTTGCCGCGGTGGTGCTCACCGGCGACTTCGCCGTGCGCCATCGCCGCGCGCAGCAACGGGGCGAGCTTGAAGCGCGGCGGGGTTTCATCGGAACCGGGTGCGTCGCCGATGGTTTCGCGCCAATCGTCGAACAGACAAGGGCGATAGACCCCGATGCCGCTGAAGGTCAGCTTCGATTCGCCGTCCGATGCGATGGATTCATCTTCGAGCAATGCGAAATCGCCTTTCGGGTGATGCGCCGGGTTGTCCACCAGCACCAGATGCGCATTGCCGCGCGGATCGCCCGGCAGGCGCGCGAAATCGTAGTCGGTCCAGATGTCGCCGTTGACCGCGATGAACGGTTCGTTGGCGCCGAGTGCATCCTCCAGCAACGACAGCGCGTTCCACATGCCGCCGCCGGTTTCCAGCGGGAACGGGCCTTCGTAGGAATAGCGGATCTTCAGGCCCCAGCGTTCGCCGTCGCCCAGTTGCCGGGGGAACTGTTCCGCCAGCCACGACGTGTTGACCACGACGTCGCGCACGCCGATGGCGGCGAGTTTTTCCAGGTGCCAGACGATCAGCGGCTTGCCGCCGGCCACCAGCAGCGGTTTCGGCGTGCGGTCGGTCAGCGGACGCATGCGCTCGCCGAGGCCCGCAGCGAAGATCAGCGCCTTCATGCCGAAGCCTTCGCGCGCATCGCGGGCTTGATCCTTTCCTCCAGCAGTTCGGCCAGCGGATCGAACTCGCGATGGCGCGGCAGCACTTCGTCCAGATACGCGATGAAGCGCGGCAGGTCGGCGATGTATTTCGACTTGCCGTCGCGGTAGTGCAGGCGGCAGAAGATGCCGAGGATCTTCAGGTGCCGCTGCACGGCCATCCAGTCGGCATCGTGCAGGAACTGTGGCCACGGCGGCACCGGCAATCCCGCGGACAGGGCGCGGGCGTGGTATTGCGCGAGCCAGCCGTCCACGCGCGGCAACGGCCAGCTCAGGAATGCGTCCTTGAACAGGCTGGCCGGATCGTAGGCGATGGGTCCGCGCACGCAGTCCTGGAAATCCAGCACGGCCGGCTGCGGCAGCGTCGGCATCAGGTTGCGCGGCATGAAGTCGCGATGGGTCAGCACGCGCGCCTGGGTCAGCGCGCAGTCCATCAGCCGGCGTTGCACGAGATCGAGTTTCTCGCTGCCGTCGCAATCCAGCGCGATGCCGAGGTGCCTGCCGAGGAACCATTCCTCGAACAGCCCCGCGTCGCGTTGCAGCAGCGCTTCGCCGAATTCGCCCATGCCGTCCGGCGGTGCGATGGCCTGCAATTTCAGCAGCTCGCCGATGGCGCGTTCGAACCACGCGTCGGCGCTGTCGGCGTCGATGGCCTGCG
>JBDHQQ010000090.1:0-10272 GCA_039807145.1 Pseudoxanthomonas sp. | reverse complement strand
GCGTAGCGCTCGGTCTTGAGCAGGCCCAGCGCCTTGACGATGCGGTAGGTCAGCGGCGCGATGCGGTAGCCGACCACCATCGGCTGCTTGGCCAGCATCGCTTCCAGCGCCGCGGTGCCCGAGGCCAGCAGGGTCGCGTCGGCGGCGAACAGGCATTCGCGCGCATTGCCATCGAATAGCCGGACGCTCGGCAACCGGAATTGGGCGAGTTGTGCTTCCAGCGCCGCGCGACAGGCTTCGTTGGCGGCGGGAACGATCACGTGCAGGTCCGCAACCTGCGCCGCGACCAGCTTCGCGGCGGCAAGGAACGGTTCGGCCAGCCGTGCGATTTCGCCCAGGCGCGAGCCGGGCAGCACGGCCAGCACGCTGGCGTCCTGCGGCAATCCCAGCGATTCACGCGCCGCCACGCGGTCGGGATGCAGCGGAATGGCGTCGGCCATCGGGTGGCCGACGAAGCGCGCATCGACGCCGTGCTTCGCGTAGATCGCCGGTTCCATCGGGAACAGGCACAGCACGCGGTCCGCGCTGCGGCCGATCTTTTCCGCGCGATTCTCGCGCCATGCCCACACCGACGGGCTGACGTAGTGCACGGTGCGCATGCCGCGCTGCTTCAGCCATTGTTCGACGCCGAGGTTGAAGTCGGGCGCGTCGATGCCGACGAAGACATCAGGCTGCCACGCCAGTACGCGTTCGCGGAATTGCCGGCGCAGCTTCAGCAGGCGCGGCAGGTGGCGCAGCACTTCGGCCAGGCCCATCACCGCCAGTTCGCCGGCATCGAACCAGGTGTCGCAGCCGGCGGCGCGCATCGCGCCAGCGCCGATGCCGGCGAATTCGGCCTCCGGAAAGCGCCGGCGCAGCTCGGCGATCAGGCCGGCGCCGAGCGCGTCGCCGGAAGCCTCGCCGGCGCAGATGGCGAAGCGCAACGGGTCGTGATGACCAGCCATTCGGCTGTTGAAGGCCGTGATTCGCGATTGGTGATTCGAAAAAGCAGCAGCCACCTGTGAAGTTTGCATTTCCGAATCACCAATCACGGATCACCAATTACGGCGACACGGCTTCACCGCTGCAGCGGTCGTTCGCCGCTTTCGATGAAGTCGAGCAGCGCACGCACGTCGGGGCTGGCTTTCGCCTGTTCCGCCAGCTGCAGCTTGGCCTCGGCCAGGGGCAGGCCGGCGACGTAAAGCGTGCGGTAGGCGCGCTTGATCGCGGCGATGCGCTCGGCGTCGAAGCCGCGGCGCTTCAGCCCCTCGCTGTTGATGCCGCGCGGGCGGCCGGTTTCGTCGCCGGCGACCATGGTGAACGGCGGCACGTCGCCGCTGACCAGCACGCCCTTGCCGAGGAAGGCGTGGGCGCCGATGCGGCAGAACTGGTGCGCTCCGGCGAAGCCGCTGAGGATGACCCAGTCCTCCACGGTGACGTGGCCGGCCAGGGTGGCGTTGTTGGAGAACACGCAGTGGTTGCCGACGACGCAGTCGTGGGCGACGTGGGTATAGGCCAGCAGCATGTTGTCGCTGCCGACGCGGGTGATGCCGCCGCCGTCGCCGGTGCCGCGGTTCAGGGTGACGAACTCGCGGACGATGTTGCGGTCGCCGACCACCAGTTCGGTGCGTTCGCCGCGGAATTTCTTGTCCTGCGGGTCGCCGCCGACGGCGACGTGTCCCACGAAATGGTTGTCTCGGCCGATGCGGGCCGGCCCGGCGACCGTGCAGTGCGGGCCGATGATGGTGCCATCGCCGATTTCCACGTCGGGGCCGACGTAGGCGAACGGACCGATGCGCACGCCGTCGCCGAGCTTCGCGCCCGGATCGACCACCGCGCCCGGATGGATGTCGGCTGCCATGCTCAGGCGTCCGGCTTCGGGGTTTCCGCGCACAGCACCTCGGCGCTGGCGACTTCGTTGCCGTCGACCTTGGCCACGCAGGCGTACAGCGTCATGTTGCGGATCACGCGCTTGATGTCCACGTGCAGTTCCAGCACGTCGCCCGGTACCACCATGCGCGAGAAACGCACGTTGTCCACCTTCACCAGGTAGAACAGGCGGTCGCCGCAGTTCAGGCCGCGCGAAACCTGGGTGAGGATGCCGCCGGCCTGGGCCAGCGCCTCGATCACCAGCACCCCGGGCATCACCGGATGGCCGGGGAAGTGGCCCTGGAAGAACGGCTCGTTGATGCTGACGTTCTTGTGCGCGAGGATGCGCTTGTGCGGTTCGAATTCGACCACCTTGTCCACCAGCAGGAAGGGAAAGCGGTGCGGCAGCACGCGCTGGATGGTGTCGATGTCGATGTTCGGCTTGGCGTTCTCGGTCATGTTCGTTCCTTGTCCGCGGGCGGAATGCGCCGCGCGAGTGCATCGAGTTGCTTGAAGCGTGCGGCGTTCTTGCGCCAGGTCCTGTTGTCGGTGAGCGGGGTTCCGGAGGAGTATTCGCCGGACTCGCGGATCGAGCCGGTGACCAGCGACATCGCGGTGATGGTGACCCGGTCGCAGACCTCCAGGTGGCCGAGCACGCCCGCCGCGCCGCCGATCAGGCAGTAGCGGCCGATCCGGGCGCTGCCCGCGGCGGCGCTGCAGCCGGCCATCGCGGTGTGCGCGCCGATGCGCACGTTGTGGCCGATCTGCACCAGGTTGTCGAGGCGCACGTCCTCCTCCAGCACCGTGTCGTCCAGCGCGCCGCGGTCGATGCAGGTATTGGCGCCGATCTCGCAATCGTCGCCGATGCGCACGCCGCCCAGCTGCGGCACGTTGAGCCAGCGGCCGCCGTTGTCGGTGAAGTCCATCGCCAGGCCGAATCCCGCGGCGCCCAGCACCGCGCCGGGGAACACGCGCACGCGCTTGCCCAGGTGCACGCGGGTCACCAGGGTGACGCGTGCGATCAGCTCGCAGCCGTCGCCGACTTCGCAGTCCTCGCCGATCGTGCAGCCGGGGCCGATCACGCAGCCGTCGCCGATGCGCGAATTGGCGCCGATGCTGACGAAAGGGCCGACGTGCGCACTGGCGGCGACCGATGCGGTGGGGTCCACCACGGCGCTGGCGTGGATGCCGGGCGGGCGCTGCGGTACCGGCTCGAACAGCGCGGCGATCTTCGCGAACGCGCTGTACGGGTCGCGCGCGACCAGCGCGGTGCGTGGCGCCAGCTCCGCGTCTTCGGCGCGGAGCACGACGATGCCGGCCTGGCTGGCCGGCAGCTGGCCGCGGTACTTCGAATTGGCGAGGAAGGCGAGCTGGTGCGGCTGCGCGCCGGCCAGCGTCGCCACGCCGCGCACGGTTGCGCCCCCATCGCCGTGCACGGACAGGGCGAAGCGCTCGGCGAGTTCGGCGGCGGTGATCGGGGACTGGGCCATTGCGCAGAGTTTAGCGGCTGCGGCAGGCGGGGTGTGGATTCGCGGCGGTTGCCCCAGCGCGAGCGGCCATGGCCGGACCGTCGCCAGGAAAAGACAAGGCCCGGGCGAGCCGGGCCTTGTCGATGCCTTGGCGGTTGGGATCAGAAGCCGCCGCCGAAGGTGAACTGCAGGCGCTCGATCTCGTCGCCGTCCTGCTTGCGCAGCGGCAATGCGTAGCTGATCGAGATCGGGCCGACCGGTGCGCGCCACAGCAGGGCCACGCCCGCCGACGCGCGCAATTCGCTTGCATCGAAGTTCTTGGTGCCGGCGAATACGTTGCCGAAGTCGACGAAGGCCGACACGCGCGCGGCCTTGCTGTCGAACAGCTTCGGGAAGAACATCTCGATCGAACCGGTGGTCTTCACCGAGCCGCCCAGCGGCTGGCCGCGGTAGCCGCTGTATATCGATTCCGAGCGGGGACCCAGGGTGTTGTCGCGGAAGCCGCGCACCGAGCGGGTGCCGCCGGCGTAGAAGTTCTCGAAGAACGGCAGGCCCGTGGCGGTGACCGTCCTGCTGTATTCCGCGGACGACGGTGTGCAGTTGTCGGTGTAGCCGGTCTGGTAGGGGTATTCGTTGCCTTCCGAGTCGGTGTAGATGTTGTTGGCGATGCACAGGTCGCGGGTCTGGTCGCTGCCGTAGCTGTTGCCGTAGCCCAGTTCGGCGCCGGTGCGCAGCACCAGGGCCGGGCTCAGCGGCCAGTACTTGGAGAACTCGTAGTTCAGCTTGTAGTACTCGACGGTGGAGCCGGGCAGGGCGATTTCCGCGGAAACGCGCTGGTACATGCCGCGGGTCGGCATGAAGTAGTCGTTGCGGGTGTCGCGCGCCCAGCCCATTTCCGTGCGCCAGGCGTGGAAGGTGCGGTTGCCGACGGCGTTGATGTAATCGATGATCGACTGCGGGGTCGAGCCCGGATAGGCGAGGATCTCGTTGGAGTCGATGCCGAACAGCAGGCTGACGCTGTCGAATTCGGTGATCGGCAGGCCCAGCACGGCCTGGGCGGCCGCGTTGGTGGTCGAGTACGACGCGGTGTTGAAGTTGGAGTAATCGAATTCGCGCAGCCACAGGTTGTAGCCCAGCGACATGCCCTCGTCGGTGAAGTACGGGTTGCGGAACGAGAACGCGTAGCGCTTGAGGTAGTCGCTGCGCGAGGCTTCGACCGACACCTGGTTGCCGCGGCCGAGGAAGTTGTTCTGCGACAGCTGGATCGAGGTGGTCATGCCCGACAGCTGCGAGTAGCCCAGGCCGAAGGTGAAGCTGCCCGAGGTGGTTTCCTTGACCTCGAAGACCACGTCGACCTGGTCGCTGGTGCCGGGCACGGTCGGGGTTTCGACGTCGACGCTCTCGAAATAGCCGAGCTGGCGCAGGCGCGTCGTGGAACGGTCGATCGCCGCCTGCGAATACCACGTGCCCTCGAACTGGCGCAGCTCGCGGCGCATCACTTCGTCGGAGGTGCGGGCGTTGCCCTTGAACAGGACGTGGCGCACGTTGACGCGCGGTCCCGGCACCACCTGCAGGTTGATCGCCACGGTGCGATTGGCGCGGTCCACGGTCGGGATCGGGTTGACCTTGGCGAAGGCGTAGCCGATGTTCGACAGGGTCATGGTGATGCTGTCCGAGGTGAGCTCGAGCAGGCGGCGCGAGAACACCTGGTCCTTCTTCACGATGACCATGCGCTCGACGTTCTCGCGCGGCAGCACGGTGTCGCCGCTGATGGTCACGTCGGAGACCTTGTAGATCTCGCCCTCGGTGACGCCGGCGCTCACGAACATGTCGCGCTTGTCGGGGCTGATCGACACCTGGGTCGAATCGACGTTGAAGTCGACGTAGCCGCGGTCGAGGTAGTAGTTGTTGAGCTTTTCCAGGTCGCCGGACAGCTTCTCGCGCGAGTACTGGTCGTCGCGGCGGTACCACGACAGCCAGTTGTGCTCCTTGGACTCCCAGCTGTCGGTGATGTCCTGCAGGGAGAAGGTGTCGTTGCCGACCAGGTTGACGTGGCGGATCTTGGCCGCCTTGCCTTCCTTGATCGCGATGGTCACGTCGACGCGGTTGCGGTCGAGCTGGGTGACCGTCGGGTTGATTTCGGCGTTGTACTTGCCGCGGTTGTTGTAGGCGCGCTTCAGTTCCTGGGTGACCCGGTCCAGGCTGAGCCGGTCGAAGGTTTCGCCTTCGGCGATGCCGATCTGCTTCAGGTTGGCGTTCAGGTCCTCGGTCTTCAGGTCCTTGTTGCCGCTGAGGGTCAGCTTGTTGATCGCGGGCCGTTCGGACACGGTGACCACCAGGATGTTGCCCTGGCGGTCCAGGCGCACATCCTCGAAGAATCCTTTCTGGTACAGCTCGCGGATCGCCTGGCCGACCTTGGCCGAATCGACGGTGTCGCCACGCTCGATCGGCAGGTAGGTCAGCACGGTGCCGGCGGAAATGCGCTGGTTGCCCTCGATGCGGATGTCGCTGACGACGAAGCTGTCGGGGGTGCCGGACGCGGCCAGCGGCGCCTGGACCGTCTGCGCGGCGGCCGGCGCGGCGATGGCCGCGGCCAGGGCGAGGGCGAGCAGGCGGCGGGTGGGGAGGCGCGTCGTCGGTGCCGTCATTGGATGTTCCGGTTGGGAAAAGCGGGAAGGTGGGGCGGGTTGGAGGGCCGGAGCGGCGCGGAGTTCCGGGTTCATCATCAGAATGGCAGCCGCAGGATGTCGTTGTACAAGGCCAGGCCCATCAGGCCGGCCAGCGCCGCGAGTCCGGCGTACTGCCCGGCGGCCATGGCGCGCTCGCTGAGCGGGCTGCCCTTGACCAACTCGATAAGGTAATACAGCAGGTGACCGCCGTCCAAGACGGGGATCGGCAGCAGGTTGATGATCGCCAGGCTCAGCGACACCGCGCCGAGGAACCACAGGAACCAGCCCAGCCCGCGCTCGGCGCTGGCGTTGGCGACGCGGGCGATGGTGATGGTGCCGGACAGGTTCTTCACCGAGGCCTGGCCGAACAGCATGCGCCGCAGCATGCCCAGCGAGTCGGAGGCGATCTTGCCGGTTTCGCGGAACGCCGCGGGGATGGCGGCCAGCGGGTTGTGGCGCTGCAGGGCATCGTATGCCGGTTCCACGGCCCTGGCTTCGATGCCCAGGCCCCAGTAGGCGGCGCCGGCCGGACTGGTCATCCGCCGGGGCGCCATCGGGAAGGCCAGGCGTGCGCCTTCGCGGTCGACTTCGACCATCGCCTCGCCGCCGCGCTGGCCGAGTTCGGCGACGCGTGCCTGCAGCTCGGCCAGGTCGCGGACCGGGGCGCCGTCGAGGGCGGTGATCTGGTCGCCGGGTTGCAGGCTGGCCGCGGCCGGAGTGCCGGGCGCGACCTTGCCGACCACGGCCGGGGGCAGCTGGAACCGCCAGCCGATGCCGGCCAGCGCGGTCACGTTTTCCTGGTCGAAGCCCGCCGGCAGGGTCGACAGCCGCAGGGTGTGCATGGAAACGTCGCCGTCGGCGCTTTCGGCCTCGATCCGGGCATCCTGGCCGTCGATGGCGGAGAGGGTCAGCGCCGTGGCCGCATCGGCCCAGGTGGCCACTTCGCGTTCACCGACCCTGACGATGCGCTCGCCGCGCTGCAGTCCCGCCTGTGCGGCCAGGCCCTGCGCGTGGCCGATGGTGGCCGAGTAGTCCTGCTTGCCGACCACGAACATCGCCCACAGCAGCGCCACGCACAGCACCAGGTTGGCGACGGGGCCCGCGGCGACGATGGCGATGCGCTGCCATACGGATTTGCGGTTGAAGGCCTGGTCCAGCTGGCCGGCGGGAATGGGCGCGTCGCCTTCGTCCAGGGCGGTCTCGTCCAGCATCTTCACGTAGCCGCCCAACGGGATGGCGGCGATGCAGAACTCGGTGCCGTGGCGGTCGCGGCGCGACCACAGCGACTTGCCGAAGCCGACCGAGAAGCGCAGCACCTTGACGCCGCAGCGGCGCGCGACCCAGTAGTGGCCGAATTCGTGGAACGTGACCAGCACGCCCAGCGCGACCAGCAGCCACCAGATCGAGCCTATGAATTCACTCATGCGCGGTACCGGGCGCTCCGTTCGGTGGCGAAATGGCGGGCCTGCGCGTCGGCCGCCAGCAGCGCTTCCAGCGATTCGGCCGGGGCGGCGGGCAGGGCGGCGAGGACATCCTCGACCAGCGCAGGAATGGCTAGGAAACCGATTGCGCCCTGAAGAAAGGCTGAAACCGCCACTTCGTTGGCCGCATTGAGCACGGCCGGCGCGGTGCCGCCGGCGACCAGCGATTGCCGGGCCAGGCGCAGGCAGGGGAAGGCGTCGAGGTCGGGCGCTTCGAATTCCAGCCGGCCGTGCGCCAGCAGGTCCAGCCCGGCCACGCCCGATTCGATGCGCTCGGGCCAGCCCAGGCCCACGGCCAGCGCGGTGCGCATGTCCGGCACGCCCAGCTGCGCCAGGGTGGAGCCGTCGCGGAATTCGACCAGCGCATGCACCAGGCTTTGCGGATGCACCAGCACGCCCAGTCGTGCGTCGGGCAGGCCGAACAGGTGGTGGGCCTCGATGATTTCCAGACCCTTGTTCATCAGCGTGGCCGAATCGACCGAGATCTTCGGGCCCATTGACCATTTCGGGTGGGCCACGGCCTGCGCGGGCGTGACTTCGGCCAACTGCGCGCGACTGCGCCCACGGAACGGGCCGCCCGATGCGGTCAGCACGATGCGTCGTACGTCGCCCTGAGCCCGGCATGAACGCAGGCACTGGAAGACCGCATTGTGCTCGCTGTCGATGGGCACGATTTCCGCGTCGCCCGCGGCGGCTGCGCGCATCAGCAGTTCGCCGGCCAGCACCAGCGATTCCTTGTTGGCCAGCAGCAGGCGCTTGCCGGCGCGTGCCGCGGCCAGCGTGGAGGACAACCCGGCCGCCCCCACGATCGCCGCGACCACGCTGTCGCAGGCGTCGCCGGCGACCAGCGCATCCAGCGCCGCCATGCCGGCGTGCGCCTGGGTGGGCAGGCCGGCGGCGCGCAGGCCGTCGCGCAGCGCGGCGTGGGCGGAGGGGGTGGCGATGACGGCATGGTCCGGACGATGCCGCCGGCACAGTTCGACCAGCGCCTCGACCTTGCTGCCGGCGGCCAGCACGCTGGCGCGGAAGCGATCGGGGTGCCGCGCGATCACGTCCAGCGCGGAGGCGCCGATCGAGCCGGTGGCGCCGAGCACGGCTACCCGGCGAATGCTGGAAGGGGCCGCCGCACTCATCTCACAGTCCCAGCAGATCCTTGCCCAGCGCGAATACCGGCAGCGCCGCGAGCACGCCGTCGAGGCGGTCGAGCACGCCGCCGTGGCCGGGGATCAGGTGGCTGGAATCCTTGGCCCCGGCGTGGCGCTTGAGCAGGCTTTCGAACAGGTCGCCGACCACCGAAACCAGCACGGTGACCACGGCCAGCAAGCACATTGCCGGTATCTGGACCGTTTCCATTCCCGCCAGCGAAGCCAGCAGCAGGCCCACGGCGACGCCGGCCAGCAACCCGCCCAGCACGCCTTCCCAAGTCTTGTTCGGGCTGATGTTCGGCGCCAGCTTGCGGCCGAACCACTTGCCGCCGAAGTGCCGGCCGGCGAAATAAGCGCCGCTGTCCGCGGCCCAGACGATGGCCAGCGCGGTCAGCAGCCAGACGTGGCCCTGCTGGATGCCGGCCAGCCCCGCCGGGTCGCGGTCCTGCACGTGGATCAGGCCCAGCGCGCACCAGGCCGGCACCACCGACAGCGTGCCCGCGGCCAGCTTGAACGTCCGCGCCCAGCTTTCGTGGTCGGACGCGAAGCGGGAAAAGCGCAGCCACGACAGCGCCAGCACCCACCACGCCACGCCGATCAGGATCACCAGCTGGAACGGCACCGGCGAGAACCCGCTGCTGTCGCGCGAGGCCCACACCAGCAGCACCATCAGCAGCAGGTTGGCCACCAGCAGCACGGTGCGGGGCAGGGTGTCGTCGATCCCGGCCAGCCGGAACCATTCCCACAGCGCGACCAGGAACACCAGCGCGGCGGCGGCCAGCAGCCACGGCGTGGGCAGCAGCAGGATCGCGGCGATCGCCAGCGGGGCCATCACCAAGGCGGCGATCACGCGGGTCTTGGTCATGCGGAACGCTCCTCGGCGTTGGCGGGCCCTTGGGCGACCTGTTCGCCGGTCAGGCCGAAGCGGCGCTCGCGCCCGGCGAAATCGTCCAGCGCGCGCTGCAGCAAGGTTTCGTCCAGGTCGGGCCACAGGGTTTCGGTGAACCACAGTTCGGTATAGGCCAGCTGCCACAGCAGGAAGTTGCTGACCCGGTGGTCGCCGCCGGTGCGGATGAACAGGTCCGGCGGCGGCAGGTCGGCCAGGGCCATGCGTGCGGCGACGGTGGTTTCGTCGATGTCCTCGGCGCGCAGCCGGCCGGCGGCCACTTCGGTGGCCAGCTCGCGCGCGGCGCGGGCGATGTCCTGGCGTCCGCCGTAGCTGGCGGCGATGTTCAGGTGCAGCGAACGGTTGCCGGCGGTCAGCGCCTCGGCTGCGGCCATGCGTTCGCGGATCGGCGCGGAGAAGCGCTCGCGCTCGCCGATGAAGCGCACGCGCACGTCGCGGCGGTGCAGTTCGTCTACTTCGCGCTCCAGTGCGTTGAGGAACAGCTTCATCAGCGCGCCGACTTCCTCTTCCGGACGTCCCCAGTTCTCGCTGGAGAACGCGAACAGGGTCAGCGCGCCGATGCCGCGGTGCAGGCAGAAGTCGATGCACAGGTTGACCGCGCGCGCGCCGGCGCGGTGGCCGATCATGCGCGGACGCCGGCGCCGCTGCGCCCAGCGGCCGTTGCCGTCCATGATCACGGCAAGGTGGCGGGGAACCGTCGTTTCGCGGTTCACGGGCGGGTTCGTCCAGGCGTCGTCACGCGCGGTAACCCGT
>JBDHQQ010000089.1:0-10326 GCA_039807145.1 Pseudoxanthomonas sp. | reverse complement strand
GCGTAGTCGCCGCGGTCGAAGCGCAGGAAGTGGATGCAGGTCTCGGCGGTGATGCGCTTGCGCGTGCCGTCGGCGCGCAGCAGCGGGCCGGGTTCGAACAGCGCCAGTTCGTCGGCGGTGGAAATGTGCAGCACGTGCAGGCGGGTGCCGTGCTTGCGGGCCAGCGAAATCGCCAGCTTGGTCGACTTGATGCAGGCCTCGCGCGAGCGGATGTCGGGGTGCATTTCCGCGGTCAGCGCATCGCCGTACTTCGCCTGGAACGCCGCGAGGTTGGCGTCGATGGTCGGTGTGTCCTCGCAGTGGGTGATGATCGGCACCGGCGTGTCGCGGAAGATCGCGTCCAGCGTGTCCGGGTCGTCCACCAGCATGTTGCCGGTGGATGCGCCCATGAACACCTTGATGCCGGGCGCGGCCTTCGGGTCCAGCGCGCGGATCGCTTCGATGTTGTCGTTGCTGGCGCCGTGGTAGAAGCCGTAGTTGCCCCAGGCGCGGCCCTTGGCCAGCGCGTACTTGGCCTCCAGCGCGGCCGAATCCAGCGTCGGCGGGTTGGTGTTGGGCATGTCCATGAAGCTGGTCAGCCCGCCCGCCACCGCGGCCGCCGATTCGGTGGCGATGTCGCCCTTGTGGGTCAGGCCGGGTTCGCGGAAATGCACCTGGTCGTCGATCATCCCCGGCAGCAGCCAGCGTCCGCCGGCCTCGATCACCCGTTCCTCGGGCCGGGCGGCGATCTGGGTGTCGATCCGGGCGATGCGTCCATCCTCGATGCGCAGGTCGGCGTCGAATTCGCGGCCTTCGTTGACCAGGCGGGCGTTGACGATCAGGGTGGAAGACATCAGGGCGGCGTTCCTGGGTGGGAGTGTGGACGGGGTGGCACGGGGTCGTGGCCACCGGGGTGGAGGGGGTGGCAGCGGCCGACCCGGCGCGCGGCCAGCCAGCTGCCGCGCAGCGGGCCGAAACGGGCGATGGCCTCCATGGCGTATTCGGAACAACTGGGCACGAAGCGGCAGCGCGGTCCTAGCATCGGGCTGAGGAATCGCTTGTAAACCCGCAGCAGGGCGATCAGAACGCGGCCGACCATACGCTGCATCATAGCGAATGCCTGAATCTGCGGTTGCCGCCCCTGTCCCGGTAGGCTATAAAGTCGCGCTTTCCCGGGCCCCGGGAGAAGAGAAGGAAGCGCTGTTCGTGGCTGTGAAGAAACCTGCGAAGAAGGCCGCCAAGCCGGCCGCCAAGAAGGCCCCTGCCAAGAAGGCCCCCGCCGCCAAGAAGCCTGTGGCCAAGAAAGCCGCCCCGGCGAAAAAGCCCGCTGCGAAGAAGCCGGCTGCGAAAAAGGCGGCCGCGCCGGCCAGGAAGGCCGCCCCGCCGGCGAAAAAGGCCGTTCCTGCGAAGAAGCCTGTCGCCAAGCCGGCGGCCAGGCCGACTGCCGCCAAATCCGTTGCCGCGGTGAAGAAGGCGCCGGCCAAGCCGGCCGTCTCCGCCAAGAAGCCGGCGGCCAAGCCGGTTCCAGCCAAGGCCGCAGCCCCGGCCAAGCCCGTGGCCAAGGCCGCGAGCCGGCCGGCCACCAAGCAGGCTGCGCCGGCCAAGCCGGCCCCGGTCGCCGTCAAACCGGCTCCGGCGAGCCCGAAGCCCGCCGCGGTTGCGCCCAAGCCCGCGCCGGCCAAGCCGTCTCCGATCAAGCCTGCGCCCGCGGCCCCGGTGGTTGCTGCGCCGAAGCCGCGCCCGACCGGCAAGGTCGCCGTGGCCGTGCCTTCCAGGCCGTCCGCGCCCGCGCCGAAGGGCAAGGTCAGGGTAGTGAAGTACGAAACCGACGAGGCCACCGGCCGGCCGATCCTGCCCGCCGGCTACAAGCCCGCCGCGGACGAGGAATACATGAGTCCGCTGCAGCTGGAGTACTTCCGCCAGCGCCTGCTGCAATGGCGCGCCGATCTGGTCGAGGAATCCAAGCAGACCATCGAGAACCTGAAGGACGAGGTCCGCGACATCGGCGACGAAGCCGAGCGCGCCACTCGCGAAACCGAAAACTCGCTGGAACTGCGCACCCGCGACCGCTACCGCAAGCTGATCGGCAAGATCGACAGCACGCTGAAGCGCCTGGATGGCGGCGACTACGGCTACTGCGTCGATACCGGCGAGGAAATCGGCCTAGAGCGCCTGGATGCGCGCCTGACCGCCGAGCGCACTCTGGATGCGCAGGAGCGCTGGGAACACCTGCAGAAACAGCAGGGCGACTGATCCGACGAAAAACCCCGCGGAAGCGGGGTTTTTCTTTTCCGCCCGCAATCGGGCGAAGGGCTTTTCCCGCGCGGCGCGACGCGGCGGCTAATGCAGGTCGCGCAGGTCCAGTTTTCTCAGCTTCGGCGCCTTCCATGCGGTCAGGCCGACCACGCCGAGGGTGACGAAACCGCCCACCATCACCGCCGGCACCAGACCGAGCAGGCGCGCCATCACGCCGTCGTAGAACGCGCCCAGTTCGTTGGACGAGCTGACGAAGATGCTGTTGATCGACGACACCCGGCCGCGCATGTGGTCCGGGGTCACCAACTGCATGATGGTCGAGCGCAGCACCACCGACACGCCGTCGCACACGCCGTAGGCGACCAGCAGCAGCGCCGACAGCCACACCTGCCGCGACAGCGCGAAGGCGATGGTGCACAGGCCGAAGCAGGCCACCGCCAGCATCAGTACGCGGCCGGCGTGGCGCTGCAGCGGATGGCGGGTCAGCCACAGCGCGATCACGATCGAACCCACGGCCGGCGCCGCGCGCAGGATGCCCAGCGCCTCCGGGCCCTGGTGCAGGATGTCCTTGATGAAGGCCGGCAGCATCGACACCGCGCCGCCCAGCAGCACCGAGAACATGTCCAGCGCCATTGCGCCCAGCATGATCTGGTTGGAGGCGACGAAGCGCGCTCCCTCGGCGATGCTGGCGAACACCGGGCCGCGCTGCTGTTGCTGCGCTGGCTCGGTCACCGGCATCGCCAGCAGCGCGCCGGCGGCGGCGATGGCGAAGCACGTTGCCAGCCCGTAGGCGAACGGCGTGCCGAGGCTGCCGACCAGCAGGCCGCCCATCGCCGGGCCCAGCACCAGCCCGCCCTGGAACACCACGCTGCCCAGGCTGGCGCCGCGCCCGAACTGCCCGCGTTTCAGCACGCGTGCGAACAACGCGTTGTAGACCGGCCCCAGGAACGAGCGGCCGACGCCGCCGACCGCGATGGCCAGGTAGATCGGCCACAGCCCATGCGCCGGCAGCACGTCGGCGGCGATCAGGGTCAGGGCGATGGCATTGGCGGCCAGGCCCAGGCACGCTGCCGCGCCCAGCTTGCGCCGCGGCAGATGGTCGACCAGATAGCCGGAGAACGGCGCCACGCAGAAGAACGGAATCACTTCGGCCAGGCCGATCAGGCCCAGCGACCAGGGGTCGCGGGTGATTTCGTAAACGTGCCAGCCCACCGCCACCGCGACGATCTGGTAGGAGAACAGCGTGCAGATGCGGTACAGCATCAGCCAGCGGAAGCCGACGCTGCGCAGCGGCGACGCGGCGGCTTCGCTCATGCCGAGGCGCGCTGGGCAGCGTCGCGGATGAAGGCCAGCAGCGAGGCCAGCCCGTTGCTGCGGGTCGGGGACAGGTGCTTGGCCAGGCCGATGTCGGCAATGTAGTCGGGCGTGGTGGCGAGGATTTCGCGTGCGCTGCGGCCGGAGTAGACGCGCAGCGCCAGGTAGATCAGCCCGGACACGATGGCCGAATCGCTGACCGCGCGGAAGTCGAGTTTCGCCGCATCGCCTTCGGGCACGATCCAGACCATCGACTGGCAGCCGAGCAGGCGGTGCTCTTCCGTCTTCCATGCCTCGGGGAAGGGCGGCAGCTTGCGGCCCAGGTCGATCAGGTACTGGTAGCGCTCGGACCAGTCGCCGAAGAAGGCGAATTCATCGCGGATGGCCTGCTGCGCTTCGGCGGCAGTGGGTTCGAGGGGGAAGGGCGTTTCGGTCACTTCATGTTCTCGGTCGGTACTCCCTCTCCTGCGAAGGCAAGGGAGAGTTGGGGAAGGGTTGCGTGGACTGCGATGGACTTCATCGAATGTCGACTCGACCCCCTCCCAGCTTCCCCCTGCCTTCGCATGGGGAGGGGCGATCAAGCCCGCTTCCACCTCACGCCCTGCGGCGTGTCTTCCAGCAAGACGCCTTCCGCGGCGAGCTGCTCGCGGATCGCGTCGGCGCGGGCGAAGTCGCGGTTGTTCTTCGCCGCGGCGCGCTCGTCCACCAGCGACTGGATGCGGGCGTCGTCGCCGGACGAAGCGCCGCGCGCGAACCAGGTGGCCGGATCCTGCTGCAGCAGGCCCAGCGCGATGCCGGCACCGAGCAACTCGGATTTCAGCCGCGATTTCTCCTGCCGTGATTCCGCCTTGCGCGCCTCCGCGGCGATGCGGGCGATTTCGGCCAGCGCCTGCGGCGTGTTGAGGTCGTCGTCCAGCGCGTCCTCGACCGATGGCGGAATGGCCGCTTCCGTCGCATCGACGTCGCCCAGGTCGCGCAGTGTGCCGTACAGCCGGTCCAGCGTGCGCACGCTCTGCTCGACCAGTCCGTCGGACCATTCCAGCGGCTGCCGGTAGTGGGCCGAAAGCAGGGCGTAGCGCAGCGCTTCTGGCGGATGTTCGCGCACCAGGTCGTGCACGCGCTGGATGTTGCCGACCGACTTGGCCATCTTCGCGCCGCCGAAGTTCAGCATGCCGTTGTGCAGCCACCAGCGGGCGAAGGTGCGGCCGCCGTGCGCGCATTCGCTCTGCGCGACTTCGTTCTCGTGGTGCGGGAACTGCAGGTCGATGCCGCCGGCGTGGATGTCGATGGTCTGGCCCAGGTGGGCTTCGGCCATCGCCGAGCACTCGATGTGCCAGCCGGGACGACCGCGGCCCCACGGCGAATCCCAGCCCGGGAGGTCGTCGGTGGATGGCTTCCACAGCACGAAATCGCCCGGGTCGCGCTTGTACGGCGCCACGTCGACGCGGGCGCCGGCCAGCATTTCCTCGGGATCGCGGCGCGACAGCTTGCCGTAGCCGGGGAAGCTGGCCACCGAGAACAGCACGTGGCCTTCGGCGGCGTAGGCGTGGCCGTCGCCGATCAGGCGTTCGCACATCGCGACCATCTGCGCGATGTGGCCGGTCGCGGTCGGCTCGATGTCTGGGGCGAACTCGCCGGACACGCCCAGCGCGGCCATGTCCTCGCGGTAGGCGGTGGCGAAGCGGTCGGTGATGGCCGAGATCGGCACGCCCTGTTCCCGCGCCGCGGCGTTTATCTTGTCGTCCACGTCGGTGATGTTGCGGGCGTAGCGCAGGTTGCCGTAACGCCGGCGCAGCAGCGCGGCCAATACGCCGAAGACCACCGGCCCGCGGGCGTTGCCGATGTGCACGTAGTTGTAGACGGTGGGACCGCAGACGTACATCGTCGGCCCCGCGGCGGGATCGAGCGGCGCGAACGGCTCGACCTGCCGCGTGAGGGTGTTGTACAGGCGCAGGGGCATGGGCGGAGGGAAGGGAAAGGCCGTGCAATTCTAGCGGGTGCGGCCGCCGGTGGTCCGGTGTTCAGCCCCACGCCAGCCGCGCGGCCTACACTGGCCGGGTTTGCAGTCCTTCCCTTGCCGCATGGTCCGCTTCGCGTCGTTCCACCGATCCTTCCGCCAGCTCGCCGTCCTGGCCGCGCTGGCGGCGCCGTGTGCGGCGGCCCAGGATGTGCCGGTGTCCGAGAACGTCCGCGTCGACTACGCGCGCGTGCTCAACGTCGAGCCGGTCTACGAAACCCTGCGCGCCACGCGCACCGAACGGGTCTGCGATTCGCCGGTGCAGGACAGGTCGCCGCCGAAGGCCGAGGAAGGCCGGCTGGCGCGGATGTGGGATTCGGTCAAGGGCGTGTTCGGCGGAGATGACGACAAGTCCAAGCCGGCCCTTGCGCCCCCGGCGGTGCCGCCGCGCTGCCGCACGGTGCTGGTCGGCCGGGAGTTCCAGCGGCCCATCGCCTACGACGTGGACTACATGTACAAGGGCATGAAATACCGCTCGCGCCTGCCCGAGGATCCCGGCACCCGCCTGCGCATCCGCATTTCGGTGACGCCAGACGAGTCCGCGCCGGTGGCCCTGCCATAGGCAGTGGCCGGGCATGTTGCGCCGCGGCGAGCGGCATGCGACCATGCGCCGGATGAATGCGAACGACCACGTCCACGCCAGCGCCGCCCGGATGGCCTCCGGGATGACCTCGCGTGCCCGCCGACCGGAACCCCCTTGCGTGGCTGGGTAGGCGGAAGCGTGCGTGTTCGTTCCGAAACCCAGCGAATAGCTGGGTTTTTTCGTTTCCGGCCCGGCAGAAAGTTTCATCCGCAAGAAACCGTTTTCCCGTAGAGCCCCGTTGCCAAGGATTTCCCGATGTCGCTGAAGCCTGCTCCCATCAAGCATTTCTTGAACACCCAGGACTGGAGTCGCGCCGATCTCGACGCGCTGCTGGCGCAGGCCGCCGAATTCAAGCGCAGCAAGCTGGGCGACCAGCTCAAGGGCAAGTCCATCGCCCTGGTGTTCTTCAATCCGTCCATGCGCACCCGCACCAGCTTCGAGCTGGGCGCGTTCCAGCTGGGCGGCCATGCGGTGGTGCTGCAGCCGGGCAAGGACGCGTGGCCGATCGAATTCGACCTGGGCACGGTGATGGACGGCGACACCGAAGAGCACATCGCCGAGGTCGCCCGCGTGCTGGGCCGCTACGTCGACCTGATCGGCGTGCGCGCGTTCCCGAAGTTCGTGGACTGGCAGCAGGACCGCCAGGACCGCGTGCTGAAGTCGTTCGCGAAGTATTCGCCGGTGCCGGTGATCAACATGGAGACGATCACCCATCCCTGCCAGGAGCTGGCCCACGCGCTGGCGCTGCAGGAGCACTTCATGAGCCGCGACCCCGGGTCAAGTCCGGAGCAGGCTCTGCGCGGCAAGAAATACGTGCTGACCTGGACCTACCATCCGAAGCCGCTGAACACCGCGGTGGCGAACTCGGCGTTGACCATCGCCACGCGCCTGGGCATGGACGTGACCCTGCTGTGCCCGACGCCGGAGTACATCCTCGACGAACGCTACCTCGGCTGGGCCGAGCAGAACGTCGCCGAAAGCGGCGGCTCGTTCACGATCAGCCACGACATCGAAAGCGCCTACCGCGACGCCGACGTGGTCTACGCCAAGAGCTGGGGTGCGCTGCCGTATTTCGGCCAATGGGAGCCGGAAAAGCCGATCCGCGACCGCTACAAGCACTTCATCGTCGACGAGGCGAAGATGGCGCTGACCAACAATGGCGTGTTCTCGCACTGCCTGCCGCTGCGCCGCAACGTCAAGGCCACCGACGCGGTGATGGATTCGCCCAACTGCATCGCCATCGACGAGGCCGAGAACCGCCTGCACGTGCAGAAGGCGATCATGGCCGCGTTGATGAAGTAGGGCGGGCCCAGGCCCGCCGACGACATTCGACATTCCAACCATGCAACGGTGGGCCAGGGCCCACCCTACGAGATTCCCGAAATGACGACCCCCAACGAATCCCGCGACATCGTCCTCGCCTTCTCCGGCGGCCTCGACACCAGCTTCTGCGTGCCCTACCTGAAGGAGCAGGGCTGGAACGTGCATACCGTGTTCGCCGACACCGGCGGCGTGGACGCGGAAGAACGCGCCTTCATCGAACAACGCGCCGCGGAACTCGGTGTCGCTTCGCACGTCACCGTCGATGGCGGCCCCGCGATCTGGGAAGGCTTCGTCAAGCCGTTCGTGTGGGCGGGCGAGGGTTACCAGGGCCAGTACCCGCTGCTGGTTTCCGACCGCTACCTGATCGTCGATGCGTCGCTGAAGCGTGCCGCCGAGCTGGGCACCAACGCCATCGCCCACGGTTGCACCGGCATGGGCAACGACCAGGTCCGCTTCGACCTGGCGGTCAAGGCCTCGGGCGACTACCGCATCGTCGCGCCGATCCGCGAAATCCAGAAGCAGCACACCCAGACCCGCGCCTACGAGCAGGCCTACCTGGAAGAGCGCGGCTTCGGCGTGCGCGCCAAGCAGAAGAGCTACACCATCAACGAGAACCTGCTGGGCGTGACCCTGTCGGGCGGCGAGATCGACAAGTGGGAAGCGCCGGGCGAAGGCGCGCGCGGCTGGTGCGCGCCGCGCGGAGAATGGCCGGAAACGCCGCTGCGGGTGGCGATCGGCTTCAGGAACGGCGAAGCGGTGACGCTGGACGGTGAAGCGCTGCCGGGCGCCCAGCTGCTGGCGAAGTTGAACGCGCTGTTCGCGCCCTACGGCGTGGGCCGCGGCATGTATACCGGAGACACCACCATCGGCCTGAAGGGCCGCATCGTCTACGAAGCGCCGGGCCTGGTCTCGCTGCTGGCCGCGCACCGCGCGCTGGAAGAGGCGGTGCTGAGCAAGCAGCAGAACCGGTTCAAGCCGGAAGTGGGCCGCAAGTGGGTCGAAGTGGTGTACGAGGGCTTCTTCCACGATCCGCTCAAGACCGACCTGGAGGCCTTCCTGAAGTCCTCGCAGGCGACGGTCAACGGCGAGGTGGTGCTGGAAACCCGCGGCGGCCGCGTCGATGCCGTGGCGGTGAAATCGCCGCACATCCTCAACGCCAAGGGCGCGACCTACGCGCAATCGGCGGACTGGGGCGTCGAGGAGGCCGAGGGCTTCATCAAGCTGTTCGGCATGAGCTCGACCCTGTGGGCCGAGATCAATCGCTCGTAGGGCATCTCGTAGAGCGGAGCTTGCTCCGCTGCTTTTCGCAATGGAAGAACAGCGGGGCGAGCCCCGTGCTACAAAAGCAGAAAATGCATGCTCGATTTCGTTCTCCAACACCTCGAAGCGCTGGTGTCCTTCGACACCCGCAATCCGCCGCGCCTGATCGGCACCGACGGGATCTTCGACTACATCCGCGCGCAGCTGCCGGACTTCAACGTCGAAGTGACCGACCATGGCGCCGGCGCGGTGTCGCTGTTCGCGGTGCGCGGGCAGCCGAAGCGGGTGTTCAACGTGCACCTGGACACGGTGCCGTCGTCGCCGGCGTGGACCGCCGACCCGCTGAAGCTGCGCGTGACCGAAGACCGCGCCATCGGCCTGGGCGCCTGCGACATCAAGGGCGCGGCGGCGGCGCTGATCGCGGCCGTGCAGGCGGGAAAGGGCGATGCCGCGCTGCTGTTCAGCAGCGACGAAGAGGCCAACGACCCACGCTGCATCGCCGCGTTCCTCGCGCGCGACCACGGCTTCGGCGAAGCGATCATCGCCGAACCGACCCGCGGCGAGGCGGTGCTGGCGCATCGCGGCATCAGCGCGGTGCGGATGGCGTTCAAGGGCCAGGCCGGCCACGCCTCGGCCGAGAATGCGCTGCGGCTCAGCGCGCTGCACCAGGCGATGCGCTGGGGCGCGTCGGCGCTGGACTGGGTCGAGGCGCAGAAGCACCTGCGCTTCGGCGGCCTGACCGGGCTGCGCTTCAACGTCGGCAAGGTCGAAGGCGGCATCAAGGCCAACGTGATCGCGCCGTCGGCCGAGGTGCGCTTCGGTTTCCGCCCGCTGCCGTCGCAGGATTCCGACGCGCTGCACGCGACCTTCCGCGGCCTCGCCGACGCCGATGCGCTGGCCGAATACGAAGAGACCTTCCGCGGTCCGTCGCTGCCGTCGGGCGACGTGGCCCGCGCCGAGGAGCGCCGTCTCGCCGCGCGCGACCTGGCCGACGAGCTGGGCCTGCCGATCGGCAATGCGGTCGATTTCTGGACCGAGGCCTCGCTGTTCTCGCAGGCCGGGCTGACCGCACTGGTCTACGGCCCCGGCGACATC
Organism: Pseudoxanthomonas sp.; assembly: GCA_039807145.1. Lineage (GTDB taxonomy): Bacteria > Pseudomonadota > Gammaproteobacteria > Xanthomonadales > Xanthomonadaceae > Pseudoxanthomonas_A. Next base: position 499 of record JBDHQQ010000089.1, on the reverse strand, counting down.
GCCCAGGCGCATACCGCCGACGAATGGGTTTCCCTCGAACAATTGCGGCATTACGCCGGAACCGTGCAACGCATCTTCGCCCAATGAACATCGAAAGCAACCGGCAGACCCGGCAGACCATCGTCAAGCTGCTGTCGAACCTTGGCAGCGCCAAGGAAATCGACCAGTACCTGAAACGGTTCTCGCAGCTCGACGCCAAGCGCTTCGCCGTGGTCAAGGTCGGCGGCGCGGTGCTGCGCGAGGACATGGACGCGCTGGTGTCGTCGCTGGCGTTCCTGCAGCAGGTCGGCCTGACCCCCATCGTGATCCATGGCGCCGGCCCGCAGCTGGACGAGGAGCTGACCGCCGCCGGCATCGAAAAGCGGGTCGTCGACGGCCTGCGCGTCACCGGCGACGATGCGCTGGCCGGGGCGCGCGAGGTGATGCGGCGCGAGAACATGAATCTGGTCGACGAACTGCATGCGGAAGGCGTGCACGCCACCTTGCTGACCACCGGCGT
>JBDHQQ010000088.1:0-10402 GCA_039807145.1 Pseudoxanthomonas sp. | reverse complement strand
GGCTCATGGCGGTGGTCGGCAACGTGATGCGCGCCGGCCCCGACACCCCGCAGCAGTCGGCGTTCTTCATGTTCGGCGGTTCCGGCGAGCTGGACCTGTACCTGCACGACAACATCGCGGTCGACCGCATCGGCAACCCGCTGCCGCAGATGGGCCGCTACACCACAGCGCCGGTCGCGCCACGCATGCTCAAGGAGCCGCCGCCGCTGCCGTTCGGGGTGAAGATCCTGCCGGCCGCGGACGTGCAGGATGCGGTGATCGCCAACGTCGGCGCGCGGCCGTGGGACCGCGACGACATCGATCGCCGCATCCTCGAGAACACCATCGAGGGGCGCGGCCACATCATCGACAGCCAGGACGAGGTCTGGGGCTATCCGAAGCCGGCCGAAACCCGCGCGCCCTTCATCGAGGCCGATTGGGACCTGGCCACGATGGAACCGCTGAAGCCGCTGAAGCATCGCGAACCGCTGAGGTGATGCGGCGATGGACCGGCGCACGTTCCTGACGCAGTCGGGGCTGGCGCTGGCCGCCGGCGCGTTGCCGTTGCGCACGGTGGCTGCGGCGCCTTCACCTGCGCACGTCGCCGCGCGCGTGCGCGGTGGGCGCATCCTCGGCACGCGCGAACAGGGCGTGCATGTCTTCCGCGGCATCCGCTACGGCGCCGATACCGCACTGCGCCGCTTCCGGCCCGCATTGCGCGAGGCCGCATGGCGCGGCGTGCACGAAGCCTTCGACTGCGGCCAGTCCGCCCCGCAGGCCGGCGGCGACGGCCCCGGCGGCGAAGACTGCCTGTTCCTCAACGTCTGGACGCCGGCGCTGCGCGACGGTGCGAGACGCCCGATCCTCGTCTACCTCCACGGCGGCGCCTTCAGCACCGGCTCCGGCAGCGATCCGTTGTACGACGGCATGCGCCTGTGCCGGCGCGGCGACGTGGTGGTGGTCACGCTCAACCATCGGCTCAATGCGTTCGGCTACCTGCAACTTGCCGACATCGCGGGACGCGAATTCGCGCAGTCCGGCAACGTCGGCCAGCTTGACCTGGTGCAGGCGCTGCAGTGGGTGCGCGAACACGCGGCGGAATTCGGCGGCGACGCCGGCAACGTCACCCTGTTCGGCCAGTCCGGGGGCGGCGCCAAGATCGCCACCCTGATGGCGATGCCGGCCGCGCGCGGGCTGTTCCACCGCGCCTGGACCATGAGCGGGCAGCAGGTCACCGCCGCCGGCCCGCGCGCCGCCGACGGGCGGGCGCGGATCTTCCTCGACGCGGTCGGCGTGAAACCGGGCGACATCGACGCGCTGCTGCGCCTGCCGGCATCCGCCCTGGTGGAAGGCCTGCGCGCGCGCGATCCTTCGCGGGTCGAGGACACCGCGCTCTACTTCGGTCCGGTGATGGATGGCGAGGTGCTGCCGCGCCATCCGTTCTGGCCGGACGCGCCGCCGCAATCGGCCGGGATTCCGATGGTCGTCGGCAACACCCGCGACGAAACCCGCGCCTTCCTCGGCAACGATCCGTCCAACTTCGCGCTGGACTGGGAGACGTTGCCCGACACATTGCGCAGGCAGCAGTTCGTCGATCTCGATCCCGCCATCGTCATCGCCGAATACCGGCGTCTGTATCCCGATTACACGCCGTCCGAAGTGTTCTTCGCCGCCACTACCGCCGGGCGCTCCTGGCGCGGCGCGGTGGAGGAGCTGCAGGCGCGCGCGGCGCAGGGGCATGTCACTTGGGCTTACCAGCTCGACTGGTATCCGGCGGACATCGAGGGCGGCGGCCGTCGCCGCGCCTTCCACACGCTGGATATCCCGCTGGTATTCGACAACATCGGCCAACCCGGTTCGCTCACCGGCACGTCCGCCGCCGCGCAGCGGGTGGCCGACGCAATGAGCGGGGCCTTGCTTGCCTTCGCGCGCAGCGGCGACCCGCGCAGCGGCGCGACTTCGGCCTGGGTGCCGTACACGTTGCCGCGGCGCGAGACCATGGTGTTCGGCGCAACGCCCGTGCTGCGGGACGATCCGCGCGGCGGCGAGCGCGAACTGTATTCGCGGGTGCCCTTCGTGCAGCGCGGGACGTTCTGAGCCCATCGCCGCGGCCCGTCGTGCGCGGCGCATGTCAACCAGCGCACCATCCGATCATTCGGGCATGAAAAAGCCGCCGGACCTCGCGGTCCGGCGGCGTCAGCGGATGCCTCAGAACTTGTAGCGCAAGCCCAGCAGGTACTGCCGGCCGACCTTGCTGTATTCAAGCGGCAGTTGCAGCGAGGGGTTGGCGACCCACGATTCCTGCGCCTCGTTGGTCAGGTTGCTGCCTTCCAGGCTGACCTCGAGATGGTCGTTGAACTTCCAGCGGACCGAGGCGTCGACGAACGTGGTGCCGCTCTGCCCGTGCACGCCGTTGGCTTCGCTGTTGAAGCCGGCTTCGGTGCCCGGTACCTGGATCAGGTAGTCGTCGCGGTTGGTGGCGGAAACGCGGCCGGAGAAGCGCTTGCCCTGGTAGAACAGCGTGGCGTTCCAGGAATGCGGCGACATGCCGGTGAACTGGTCCTTCTGCGCCGGCGTGCCGTTCGACAGCAGGTACTGGATCTCGGAATTGACGTAGGTGTAGTTGAGCTGCACGCCGAAATCGCTCCAGAAGCCGGGCAGGAAAGTGAACGGCTGCACGTAGTTGAACTCCGCGCCCTTCACCTTGCCGCCCGGGGTGTTCAGCGGCACGCTCAGCACGAATTCGTCGTTGACCGAAGCGCCCGTGCCGTCCAGCAGGCTGGCGGGCAGGCCGGTCTGGGAGTAGACGAAGGTCTGCCGCGTGTTCTGGATGAAGCTCTTCAGGTCCTTGTAGAACAGGCCCAGGCCCATCATCGCGCCTTCGTTGAAGTACCACTCGGCACCGAGGTCGATGGTGGTCGCGCGGGTCGGGTCGAGGGACGGGTTGCCGGCGGAGATCGTGCGCGCGCTGCCGCTGACGTTGACCGTCACGCCCGGGGTCAGGCTGCCCAGGCCGGGGCGGCTCATCACCTTGGCCGCGCCCAGGCGCACCAGGAAGTCGGGGGTGATTTCCGCGACCAGGTTCATCGCCGGCAGGGTGTCGGTGTATTCGCGTTCCACCGTGATCGGCACCAGGGTGCCGTTGACGGTAGCGATGCCCGAGGAGCGCTGGCTGGTGCGGACCTGGCGGATGCCGGCGTTGCCCGATACCGGCACCGAACCGAGGTCGAAACCGAATTCGCCCATCAGGTACAGGCTGCGGTCCTTCTCGGTCACGCTGCGTTCGCTGGGCGCGTAGTCGACCAGGGCGAAGCTGCCGCTCGCCGCGGCGCCGGTGGCGCTGTTGATGCCGGTGAAGCTGCCGCCGCTGTAGATATCGAACAGGTTGGCCAGTGCGTTGAAATTGGTGGTCACCCAGGTACCGGGTGCGCCACTGATGCCGTTGAGGCTGCCGAGTTCGGTCATGTCGGCCGGCATGTGGATGGTGCCGTCGCTGAAGGTGGGCACGATGGTTTCGGTACCGCTGCGGCGCTGTTCGTGCGATTCGAAGCCGTACTTCTTGAACTGCACGCCGCCCTTCAGGGTCAGGTATTCGTCCACGGTCCACTGGAAATCCAGCTGGCCGGTATCGAAGCTGTTCTCGACCTGGTTGGCGCGCATGCGGATGACCGACAGGTCCCAGCCGGCGGGGCTGGTCGGATCGAAGCCGTAGTTGAACACCGGCTCGTTCATGTTGCCGCGGTAGTCGTAGCTGTAGCCCTGGACATCCAGCTTGTCCATCATGATGGTCGCTTGCACCGGATTGTCGTGCTTCGAAACGGAGGTGCCGACCTTGCCGCTGATCTTGAAGCTGTCGCTGAAGCGATGCTCGCCGTCCAGGCTGTATTGCTTGAACTCGGTGGTCCATTCGTCGTGGCGGTTTTCCGCGCGGATGTCGACGTTGTCCATCAGCGCGTAGACCAGCGCGCCGTTGCGGACCTCGCCGTCGCGCACAAGGATCTGCGACTTGCCGGTGGCGCCGGTCTTGCTCAGGCCGTTGGCCTCGATGTACTTCTCGTCGCGCTGCGCATCGATCTTCGAATACAACGCCTCCAGCGTGAACAGGGTGTCGTCGCCCGGCTTGAACTGCAGCGCGCCGGTCACGCCGGTGCGCTTCTGGTCGTGCTCCATCAGCGTGTAGCGCGGGAAGCGCGGCGCATACACATCGGCCGCGCGCGCCGCCTGGAACGGCGATGCGGCGTTGAAGCCGCCGTTGGTCGTGCCGCCGGACCAGCGCACCGTGCCGGTGCCTTCCTCCACGGCTTCGCGTTCGGAGTAGGCCACCGACAGCAGCGCGCCGAACTTGCCGTCGGCGAAGGTGTTGCTGATCAGGCCGGCGAAGCGCGGGGTGGTGCTTTCGGCCACGTCGTTGAAGCTGCCCTGCAGGTTGGCGGTGGCGGTGAAGCCGCCGTAGTCGAAGGGACGCGCGGTGCGCAGGTCGACGGTGGCGCCCAGCGAGCCTTCGTCCACGTCGGCGCTCGGGGTCTTGCGCACGATCAGCTGGCTGAACAGTTCGGAGGCGAACACGTTGAAGTCGAAGCCGCGGCTGCGGTTGGTGCCGCCCTGGCCGTCGCTGCTGCCGACCGAGCTCAGCGCTTCCAGGCCGTTCAGGCGCACGCGGGTGAAGTCGGGGCCCAGGCCGCGCACCGAGATGTTGCGGCCTTCGCCGGCATCGCGGGTGATCACCACGCCGGGGATGCGCTGCAGCGATTCGGCCAGGTTCAGGTCGGGGAACTTGCCGATGTCCTCGGCGACGACAGCGTCGACCACGCCCTTTTCGGCGCGTTTGATGTCCAGCGCCTTCTCCAGGCTCGCGCGGTAGCCGGTGACGGTGACGGTGTCGAGCGTGGTGTCGGCCGTGTCCTGGGCGGGCGTCGCCTGCGTGGCGGATGGAATGGTTTCCTGGGCCTGGACAATGCCCGCCTGCAGCGCGAGGCTGATCGAGACTGCCAATAAGGTAACCGGTGTCTTTCGATTTTGGCGCCGAACTGTCATGTATTCCCCTCCTCAAGGGCGCTACATACCAAATTTTCGTGGGTCTAGCGGATGCCAGGCGGAAATGACACCGCTGGTCAAACGGGAACGTAACACCAGCGGGGCGGCCGAACATCTTGCAGCGCAGCACGGCTTTCCGGCGCCTTGGCGGGGTCGCCGGGCGGGTTTTTGGGCTGCCGGATGCCCCGATTCCGGGGCCGTCCGCCCTCCGGGCCCGGCTCCCCGGGCTTTGCGTTGCCTGGACCCGACTGGCAAGCGCGGCGAGTCCGTTCGCCATGGTCATCGGCCCTGATGACACCGGTAGCATCCCCATGCGCGGCCGCCTTATGATGCGTGGCCAAGGGTCCGGGAAAGAGGAAGGCAAATGGCCACGATCTCCTGCTTCGGCGAATTGCTGCTGCGATTGTCCGCGCCCGGCCGCCAGCGGCTGCTGCAGACGTTGGCGCTGGATGTGCATGTCGGCGGGGCCGAAGCCAACGTCGCCGTGTCGCTTGCGCATCTCGGGCACCGGGCGTCCATGATCGGGGTCGTGCCCGACAATCCGCTCGGCGCGGCGGCGCGGGCGGAGCTGTCGCGGCATGGCGTCGATGTGTCCCGCGTGCGCCCCGGCGACGGGCGCATGGGACTGTATTTCCTGGAACAGGGCGCGATCCTGCGGCCGAGCGAAGTGACTTACGACCGGGCCGGTTCCGCGTTCGCCATCGCCGATCCGGCCGATTACGACTGGCAGGCGTTGCTGGACGGCGCGCAGTGGCTGCACCTTTCCGGGGTGACCCCGGCCGTGGGCGAACGGGCCGCGCGCGCAGCGATCGCGGCCGTCGCTGCGGCGCGGCGCTCGGGCGTGCGGGTGTCTTTCGACGGCAACTTCAGGCCGAAGCTGTGGCGAGAGTGGAACGGCGATGCGCCCGCGATCCTGCGCGAGCTGATGGGGCATGCGCAGGTCATGTTCGCCGACTACCGCGATATTTCCGTCGTGCTGGGTCGGGAGTTCCCCCAGCAGGACGCTTGCGACCGGGTCCACGAGGCCGCGAGTGCGGCGTTCGCGGCGTTTCCGCAGCTGGAGGTCATGGCCTGCACGCATCGCGTCGCCCATAGCGTCGATCACCACACCCTGTCCGCCCAGTTGTGCCGCCGGAACCGGGACAGCGTGCATGCGCCGGCCGTGGAGATCGAAGGAATCGTCGACAGGATCGGTGGCGGCGATGCGTTCGCCGCGGGCCTGCTGCACGGCCTGGTCGAGGGCATGGCGGACCCGGATGCCCTGGCGTTCGCGCTGGCCGCGGCCGCCTACAAGCATTCGCTGCCGGGCGATTTCAATCCTGCCTCGGCCGCCGAGATCCGTGCGGTGGTGGAAGCAAGCGGATTCGACGTGAGGCGCTGACAGCCGGCGTTTCCGGACGCGAAGGGCGAAGCGATACGCCCGCGACCTAGAATGGGCGCCGGTGAACGACGGTTTGCGCAAGATAATCCACGTCGACATGGATGCGTTCTATGCGTCCGTGGAGCAGCGCGACGACCCTTCGCTGCGCGGCCGGCCGGTGGTGGTGGCGTGGCGCGGGGCGCGTTCGGTGGTGTGCGCGGCCAGCTACGAGGCGCGCAGGTTCGGCGTGCGCTCGGCGATGCCGGCGGCGCGTGCCGAGCGATTGTGCCCGGACGCGGTGTTCGTGCCGCCCGACTTCGTCCGCTACAAGGCGGTATCGCGGCAGGTGCGCGAAATCTTCCTGCGCCACACTGACCTGGTCGAGCCGCTGTCGCTGGACGAGGCCTACCTGGACGTGACCGCGGCGAACAGCGGCCTGCCCAGCGCGACCGCCATCGCCGAGACCATCCGCGCGCAGATCCGCGAGGAGACGCGGTTGACCGCGTCGGCCGGCGTCGCGCCGAACAAGTTCATCGCCAAGATCGCCAGCGACTGGAACAAGCCCGATGGCCTGTTCGTGGTCAAGCCGGCGCAGGTCGAAGCGTTCCTCGCGCCATTGCCGGTCGGCAAGATCCCGGGCGTCGGCAAGGTGATGCAGGGCAAGCTGGAAAAGCTCGGCGTGGCCACCGTCGGCGACCTGCGCGGCTTCGCGCTGGAAGAACTGCAGGCGCGCTTCGGCAGCTTCGGCGCCGCGCTGTACCGGCGCGCGCGCGGCATCGACGAACGCCCGGTGCAACCGGACCAGCCGGTGCAGCAGATTTCGGCCGAAGACACCTTCGAACGCGACCTGCTGCTGGGCGAATTCGACGATGCGATCCGCGACCTCGCCGAAAAGACCTGGCACTCGACCAAGAAGACCGAACGGGTCGGCCGCACCGTGGTGCTGAAGCTGAAGACCGCGCAGTTCCGCATCATCACCCGCAGCCACACCCCGGACACGCCGCCGGCGTCGCTGCAGGAATTCGTCGAGATCGCGCTGGCGTTGCGCGGGCGCGTCGACCTGCCGGCGCACACGCGCTACCGGCTGGTCGGCGTGGGGCTGGGGAATTTCCGCGACCGCGACGAGGTGGTGGCGCAGGCGGGACTGTTTGCCGCAGGTTCGTCGTAATCCATCCGGAGGAAATCCTTCCCCCTTGACGGGGGAAGGTTTTTGCAGGACTTCGCCGGATCAATCCTTCGCGCTGTAGCGCAGGGTCAATCCATATTCGCGGCCGGGCTGGTTGTACCAGGCGATGGTTTCGTAGGCGCGGTCGAACACGTTGCGCGCCTGCGCTTGAACGATCCATGCGTCGTTGATCGCGTATGCCGCGCGCAGGTCCAGGGTGCCATAGCCGGCCAAGCGGGTCAGGTTCGCGACTTCGTCGTAGCGGTGGCCGGCGCCGTATGCGGTGACGCCGAAGCTCAGCCTGCCGAAGCTGCGGTCCAGGTCGATGCGCGCGCTGTTCTGCGGGCGCCGCGGCAGCAGGTGACCGTCGTTGTAATCGCCGCTGTCGTTGCGCGGGTTGGTGCGGCTTGCCTGCATCGAAACATCCCAACCCCACAGCGTTGCCGCCACGGTCAGTTCCGCGCCGCGGATGCGCGCCTTGTCGATGTTGTTGGGCAGGAAGATCGCCGCGTCGTAGGCGACCAGGTCGTCGATGCGGGTTTCATAGACGTTGAGGGTCCAGTTCCAGCCGTCGCGGTACTGCGCCACGCCCAGGTTCAGGCTCTTCGACGATTCCGGTTTCAGGTCGGGATTGCCGAACATAGGGTAGTACAGGTCGTTGAAGCTGGGCGCCTTGAAGCCTGTGGCGTAGCTTGCCGTCAGCTTCAGGCCGTTCGCGAACGAATAGCCGTAGCCGGCGCTGCCGGTGGCGTGCTGGCCGAACTGGTCGTTGTCGTCGCGGCGCAGGCTGGCCTGCAGGCGATGCGCGCCGAAGCTGCCCTGGTATTCGACGAAGCCGGCGGTGTTGTCGCGGCGGGTTTCGTCGAACGCGTTGCTGCTGTCCAGCGCGTCGCGCTGCCAGTCGGCGCCGAGGCTCAGCAACTGGCCCGCGGCGAGGGCGACGTCCGCCTGCAGCGCGGCCTGGTCGCGGCGGGTATTGAAGTAGCTGGCCTGGATCGCGTCGTGGAAGTCATCGGAGTCGTCGCGGTTGCGGCCGGCGCTCGCGGTCAGGTTGAAGCGATCGGAAGGCACGAACGCCAGTTTCGCGCCGGCGATCTGCTGGCGTACCTTCGAGCGGTTGGTCCAGCTGCCGTCGTATTCGTTGTCGCCGCGCGCATCGAGGAAGTTCGCCTCAGCGCGCAACGCGTCGGTGAAGCGGTAGCCGCCGCGCAGGTTCATCGACACGTTGCGGTAGCCGTCGCGGTCGGGCTCATCGGTGAAACAGCCGGCGCCGAAGTCGAACGGGATCGACGGATCGGGGCCGCGGCCGCGGCAGGCATCGATGCCGTCGGTGCTCTGGTAGGCGCCGTCGATGTTGAACCAGCCGCGCTCGCCGCCCATGCCGAAGCCGCCGGCGACTTCGCGCAGGTCGTGGCTGCCGCCGCCGAGCCTGAAGTGGCGGTTCAGACCCTTGCCGGCACGGCGGGTGAAGATCTGGACCACGCCGCCGATGGCTTCCGAGCCGTACAGGCTGGAGCGCGGACCGCGCACGATCTCGATGCGTTCGATCTGTTCCAGCGGAAGATCCTGCAGCGCGGGCAGGCCGGCGCTGGCCGAGCCGATGCGCACGCCGTCGATCAGCACCAGCACATGGTCGGCTTCGGCGCCGCGCAGGTTGAGCTGGGTGATCTTGCCCGCCCCCCCCTGGTTGTAGAACGAGATGCCGGCGCGGCCGTTCAGCAGTTGCAGCAGCGACTGCGCCTGGCTGCGTTCGATTTCGGCGCGGCCGATGACCTGTGCCGGCACCAGGCTGTCCTCGACCGAGACTTGGGTGCGGGTGCCGGTGACCACGACATCGTCGAAGTCGGTGGCGTCGTCGGTGCTTTGCGCAAATGCGGTCGCGGGCAGCGCAAGGACGATGGCCGCGGCCAATGCGGCGGGGAACTGGGGAAACCTCGTGGACATGTCGGACTCTCCGGAGCGCACGACCCGTACGCCAAGGTGGGAGGAAGTCGCGAGGGAAGACTCCGACGAGGAACGCGCGTGGCCGTGAGGTACGGGAGACGCGGTCGCCGCCGCAATGCCCGCCGCATCGCAACCAGTGGACTTCGCGGCCGGTCTCCGGGCTTGCGAGCTGGAACGACGCGGTCGTTCCGGGTTCCGCGCCTTCCCATGCGGGTGCACAGTGGCGGTTGCGGAGGTTTCGGCTCGCTTACCGTTGCGGGGGCAGCGCCGGATTCGTCTTGCGACCCACCGGCTTCCCGTTTCAATCCGCCGACCGTGTCGGTCGGCGGATCACCTCGAAGTGCGCGTAGTGTACTAAAGCCTTCCCTTTGAAGGGGAAGTCATCAGGTATCCGGCGTGGGAAATCCTTCTCCCGCAAGAGGGGAGAAGGTGGCCGACAGGCCGGATGAGGTCGAGCCGGAGCCAAGGTGTTTTGAGTGTCGCTGGAAACTCGAGTGAGCAAATCCAGATCCACGCGACGCTTGACATTACTCGACCAAGAAATGTGCGTCGGCTCCGGCTTGCCCCTCACCCGCCCCCGACTAAAGCATTCGAGGGCAAGCTCTTCGGCACCCTCTCCCCGAAAACGGGAGGAGGGATTTCCATGTCGAAATTCAGTAATTCAATCACTCGCCGTCGCGTTCGTCTGGCTCGTCGAACAACTCAGGCGTCGGCACCGCTTCTTCCTGCATCATCGTCGTGGTCACCGGCGCGGCGACCGGTCGCCCGCGCGGCGGCGGCAATGCGGCGGCGGCCACGTCCCAGGCCAGCAGCAGTTCGCCGCGGCGCGTTTCGGGCAGTTGCTGCCAGTGGCAGTCGAGCAGCGCGCCTTCCAGCGCGTACAGCAGGTTCAGGCTGGGCTTGAAGCCGGCGCGCTTGAT
>JBDHQQ010000087.1:0-10475 GCA_039807145.1 Pseudoxanthomonas sp. | reverse complement strand
TGAGCACGCCCCACACCGTCTTCTGCGGGATGAACGCGCCGATCAGCAGCGCGTACACCGGCAACCGCGCCGAGCAGGTCATCAGCGGCGCGACCAAGATCGTCGCCAGCCGGTCGCGCGGATCCTGGATGCTGCGCGTGGCCATGATGCCGGGAATGGCACAGGCGAAGCTGGACAGCAGCGGGATGAACGAGCGCCCGGACAGACCCGCCGCAGCCATCATCCGGTCCAGCAGGAACGCCGCGCGCGGCAGGTAGCCACTTTCTTCCAGCGCCAGGATGAAAGCGAACAGGATCAGGATCTGCGGCAGGAACACCACCACGCCGCCGACGCCGGCGATCACGCCATCGACCAGCAAACTGCTCAGCGGCCCTTCCGGCAGCGCCGCGCCGACGGTTTCGCCCAGCCAGGCGAACCCGGCCTCGATGCCATCCATCAGCGGCGTCGCCCACGCGTACACCGCCTGGAAGATGAGGAACATCACCACCGCCAGCGCCAACAGGCCGAACACCGGATGCAGCAGCCAGCGGTCCAGCGCATCGTCGATCTTCGCGGTCCGCGTGGGCATCTCGACCGCCAGCGCGAGCAGGCGCCGGGTTTCGGCGTGCAGCGCTTCGTCGTCGGGCGGCGTGCCGTCGCCCAGGCGCTTCTCCGGCGCCTGCAGGCGCTCGGCGAGGCGGTCGATCTGCGCGACCAGCGCGCGCGCGCCGTTGTGCCGCACCGCGACGGTTTCGACCACCGGCACGCCCAGCTCGCGCTGCAATGCGTCCAGGTCGATGCCGATGCCGCGCCGGCGGGCCACGTCGATCATGTTGACCGCGACCACCATCGGTTTGCCGAGTTCGCGCAGCTCCAGGGCGAAACGCAGGTGCAGGCGCAGGTTGGTCGCGTCCAGCACGCAGACCAGCGCGTCCGGCGCGGCTTCGCCGGGATAGAAGCCGCGGATCACGTCGCGCGCGACCGCTTCGTCCAGGCTGGCGGCATTGAGGCTGTACGCGCCCGGCAGGTCCAGCACCGCGTACTGGCGGCCATTGGCGCCGGTCAGCCGGCCTTCCTTGCGTTCGACGGTGACGCCCGCGTAATTGGCGACCTTCTGCCGGCTGCCGGTCAACTGGTTGAACAGTGCGGTCTTGCCGCAGTTCGGGTTGCCGACCAGGGCCAGGCGCAGCGGAACGGCGGCGGCGTTCACGCTGCGCTCCCGTTGCGCAGCTTGACCCGCTTCGCTTCGGCGTTGCGCAGGGCGAATCGGGTGAAGCCGACCTGCACCAGGATGGGCTCGGCGCCCAGCGGGCCGCGCGCGACCACTTGCACCGGCTCGCCGGCGACGAAGCCCAGTTCGCGCAAGCGCCGCGCAATCGGGTCGTTCTCGCCATGGTCCTGGACAGCTTCGACGATGGCGGGTCGACGACGCGGCAATTCGTTGAGAGTCACGCGCTGGCTCAAATGGGAATTGTTCTCAATTCTACCATCGCCGGTCCCGCGAAGGGCGATTGCCGCGCTGCGCCACGGCGCGACATTGGCCTGCCATTATCATTGGCCCAACGAAGGAGGAAGCCATGCCGGAGCCGCTGCAGATCCTCGCCGAAGGCCCGTTGCGGCGCCTGCGCCTGGCCCGCCCGGAGTTGCACAATGCCTTCGATGCGGACCTGATCGCATCGCTGACCGCCGCACTGGCCGAAGCCGGCGGCGATCCAAGCGTGCGCGTGCTGGTGCTGGAAGGCGCGGGCGCGTCGTTCTCGGCGGGCGCCGACCTGAACTGGATGCGCGGCATGGCCACCGCCGGCGAAGCGGAAAACCGCGAGGACAGCCTCGCCCTCGCCCGCCTGATGCGCACGCTGGACGAACTGCCGAAACCGACCATCGCCCGCGTGCACGGCGCGGCCTTCGGCGGCGGCGTCGGGCTGGTCGCGTGCTGCGACATCGCCATCGGCGCGACGGAAGCGAAGTTCGGCCTGACCGAAACCCGGCTGGGCCTGCTGCCCGCGGTGATTTCGCCGTACGTGCTTGCCGCCATCGGTCCACGCAACGCGCGGCGGTACTTCGCCACCGCGGAAGTCTTCGACGCCGCCGAGGCGTTGCGCATCGGCCTGCTGCACCAGGTGGTGCCGGCCGAGCGGCTCGACGACGCCGTGCAAGCGCAGGTCGCCCTGCTGCTGAAGGCCGGGCCCATCGCCTCGGCCAGCGCGAAGGCACTCATCCGCGATGTCGTCGCGCACACCGACGGCGCGAAGCACGACGCCGACAATGCCGCGCTGATCGCCCGCTTGCGCGTTTCGCCGGAAGGCCAGGAAGGCCTGTCCGCCTTCCTCGACAAGCGCAAACCGAACTGGACCGGGAATTGATGTTCGACACCCTCCTCATCGCCAACCGCGGCGAGATCGCCTGCCGGGTGATCCGCACCGCGCGCCGGCTCGGCATCCGTACCGTGGCCGTGTATTCCAGCGCCGACGCCGACGCGCAGCACGTGCGCCAGGCCGACGAAGCCTGGCCGATCGGCGGGCCGACGCCGGCGGAAAGCTACCTGCGCGGCGATGCGATCATCGAAGCCGCGCGCAAGTCCGGCGCGCAGGCGATCCATCCGGGCTACGGCTTCCTCAGCGAGAACGCCGACTTCGCCGACGCGGTGGCCGCCGCGGGCCTGGTCTTCATCGGCCCTTCGGGCGCGTCGATGCGCAAGATGGGCAGCAAGGCCGGCGCCAAGGAACTGATGGCCGCCGCCGGCGTCCCGGTGGTTCCCGGCTACACCGGCGAAGACCAGTCGCCCGGCCTGCTGCAGCGCAAAGCCGACCGCATCGGCTACCCGCTGATGATCAAGGCCGCGCACGGCGGCGGCGGCAAGGGCATGCGCATCGTGCGCGAAGCCGGCGAATTCGCCGCGCAGTTGCAAAGCTGCCAGCGCGAAGCGGCCAACGCCTTCGGCCGTGACCGCGTGCTGCTGGAACGCTACGTCGAATCGCCGCGGCACATCGAGATCCAGGTGTTCGGCGACGCGCACGGCCACGTCGTCCACCTCAACGAGCGCGAATGCTCGGCGCAGCGCCGCTACCAGAAGGTATTCGAGGAATCGCCCTCGCCGTTCCTCACCCCCGAACTGCGCGCGGCGATGGGCGCGGCGGCGGTGCAGGCCGCGCGCGCCATCGACTACGTCAACGCCGGCACGGTGGAATTCATCGTCGATCCGGCGGGCCCCGGCATCGGTTCCGATGCCGGCAACAACGCGTTCTTCTTCATGGAGATCAACACGCGCCTTCAGGTCGAGCATCCGGTCACCGAACTGACCACGGGGCTGGATCTGGTCGAATGGCAACTGCGCGTCGCCGCCGGCCAAGCCCTGCCGCTGGCCCAGGCCGAGGTGCCGCAGCGCGGCCACGCCATCGAGGTGCGCCTGTACGCCGAAGACCCCGATGCCGGCTTCCTGCCCGGCTCCGGCAGGCTGGAGACGCTGGTCCTGCCCGCGCCTGATGCGCATACCCGCATCGACTCCGGCGTGGTCGAAGGCGACACGGTGACGATCTTCTACGATCCGATGATCGCCAAGCTGATCGTGTGGGACGAGGATCGCCCGCGCGCCCTCGCCCGCCTGCGCGACGCGCTGGCGCAGTGCGATCTGGTCGGACCGAAATCGAACATCGGCTTCCTCGAACGCCTTGTGCGTCACCCGGCCATCGTCGAGGGCAGCATCGACACCGGCTACCTCGACCGCAGGCTCGACGAATTCCTCGCCCCCACGCAGGAAGACCCGGCGCTGGCGCTGGCAGCGGCCTGCGCCACCCTGCTGGCGCAGGAAGCGGACGCGCGCGAAGCCGCCGCGGCCTCGAGCGATCCGACCTCGCCGTGGGCCGTCGCCGATGGCTGGCGGCTCGGCCATGCGGGCCTGCGCGCGCTGGCGTTCCTGCATCGCGGCAAGCGGCTGGAACTGGCCGCGCGCGGTGCGAACGGCGAATACCGACTCGAATACGCGGGCCGTTCCCACGCCATCGAAGGCGCGCGCCTGACCGGAACGGCGCTCAGCCTGCGTTTGGATGAACAGGCTCAGCGCTTCCGGCTGACGCGACGACCCGGCCGCATCGTGGTGCATGATGGCGCGCAGCGCTGGGTCGGGGAGCCGGTGTCGATGTACCAACCGGCGGCCAGCGAAGGCGCACAGGGCGACGGGCGCATCCGCGCGCCGATGCCGGGGCGCATCGTGCTGGTCAAGGCCGGCGTTGGCGACGCGGTAGAACAGGGGCAGGAATTGCTGATCATGGAAGCCATGAAGATGGAACTTGCGATCAAGGCGCCGCGCGGCGGCGTGGTCGCCGAGATCCGCGCGCAGCCCGGCGAATTCGTCGAAGCCGACCGCGTGCTGGCGCTACTGGAACCCTAAGGCGCCCGCATGCGCGATTTCGTCCGCATCGTCGAAGTCGGCCCGCGCGACGGCCTGCAGAACGAAAAGGCCCTGGTGGCCACCGCGGACAAGGTCGAACTGATCAACCGCCTGTCGCAAACCGGCCTGCGCAGCATCGAGGCGACCAGCTTCGTCAGCCCGAAGTGGATCCCGCAACTGGCCGACGCCGCCGAAGTCTTCACGGCGATCGAGCGCAAGCCCGGCGTGGCCTATCCGGTGCTGGTGCCGAACGAACAGGGCTACGAGCGCGCCCGCGCGGTCGGCGCGGAGGAAGTGGCGGTGTTCACCGCCGCCTCGGAAGCCTTCAACCGCAAGAACACCAACGCCGGCATCGACGAATCCATCGAGCGCTTCCGCCCGGTGCTGGCGCGCGCCGCGGCCGACGGCGTGAAGGTGCGCGGCTACGTCTCCACGGTGCTCGGCTGCCCGTACCAGGGCGACGTGCCGGTGGCCGACGTGGTGCGCGTGGCCAGGCGCCTGCACGGACTGGGTTGCCACGAAATCTCGCTGGGCGACACCATCGGCGTCGGCACCCCGCGCAAGGCGCGGGCGATGCTGGAAGCCGTCGCCACCGAAGTGCCGATGGACGCGCTGGCGGTGCATTTCCACGACACCTACGGCCAGGCGCTGGCCAACCTCCTCGCCTGCCTCGAAGCCGGCGTGCGCGCGGCCGATGCCGCGGTGTCCGGTACCGGCGGTTGTCCCTACGCCAGGGGCGCCAGCGGCAACGTCGCCACCGAGGACGTGGTCTACCTGCTGCACGGGCTGGGCATGGACACCGGCGTCGACCTGCCGCGCCTGGGCGAAACCGGGCGCTGGCTGGCCGGGCTGCTGGGCCGCGAAACCGGCAGCAAGGTCGCGAAGGCGATGGCCGCCGCATGAAGGGGAACACGCCACCGCCCGCATTGTCCGGCGCGGACCTCGCGGTGGCGCTGGAGGCCGCGGCCCGCGACACGCACCTGGCCGCCGATGTCCGCGAACTGCTGGCCCGCGCCGCCGTCGAGCTGCGCGCGCTGGCCGTCGACGCCGACGCCGCGCGTTCGCGCTACCGCGCGCTGTTCGACGCGGTGCCCGATCCGGTCAGCATCATCGCCGAGGACGGCACGGTGCTGGACCTCAACAAGGCCGGCATCGCCGCGTACCGGCGCCCGCGCGAGGAAATCGTCGGCAGGAACATCGACTTCCTCAACCCCGACCTGCCGCGCGACCACCTGATCCCGGTCTGGGAAACGCTCAACCGCGGCGAGACCTTCGTCATCGAAGTCACCAACATGCGCGCCGACGGCAGCCGCTTCCCGGTGGAGGTGCATTCGGCCAACTTCGACTTCGAGGGGCGCAAGAGCATCGTCGCCGTGGCCCGCGACCTCAGCCAGCGCGGCGAGGCGGAGACCCGCTACCGCGAGCTGATGGAACTGATCGACATGGGCATCCTGATCCAGGACATGTCGGGACGCTTCCTGTACGGCAATTCCGCCGCGCTGCGCATGATCGGCCTGCGCAGCGGCGAGTCGCTGGAAGAAGCGATGCACATGGAGAACTGGATCCCGCTGCGCGAGGACGGCACCCAGATGCCGCTCTCCGAGCTGCCCAACGTACGCTGCCTGAACACCGGGCGCATCGTCGAGAGCGGCCTGCTGGGCATGTACCACCGCGAGAGCCGCCGGCTGAGCTGGATTTCCGCGACCGTGGTGCCGCAGTACGCGCCCGGCGCGTCGAAACCGCACCAGATGCTGACCCTGTTCAACGACGTGACCCACCTGAAGCGCAACAGCACCCTGTTCGACCGCGCCCAGGCCCTGGCCCACATCGGCGGCTGGGAAATCGACCCCGCCCGCGACCGCGTGTACCTGACCAAGGAAGCCACGCGCATCCTGGGCCTGAACGCCAGGCCCAGGAGCCTGGACGAGATGCTGTCGTGCCTGCGCGAGCACGACCGCCAGCGTTTCCGCAACACGATCCGCCACGTGGCGGTCGAGGGCGACGGCTTCGACCTGGAGCTGCAGGGCGTGCGCGCCAGCGGCGAGCCCTACTGGGTGCGGATCATCGGCGAACTGGAAACCCGGCAGACCGCGTCGCTCTACCTGACCGGCACCGTGCAGGACATCACCGTCGACAAGCGCGACGAGGAAAGCCTGCGCGTGCTGGCGCGCACCGACCCGCTGACCACCCTGCTCAACCGCGACGCCGTGCTGGATGCGCTGGAAGAACGCCTGGCCGACCCGGCGCAGGCCGAGGTCGCGGTGCTGTACATCGACCTGGATCGCTTCAAGACCGTCAACGACGCCCTGGGCCACAACGCCGGCGACGAACTGCTGGTGCGCGCGGCGCGGCGCATCGCCAATGCCGTCGGCACCGAAGGGCTGATCGCGCGCATCGGCGGCGACGAATTCCTGGTCGCCTGCGACACCAGCGGCGACCCGCGCCAGCCCGAGCGTCTGGCCAAGCGCATCCTCGACGCGTTCGCCGACGGCTTCCGCTTCGGCAAGGACGAATTCGCCATCACCGCCAGCATCGGCATCGCCCGCGCGCCGCAGGACGGCGACCAGCCGCAGGAGCTGATCCAGAACGCCGACCTGGCCATGTACGACAGCAAGCGCCGCGGACGCAACGGCTGGCAGGTATTCACCCCGGAGCTGGCGCGCCGCCAGCAGGACCGCCTGCAGATCGAAACGCAGCTGCGCCGCGCGGTGGACAACGACGAGTTCCACCTGGTCTACCAGCCGCAGATCGACCTGCGGCGCGGGCGCATCGTGGCCGCCGAGGCGCTGATCCGCTGGCAGAGCCACGAGCTGGGCGAACTGCGCCCGGACCTGTTCATCAGCCACGCCGAAACCACCGGCGACATCGTCCGCATCGGCCAATGGGTGCTGCGCGAAGCCTGCCGGCAGATCCGCGCATGGTGGGACCAGGGCCTGGGCATCGTGCGCGTCGCGGTCAACGTGTCGTACCGCCAGTTCGTCGGCGACGCACTGGCCGTGCAGGTGCGCGACCTGCTGGACGAATTCTCCCTGCCGGGCGCGGCGCTGGAACTCGAATTCACCGAGCGCGTGCTGATCGAGGACGCGCCGTCCACCCTGCGCACCTTCGCCGACCTGCGGGCGCTGGGCGTGGTGCTGACCATCGACGACTTCGGCGAAGGCTACAGCGCGCTGAACTACCTGCGCCGCCTGCCGATCCACGGGTTGAAGCTGAGCCAGCTGTTCACCGAAGGCGTGCCGGACAACCGCTCCGACGTGGCCGTGTGCCAGGCGGTCTCCGGCATCGCCCGCAGCCTCGGGCTTGGGCTGGTGGCCGAAGGCGTGGAATCCGAGGCGCAGCGGCAGTTCCTGCTGGGCCTGGGCGTGCCGGTCGGCCAGGGCTTCCTGTTCGCGCCCGGCCTGCCGCCGGACGAATTCGCCCGCCGCCTGCGCGAGGAAGCGCCGGCGGAGTGCCTGCCGAATGCCTGAACGGCCCGCACAGGCCGCTGCGCTGGCGATCCGCCCGATCGCGCCGCGCGACGACGAGGCCGTCGCCCGCATCATCCGCACGGTGATGCCGGCCTTCGGCGCCAGCGGCGCGGGCTTCGCGATCAACGACCCGGAAGTGGACTGGATGAGCCGCGCCTATGCCGGACCGCGCGCGGCCTACTACGTGGTCGAACGCGGCGACGAAGTGCTGGGGGGCGGTGGCGTGGCCCCGCTGGCGGGCGGCGACGGCACCGTCTGCGAGTTGCGCAAGATGTATTTCCTGCCGCAGGCCCGCGGCCTGGGCGCGGGCGCCGCGATGATGGACAGATGCCTGCAAGCCGCACGCGGCTTCGGCTTCCGCCAGTGCTACATCGAAACCCTGACCGGCATGGACGCGGCGATGCGGCTTTACGAACGCAGCGGGTTCCGCCGCATCGACGGTGCCCTGGGCGCAACCGGGCACGGCGGCTGCGATACCTTCTACCTGCTGGATCTGTGATCCCGGCGACCGGGCGGCATCCGGTAAAATGACGGCTTTCCGCAAACCCGGCTTCCACATGCAGCTTTCCGATACCCGCGCCATCGTCACCGGCGGCGTCTCCGGCCTGGGCCTGGCCGTGGCGAAGTTCATCGTCGCCAACGGCGGCAAGGTCGCGCTGTTCGACGTCAACGACGACAAGGGCGCGGCCGCCACGGCCGAGCTCGGCGCGGACAAGGCGCGCTATTTCAACACCGACGTCACCGACGAGGCCGCGGTCGCCGGCAATGTCGCGGCGGCGAAGGGCTTCCTCGGCGGCCTCGATGCGGCGATCAACTGCGCCGGCATCCTCGGCGCGGGCCGGGTGCTGGGCAAGGAAGCGCCGATGCCGCTGGCGCAGTTCCGGACCACGGTGATGGTCAACCTGGTCGGCAGCTTCAATGTGGCCAAGGCCGCCGCCGACGTCATGCAGCACAACGCGCCGGGCGAGGATGGCGAACGCGGCGTGATCGTCAACACCGCCTCGGTGGCCGCCTACGACGGCCAGATCGGCCAGGCCGCGTACTCGGCCAGCAAGGGCGGCGTGGTCGGCATGACCCTGCCGATGGCGCGCGAACTCGCCCGCTTCGGCATCCGGGTGATGACCGTCGCGCCGGGCATCTTCTGGACGCCGATGGTCGACGGCATGCCCGAGTCGGTGCAGCAGTCGCTGGGCGCATCGATCCCGTTCCCGTCGCGCCTCGGCAAGCCCGAGGAATTCGCCGAAACCGTCGGCTTCATCCTGCGCAACCGCTACCTCAACGGCGAGACCATCCGCCTCGACGGCGCGGTGCGACTGGCACCGAAATGAAGCCGTGATTGGTGATTCGGGATTCGAAAGAGCGCATTCCCGGCACCACCACGCTTTTCCGAATCACCAATCCCGAATCACGAATCACGACTCCCATGAAAGCTTTCGAAATCAAGAAAGGCAACGTCGTCGAACACAACGGCGGCGTGTACCAGGTCCGCGACATCGAGCGCAGCTCGCCGCAGGGCCGCGGCGGCAACGTGCGCTTCCGTTTCATCATGTACAGCGTGCCCGGCGGCAACAAGCTGGACGCCAGCTTCGACGCCGACGACAACCTGAGCGAAGTCGAGCTGCTGCGCCGGCAGGCGACGTTCTCGTACAAGGATGGCGAGGATTTCGTGTTCCTCGACGACGAGGACTACACCCCGTACACGCTTTCCGCCGAAACCCTGGGCGACGACGCCGGCTACATCACCGACGGCCTGGGCGGCTGCTACGTGCAGGTCATCGATGAACAGCCGGTGGCGCTGCAGCTGCCGCAGCACGTGGCGCTGGAAGTGATCGAGACCCCGCCCGAGCTGAAGGGCGGCACCGCGACCAAGCGGCCGAAGCCGGCCAAGCTGTCCACCGGCATCGAGATCATGGTGCCCGAGTACATCGGCACCGGCGAACGCGTGCTGGTGAACACCGACACCGGCGAGTTCGGCGGACGCGCGGACTGATCCGCCGCGCGCTTACGCCGAAGCAATGCAACCATGCAGGGCCGCATTCACCCGGCCGCCCTCCGCCTTGTAGAGCGGGGCTTGCCCCGCTGCTCCTGCTTTTTTCGCGATGGATCGAAAGGCAACAGGGCAAGCCCCGCTGTACGGTCGTAAAACAGCCGGATGAATCCGGCTCTACAAAGAACTGTCGTCCCGAGCGCCAGCGAGGGATCTTGCTTTTGGCGCTCGGTGACGAAGATCAAGATCCCTCGCTGCGTTCGGGATGACAAGACCGAATGGGATACAAGCCTGATCGCGGCCTAAGGCACTTCCGATCCGGACAACTCCAGACCACCCCGCTCGCGGTTCAACTCGCGCAGACGCGCGCCCAGCAACGCCAGGTTGCTTTCGATTCCCCCCAACGCCTGCTGCCGGGCCGGCGGCAATCCTTCGCGCGCCGCCCGGCGCAGGTCCTGCCAGTCCGCCTTGACCTGCGCGGACATCTCGGCGACGCGCGAGCGCAGCGCCTCGCGTTCCTGCTGTGGCAGGCCATAGCCTTCTTCACCCAGCGCGGCCGGCCGCACCAGCATCGCTTCGCGCGCCAGCACTTCACGCAAGGCCTCGCGCGCCTCCGCGCTGCGTTCGCGCTGTCCCCTGTCGGGCCGGAGCAACT
>JBDHQQ010000086.1:0-10585 GCA_039807145.1 Pseudoxanthomonas sp. | reverse complement strand
CCCAGCCTGCCGGAAGGCATGCAGATTTCCGTGCCCTACGACACCACCGTGTTCACCGCGGCGGCGGTCGACGAGGTGTACAAGACCCTGGCCGAGGCCATCGTGCTGGTGCTGCTGGTGGTGTTCGTGTTCCTGGGCAGCCTGCGCGCGGCGCTGATCCCGGCGGTGACCGTGCCGGTGTGCATCACCGCTGCGTTCATGGCGCTGTACGCCTGCGGCTTCTCGATCAACCAGCTGACCCTGCTGTCGCTGGTGCTGTCGATCGGCCTGGTGGTGGACGACGCCATCGTGGTGCTGGAGAACTGCCAGCGGCGCGTCGACCTGGGCGAACCGCCGCTGCTGGCGGCGCAGCGCGGCACCCGGCAGGTGGCGTTCGCGGTGATCGCGACCACCGTGGTGCTGATCGCGGTGTTCCTGCCGATCGCGATGATGGAAGGCAACACCGGCCGCCTGTTCCGCGAACTGGCGGTGGCGGTGGCGGGCGCGGTGGCCATTTCCGGCTTCGTCGCGCTGACCCTGACGCCGATGATGTGCTCGATCCTGCTGCGCCCGCACCGTCATGCGGACGCGTCCGCACAAGGCCCGGACGCGCCCGGCGGGGGCGCCCGCAAGCTGGGTTTCAACAACTGGGTCAACGACCGCCTGGACGCGCTGACCCGCTGGTACCGCGGCATGGTCGGCAAGGTGGTCGGTCGCGGCTGGCTGCTGGCCGGCGTGATGCTGGCGACCTTCGCGCTGAGCGGCGCGCTGTTCGCGCTGGTGCCGTCGGAACTGGCGCCGGCCGAGGATCGTGGCGACTTCAACGTGTCGGCCACCGGCCCGGAAGGCGCGGGCTACGACTACATGGTCGGGCAGATGAGCGAGATCGAGAAGCGCCTGCTGGCGATGACCGGCGACGACCGGCCGATCTCGCGCGTGATCATCCGCGTGCCCGGCGGCTTCGGCGGCGGCGGCTCGATGAACAGCGGCCGCGCCACGGTGTTCCTGCGTCCATGGGAGCAGCGCGACGTCAGCACCCAGGACGTGATGGAACAGGTGCGCAAGGGACTGGCCGACATCCCCGGCGTGCGCATCACCTCCGACGTGCGCCAGGGCCTGGTGCGCGGCGGCGGCCGGCCGGTGCAGCTGGTGCTGCGCGGCCCCACCTACGAGACCCTGGCGCAGTGGCGCGACCGCATGCTGCGGCGGATGGAGGAGAACCCGCGCCTGCTCAACGTCGATTCCGACTACAAGGAAACCCTGCCGCAGGTCCGCGTCGAGATCGACAAGGCGCGCGCCGCCGACCTCGGCGTGCCGGTGCAGGTCATCGGCAGCACCCTGCAGATCATGCTCGGTTCGCTGCGCGCCGGCACCTACGAAATGGATGGCGAGGAATACTACGTGGTGATGCAGGCGCCGCTGGAACACCGGCGCAGCCTGACCGACATCTCCGGCCTGTACGTGCGATCCACCACGACGGGGCGGCTGATTCCGCTGTCCAACCTGGTCACGCTGACCGAGCACGCCGAAGCCGGCACGCTGAGCCGCTTCAACCGCATGCGCGCGATCACCCTCAGCGCCGGCGTGGCGCCGGGCTACACCGTCGGCGAGGCGCTGACCTACCTGCGCGGCCTGGCCGCCGAGGAACTGCCGCCCGAGGCGCAGCTCGACTACAAGGGCGAATCGCGCGAGTTCATGAAGTCCAGCGGCGCGGTGTTCTTCACCTTCGGTATGGCCCTGCTGGTGGTGTTCCTGGTGCTGGCCGCGCAGTTCGAAAGCTTCCTGCATCCGCTGGTGATCATGCTGACCGTGCCGCTGGCCATGCTGGGCGCGCTGATCGGCCTGTCGGTCTGGGGCGCCAGCCTGAACCTGTACAGCCAGATCGGCATCGTCATGCTGGTCGGCCTGGCGGCGAAGAACGGCATCCTGATCGTCGAGTTCGCCAACCAGCTGCGCGACGAGGGCCGCAGCGTGGCCGAGGCCATCGTCGAATCCGCGGCGGTGCGCCTGCGCCCGATCCTGATGACCTCGGTGGCGATGATCTGCGGCGCGTTGCCGCTGATGCTGTCCAGCGGCGCCGGCGCGGCCAGCCGTTCCAGCATCGGCGTGGTGATCGTGTTCGGCGTGGCGTTCTCCACGCTGCTGTCGCTGTTCGTGGTGCCGGCGTTCTATTCGCTGCTGGCGCCGTTCACCAAGTCGCCGGAAGCCGTCGCGCACAAGCTGGCCGAACTCGATGCGGAAGTGCCGCCGGTCGGGGGCCATGGCTGAGCGCGAACTGCGCGGCGAGGGGTTTTGCCTGCGCCCGTGGCGCGCGGACGACCTCGACGCGCTGGTCCGCCACGCCAACGACGAGCAGGTTTCACGCGGCCTGGCCGACCGCTTTCCGTTCCCGTATGCGCGCGAAGACGGCGAAACTTTTCTCGCCGGCCACGTGGTCGACCTGCAAGGCCCGGTTTTCGCCATCGAAATCGACGGCGAAGCCTGTGGCGGCATCGGCGCGCGCCCGGGTTCGGGCGAACGCCGCCACGCCGCCGAGTTCGGCTACTGGCTCGGGCGCGCGCATTGGGGCCGCGGCATCATGACCCGCGTGGTCGGGGTGTACGCGCCGTGGCTGATGCGCGAGCTGCAGTTGCATCGCCTGCAGGCCACGGTGCTGGATTTCAACCAGGGTTCTGCGCGGGTATTGCACAACAACGGCTTCGTCGAAGAAGGCCTGCAACGCGCGGCGGTGTTCAAGCGTGGCCAGTTGCACGACCTGCGCGTGTTCGCCAAGGTGCGCAGGATTCTCGAAGACCCATCAGTCTGAAGCCCTTTGTCTTTTGCTTCTGGCTCCTTCCCCCTTGACGGGGGAAGGTTGGGATGGGGGTGGTCCCGGATCCGATGAGTTTCCGCATCCTGGACAAGTCGAGTGCAGCTACCATGCCGCCATGTCCGACTGGCAGAAACAACGCGCTCGCGAACTCCGCACGCAAATGACCGACGCGGAGCGCCGTCTCTGGGACATCCTGCGCGAACGACAAATCTCGGGCTTCAAATTCCGTCGTCAACTACTCCTCGGCAAGTTCATAGTCGATTTCGCCTGCCTGGAAGCCCGGCTGGTGCTGGAAGTCGATGGCGGGCAACATGGCGGCGAGGCGGATTGCGCAGCACGACGATTGGCTGTGCCAACAGGAATTCCGTATCCTGCGCTTCCAATCATGATGCGCTGTCGAATGTCGATGACGTTTACCAGACGTTAGGCGCTATCGGAGGTCACTGGAATGAAGCCGCAAGCACTTCCCACCTCGGTATTTCTTGCAACCCTCATTGGGGCAATTCACGCAGATCTACTAACTTGGGCTTGGGCCTACATTGCCCTCTGCACGCCCCTGCCACATTGGCTCATATCGCACGGATTCACAGGCACCTCCTTCAGGGGCGTCCTTTTCTCCACTGATTTCCTGATCAACATGCTGCTGTGTGTTCCCGCAGCCTACCTATTGTGCAAGCTGCGTCCCGATAAACTTTGGACATATCTGGTTGCCGCCATTCTACCCGGCGTTCTCTGGGAGTATCGCTTGGCATTCGTGGACATCACTTTGTTTAGCAACTGGAAGTTGTTCCTGCCGGGTGTCATTCATGCGGTTCTCCCGCTTCCAGTTACGGCAATGCTTATTCGACGGTTCGTGATGGGCGCGCCCAACAATTCATTCAGGCCTACGCCACTGCGCGGTGCGGCTTGATTCAGGCGATCGAGGCTGCATTGAAAAAACATCAGGGAACTTTGGCTTCGGGAAGATCTCCATGGGGTTCGCGTGAGCGGGCTTCGGCGCACCCCCATCCCAACCCTTCCCCCGTCAAGGGGGAAGGGCTCAAAGGCGAAGGGCAAAGAAACGAATTGCGCCTGTACGGCCTGAATGCCGTGCGCGCCGTATTCGCCAGGCGTCCCGAGGCCATCCGCAAGGTTTATTTGGCCGAGGCGCGCATCGCAGAACTGAAGCCGCTGCTGGCGTGGTGCGTGAAAAACCGTATCGGCTATCGCGTGGTCGAGGAAGCCGACCTGCACAAGCTCGCCGCCAGTGGGCACCATGAAGGCATAGTCGCCGACGTACTGCGGACGGAGCCGTTGCCATTGTCCGAATGGCTGCGCGCGCTGCCTGCGGGCCCGCAGTTGGCGCTGTGGCTGGACGGCGTCGGCAACCCGCACAACTTCGGCGCGATCCTGCGTTCGGCCGCGCATTTCGGCGTGGCTGCGATCCTGTTGCCACAGTCGTCGACGTTGGCGCTGTCCGGCGCCGCCGCGCGCGTGGCGGAAGGGGGTGCGGAAGCGGTGCCGCTGGTGCGCCTGCCGGAAGCCTCGCAGGCGCAGGCGCAATTGCGCGAAGCCGGATTCGCGCTGGCCGCTACCGTCGTCGAAGGTGGCGACGACCTGTTCGCACAGACGTTGCCGCAGCGCCTGGTCTACGTGATGGGTGCGGAAGGCGAGGGCATGGACCGGCAGCTTGCCGCGGCCTGCGATGCGCGCCTGTCCATCCCCGGCAGCGGCGTGGTCGAAAGCCTCAACGTGGCGGCAGCGACGGCGGTGTTCCTCGCCGAGTGGCGGCGTTCGCTCCCGTAGAGCGAGGCTTGCCCCGCTGTCTTTCGTGCCGATGTCGCAAAGAAACAGGAGCAGCGCGGCAAGCTCCGCGCCACGGTATCCGGATGCCGCTTAATCCGCGGCCTTCGGCACGCTGCCGAAGCCGCCGTCGGCCTGCGCGGCCAGCCAGGTGAACACCGCGTAGGCGGCGACGTTCTGCGCCAGGTCCTTCGGATCGATCTTGTCCAGCGTGTCGTCGGCGTTGTGGTGCAGGTCGAAATAGTGGGTGCCGTCGTGGCCCAGCCATGCCCAGGCCATGCCCTGTTCGGCCATCGGACCGATGTCGGATTCGGGATCGCCCTGCTTCGGCAGCCATTCGATGCCCAGTGGCGCCAGCACCTGCATGATCTGCTGCAACGCCTCGGGCTGCGCGTCGCGCGCGCTGCTGTCGAAGCCGTAGATGTGGCCGGCGCCGAAGTCGCTTTCGGCGGCGATCACATGCCTGGCGACGTCCTTGGCGTATTTGCCGGCGTAGGCGCGCCCGCCCCACAGGCCCTGTTCCTCGTTGGCGAAGGCGACCACGCGGATCGTGCGCGCGGGCTTGAGCGGCTTCAGCAGCGCGCCGGTGGCCATGCTGATCGCCACGCCGGCGGCATCGTCGATCGCGCCGGTGCCATGGTCCCAGGAATCGAGGTGGCCGCCGATCAGCACCACTTCGTCCGGATGCTGCGATCCGGTGATCTCGCCGATGACATTGTGCGAGGTGTATTCGCCATCGAAGCCGCAGTCCAGCGCCAGCCGCACGCGGGTCGGGCCCAGCGCGACCAGTCGCGCCAGCTGGGCCGCGTCGATGGTGGACAGCGCGGCGGCGGGAATCGGCGTCAGGCCTTGCTCGTAGCCGGTGCCGCCGGTGTGCGGCGAGCGCGAGGTTTCGGTGCCGGCCGAGCGCATCAGGAAGCCGACTGCACCCTTGCGGATCGCGGCCGACGGGCCGGCCCAGCGTACGCCGCCACCATTGCGGTAGTCGCTGCCGTCGCGCTTCCTTTGCATCTGGTAATCGACGAAGGCGATCTTGCCGGCCAGAGAGCCCGCAGGCGCCGCCTGCAGCGCGGCCAGGTCGGCAAAGCGCACGACTTCGCCCTCGA
Source organism: Pseudoxanthomonas sp. (assembly GCA_039807145.1). GTDB lineage: Bacteria > Pseudomonadota > Gammaproteobacteria > Xanthomonadales > Xanthomonadaceae > Pseudoxanthomonas_A. The sequence continues at coordinate 4,906 of JBDHQQ010000086.1, read as the reverse complement.
CCGTGCCGCCGGGGCTGCCGCCAAGCGCGGTCAGCACCAGCTGCTGCGCATGTGCGCCCAGCACTTCGCCGTGTTCGCTGCGGCGCACCCACTTCGGGAACGTGACCGGCTCGATCCACACCTTGTCGTAGCCCAGTGCCTTGAACTTCGCCTTCGCCCATGCCACGGCGCGTGCATCGGCGTCGGTTCCCGCGGGACGTGGGCCGACCTCGGTGGTCAACGATTCGACCACTTTCCAGCCGGTGTCGTCGGCCAGCGCCTTGTCGCGCAGCGTGCCCGCGATGGCCAGCGCGGAATCGGGAATGCGGGTTGCCCGTTCGGCGGCGACGCCGGTGGCGGCGAAGGCGGCAAGGACGAGGAACAGCGCGGTGCGGCGCATCGCAGGTCTCCGGAAACGACGAAGCCGCGAGTCTAGCAACCCGCGGCTTCGGCGTGTCGTGCAGGCAGTGGCTACTTCTTCAGCGAATCGCGGATCTCGCGCAGCAACAGCACGTCCTCGGGCGTCGCGGCCACGACGTCGGCCGGCTTCCTCACCCGGTTGGCGGCCTTGACCACCAGGAAGATGGCGAAGGCGATGATCAGGAACTGGATGATGGTGTTGACGAAATCGCCGAAGCCCAGCACCAGCGCGGGCGCGGTTTCGTTGCCGGCGGCATCGACCGCCGCATCCTTCAGCGTGATCGACCATTTGGAGAAATCCACGCCGCCGGTCAGCAGGCCGACGAACGGCATGATGATCTTGTCGACCAGCGAGGTGACGATCTTGCCGAACGCGCCGCCGATGACCACGCCGACGGCCATGTCGAGCACATTGCCGCGGGCGATGAATTCCTTGAATTCGCTGACCATACCCATGTGTTATCTCCGTGCGATTGTTGTGGCCCGGAAGGCCGGATGTTCCTGCGCGCCGACTATACCGCGGCGGCGGTGATGGTTCCGCGCAGCTCGGCGATGCCGTCCAGCGAAGCCGTGAAGGCATCGCCCGGATGCAGCGGGCCGACCCCGGCCGGCGTGCCCATGAACACCAGGTCGCCGGCCTTCAGCGCGTACAGCTTCGACAGCTCGTGCAGGATGTCGGGCACGTCCCAGATCAGGTCGTCCAGCGAACCGTGCTGGCGCACATCGCCGTTCACGCGCAGCGCCAGTGTGCGTCCCGCCAGCGCACCGACCTGCGCCGCGGGCACCAGTTCGCTGATCGGTACGGAATGGTCGAAGCCCTTGCCGGTGTCCCACGGCAGGCCCTTGGCCTTGGCCGCCGCCTGCAGATCGCGACGGGTCAGGTCCAGGCCGATGCCGTAGGCGAACACCAGTGGCGGTGCGTCTTCGCGCGCCAGCACGCCGGGCGGGGCATCGCGGCCCAGCGCGACGACCAGTTCGACTTCGTGGTGCAGCTCCCGGGTCGCCGGCGGGTAGGGCACGGCGGCGTTGCCGATGACGATGGCGTCGGCCGGCTTGTGGAAGAACACCGGCTGGCCGCGAGCGGTTTTCGATGCGGGCGCCGCGGCGCCCATTTCGCGCGCGTGGTCGGCGAAGTTGCGGCCCACGCAGTAGATGCGGCGCACCGGAAACGTGCCGCCGCCGCGGACGGGGATGCGCGGTTGCGCGGGGGCGGGGATCAGGTCGGTCATCGCGTCGCGCCGTCGGAGGGACGCGACAGTGTACGGGGCCGCGACAGGTTCAGCGCGACAGCGGCAGCACGGGCTTGCGCAGCACGCGGTATTCGCCGTCGACCACGCGCGGGTTGGCGACGATGGGCCGGCCGCGCTGGCGCAGCAGCTTGAACAGCAGGCCGCCGGTAATCATCGCCGCGCCGACGAACACGCCCACCACCACCAGCAGGCACAGCAGGGCGACGCCGACCAGGCCCAGCGCAAGGCGCAGCAGCGGATGGCGCGGCTTGCGCGGTGCGAACAGGCTGCGCGCGAAATCGAAACGGTAGGCTTTGCTGAACATCGGGGCGGGTCGTGCCAGAATGCGGTGGTGTCCGGTGCGGCAGTATCGGATGACGCTCGGATGACAGTGCAAGGATTTCGTTAAACCGTGGCTTCGACAGAACGCACGCTGGTGGCCCTCGACGCGCTGGAAGACGGCGGTTTCGCCGAGGCCGAGGCGCTGTTCGGCAGCGATGCGGAATCGCTGATCCTGTATCGCGACGGCGACGCGGTCCGCGCGTGGCTGAACGTCTGTCCGCACGCCGGCCGCCGCCTCGACTGGGCGCCGGGCAAGTTCCTGAAGAGCAGGGAAGGCCTGCTGGTCTGCGCCGCGCACGGCGCATCGTTCGAACTGGAAAACGGCCACTGCGTCGCCGGCCCGTGCCGCGGCGATGCGCTGCGTGCGGTGGCGGTGGAAGTCGTCGACGGGCAAGTGCGGCTGGCCTAGCCGCCGTACTTGCTCGCCTTGCCGGCAACAGCGCCTCTGCGTCAGCCGCGCCGCGCCGGCAGCACGCGCGGGTTGCGCAGCACGGCGGCCGAAACCAGCGAAACGACGACGCCGACCGGGAAGATCTCGGTGAAGGTCATCGGCAAGCGGTAGGCCGGGTTGGCATAGTCGGCCTTGAACGCTTCCATGTCGGCGACCAGCTTCGCCAGCGCCTCGCCGCTGACGCCCTTGGCTTTCTGCTGTTCGATCATCGCGTGGGCGTAGCTGCCGGCGAAATCGATGCCGCTGACGGCCAGCGCCGTCTCCCAGGCCAGCGCATAGATCACGCTGGCGACGAAGCTGACGCCCAGGCCCAGCGCGAACGCCGGCCAGAAGCGGATGATGCCGCCGAGGGCTTCGTCGCGATGGCGCTTGATCGCCACGAACACCAGGCTCAGCCCGACCAGCATGGTCAGATAGCCGACCAGCATCGCCCAAGCGCCGGGCGCGCCGTGTTCGCCAGGCGCGAGGACGATAGCGGACAGCACGCCGCCGGCGATCAGGCCGGCGACGGCGCCGTAGGACAGCATCTTCTTCAGCATCGGGGTTCTCCTGGCAGTGGAAGGGCGGCCCATTGACGGCCTGCCGGCGCTGCGGCGCAATCGGCCGAAAGGGGGATTCCGGCCGGATCGGACGTTTTCCTGGGCCTTGTCAGGCCAGCAGGCCCAGCTCGCGGGCGCGCCGTGTTGCATCGGTACGGCGGCGGGCGCCGAGCTTGGCGTACAGGCTGGCGACGTGGGTCTTCACCGTGTTGGGCGCGATGTGCAGCCGTTTGGCGATCTCCTTGTTGGAATGGCCGGCGGCGATTTCCCTCAGGACTTCGAGTTCGCGCCCACTGATGCCCAGCGAAGCCTGCGCCTGCGGATTGCCGTCGAAGGGTTCCGGCCGCCGCGCACGGGCGAAGGCGCGGGCGCCGACGAAGACGCCGAGGGCGAGGAAGGCCACCGCGACCAGCGCCAACTGGAATTCCGCCCACTGCGTGCGCGCCAGGCGCTGGTAGTCGAGCCACTGCAGGAACAGCGCGGCGCCGGCCAGCAGCGCGCCGTACTGCGCTGCGCGCTTACACACCGTTGCGTTCGTCCGAGAGGGTTGCACGGCCGGGAAGGAGTTACGGGAAAGAGGTGGAATCCATTCTCACGCCGATCCGGGTGGCGTGCCAGCCAGCGGATCGCGTCGGATCAACCCCCGCGCCCGCTCCACCAGAACAGCAGGTTCACCATCAGCACCACGATCACCGTGTAGATCGCCGTCAGCGGCCCGCCCGCGCGCCACATGTCGCGCACGGTGTAGCCGGCCGGGCCGACGATCATCGAGATCGACGGGTTGGAGGCGGTGGTGAAGTTGTTCGACGCCGACAGCGCCACGATCAGCGCGAACGCGGTGGGGTTGCCGCCCACGGCCAGCGCCAGGTTGATCGCGATGGGCACCATGATGATGGTCGCGCCGACGTGGCTGATGACCATCGAGAACGCGGTGGTGAACAGTGCCAGCGCCAGTTCGATCAGCCACGGCGGCATGCCCTGCGGCAGGCGGTCGATGCTGTGCCCGGCGACCCACGCCGCCGCGCCGCTGGAATCCATCGCCCAGCCCAGCGGGATCAGGCAGGCCATCAGGAACACGGTCTTCCAGCTGATCGCGGCGTAGGCTTCGTCCATCTTCAGCACGCCGGCCACCAGCATGCCGGCCACGCCGGTCATCAGCGCGATCGAGGTGGGGATGCGCGAGGACAGCGCCAGCAGCATGCTCGCCGCGAAGATCGCCATCGCGATCTTGAACTTGTGCGGGCGCTGCTCGCCCTTCGGGAAGTCGGTCACCGCGACGAAATCGCGGCTCTTCGCCGCTTCCGCCAGGTCGGTCCAGATGCTGTGCAGCACCAGGATGTCGCCGGCGCGGATCGGGATGTTGCGCACGTCCTCGTTCAGCACGTGCTTGTCGCGGTTGATCGCCAGCGGGCTGAGGCCGTACTGCTTGCGCAGGCGCAGCTCGCCGGCGGTCTTGCCGATGAAGCGCGAGGTGGGCGGGATCACCACTTCGGAAATGCCCGCGTGGCTGGGGTTGAACAGGTCGCCGAACCGGCGCAGCCGCGAGGACAGGTTCAGGAAGTTCTTCTGCGCGAAGTCGGCGACCTGCTGGCGCTCGCCCATCACGCCCATCACGGTGTCCACCCAGATGCGCGTGTCCGCGGGCGGCGCCAGCCGCGACTCGTCGCCCGAGTGCAGGGCCAGCAGCAGGGGCGCGTCGATCTGCGATTCGACGTCGCCCACGCTCATGCCCACCAGCGGGCTGTCGACGGTGACGGTCAGTTCGTGGATGTCGCCGTCGATGCCGTAGGTCTGGGCGAAGTAGCTTTGGGTGCGCGTCGGGGTAGTGCTGTCGCCGCTGCTTTCGCGCAGCAGGCGGCGGCCGAAGAAATGGAAATAGGCCAGCGAGGCGGCCAGCAGCACCAGGCCGATGGGCAGCGGCGCGAACATGTTCAGCGGCTTCAGCG
>JBDHQQ010000085.1:0-10654 GCA_039807145.1 Pseudoxanthomonas sp. | reverse complement strand
CCCAGCGCACCGCCGCGACCGGCTATCTGGTGGCCCCGGAGAGCGCCCGCCAGCTCGCGCCGCCCTCCGGCCTGCAGGCGTGGCGCGAACGCGAGTCCGCGCGCATCGCCGCCGGCACGCCGGAAGCCTCGTCGCGCTTCGTGCGTGCGCTGGCGCTGGGCGATACGCGTTTCCTCGACGACGACGATTGGCAGGCGCTGCGCGCGACCGGGCTGACCCACCTGATCGCGATTTCCGGTTTCCATGTCGGCCTGGTCGCCGGATTCTGCGCCTTGCTCGGTGGTGGGCTGTGGCGATTGTTCCCGACGCTCGCCCGGCGCGTTCCGCGGCCGCAGGCCGCCGCGGTGCTGGCCTTGCTGGGTGCGGCGGGCTACGCGGCGGCGACCGGTTTCGCGCTGCCGACGCTGCGCACCTGCCTGATGATCGCGGTGGCGGTGCTGGCCCGCTGCGGGCGCAGGCCGCTGCGCGTGTCGGAAGCGCTGGCCCTGGCGCTGGTCGCGGTGCTGGCCTGGGATCCGCTTGCGGTGCTGGCGGCGGGTTTCTGGCTCAGTTTCGCCGGCGTCGCCTGGCTGGCGTGGTGCCTGCAGGGCGAACGCCGGCTGCCGCTGTGGCGCAAATTCCTGTCCGCGCAGGGCGTGGCCACGCTGGGTCTGTTGCCGCTGACCGTGGCGCTGTTCGGCCAGGCCTCGCTGGTCGGACCGCTGGCGAACATGGCGGCGATCCCGTGGTGGAGCCTGGTGGTGGTGCCGCTGTCGTTGCTCGGCACGGCGCTGGACGTGCTGCGCGCCGGTTGGGGCGACTGGGCATGGCAACTGGCGGCGGCGTGTTTCGAACCGAGCTGGCAGGGGTTCCTGGCCTTGGCGCGAAGCCGCTTCGCCCTGTACTGGCTGCCCGAACCGGCGTGGTTCGCACTGCCGCTCGCGCTGCTGGGCGCGTTCTGGCTGCTGCTGCCGCGCGGCGTGCCGGGCAAGGCGCTGGCGGCGCTGCTGTGGCTGCCGATGCTGTGGCCGGACCGCGGCCTGCCCGAGGCGGGCGCGGCGCAGCTGACCGTGATCGACGTGGGGCAGGGCCTGTCGGTGCTGGTGCGTACCCGCGGCCACGCCTTGCTGTACGACACCGGTCCGGCGGTGCGCGACGGATTCGATGCCGGCGAACGCGCGGTATTGCCGACGTTGCACGCGCTGGGCGTGGCTACGCTGGATCGCGTCGTGGTCAGCCATGGCGACAACGATCATGCCGGCGGTTTCGAAGCGGTCCGGCGCGGCGTGCCGGTGGCGGACAGCCTGGCCCCGGAAGGTGCGCCCGTGCCTGCCCGGCGCGCCTGCGTGGCGGGGCAGGGCTGGGAATGGGACGGGGTGAAGTTCCGTTTCCTGCATCCCACCCCGCACTTCCCGTACCTGAAGAACGAGGCCAGCTGCGTGCTGCGGATCGAGACGGCGCACGGCGCTGCGCTGCTGACCGGCGACATCGGTGAAGTGGTCGAACGCGAGCTGGTCCGCCGCACCACGCGCGATCTGCGCGCCGACGTCGTGCTGGCCGCGCACCACGGCAGCGCCGGTTCGTCGGATCCGGCCTTCGTCGCCGCGACGCAGGCCAAGCTGGCATTGGTATCGACCGGCCATGGCAACCGCTTCGGCCATCCGCGCGCGCAGGTAGTGGAACGCTGGCGCGAGGCCGGCGCGGAGGTGCTGGACACCGCCGGCAGCGGGGCGCTCACGGTCTGGCTGGACGGGCAGGGCCTGAGCGTGCGCGAACGCCGGCGCTGGCAGGCGCGGCTGTGGGATGCGGCGGCGCTGCGCCGCGACTGACGTCGCCACGGCGCCGGCGGTCATGAACTATCCTATGGCCTTCGCTTGGCGGCCCGTGGCCGGAGGATTGCGTGCTGGAACTGGTCAAGGCCGGCGGTTGGCCGATGATTCCCCTGTTGCTGCTGGCGGTGCTGGCCCTGGCCATCGTGGTGGAACGGTTCTGGACGCTGCGGCGCAAGGAAGTCCTGCCGCCGGGCCTCGGCGACGAGGTGCGGCGCTGGGCGGCCAGCGGCAAGCTGGACCCGGCCCATGTCGAAACCCTGCGTCGCGACTCGCCGCTGGGCGCGCTGCTGGCCGCCGCGCTGGACGTGCGCGATCGTCCGCGCGTGCTGATCCGCGAGCGCATCGAGGACACCGGCCGCCACCAGGTCCATCGCATGGAGCGCTTCCTCAACGCGCTGGGCACCATCGCCGCGGCCGGGCCGCTGCTGGGCCTGTTCGGCACCGTGGTCGGCATGATCCAGATGTTCCTCGGCATCCTCGACCACGGCATCGGCGACGTGAACCAGCTGGCCGGCGGCATCGGCAAGGCCCTGGTCTGCACCGCGACCGGCATGATCGTGGCGATCCCGGCGCTGATGTTCCATCGACATTTCCGCAGCCGCGTCGCCGGCTACGTGATCGAGATGGAACAGGAGGCGACCGCGCTACTGGACGCGCTGGACGACAACAACGGCGCGCTGGCCCGCGTGCGCGCGGCCAAGCGCTGAAGCAGCCGACGCCATGCGCATCCGCGACGACCGCGCCCACGACGAACCCGAGATTAACCTGGTGCCGTTGATCGACGTGATCCTGGTGCTGATCATCTTCTTCGTGGTCACCACCACCTTCGACGCGCGTTCCACGCTGAAGCTGCAACTGCCCACCGCGACCGGCGAACCGACCGAAACCCGGTCGCAGCCGCTCAGCCTGCTGATCAATGCCGAAGGCCGCTATTTCGTCGGCGACCACGAAGTGCTGCGCACCGACGCCGATGCATTGAAGCAGGCCGTCGCGCAGCTCGGCGGCGACGACCACGCCCGCCCGGTGCTGCTGCGCGCCGACGCCCGCGCGCAGACCCAGGCGGTGATCACCGCGCTGGACGTGCTGGGGCAACTGGGCTTCCGCAACGTGCAGTTCGCCACCGCGCCGGAGACCAAGCGGTGACCGACAAGCCGTCGTCCTGGCAAACCTACCGGCGCCTGCTGGGTTTCGCCCGGCCGTACCGGGGGCTGCTGGCGCTGGCCTTCGTGGCCGCGCTGATCGAAGCTGGCGGCAGCGCGGCCTTCGCCAAGCTGATGGAGCCGATCACCAATCGCACCTTCGAAGCGCGCGATGTCGACAACATCTGGATGCTGCCCGCGTTGATCGTGCTGGTGTTCCTGGTGCGCGGCATTGCGGGCCTGGTAACGGACCTGGCCATGGGCCGCTCGGCGCGCAGCATCGCGCGCGACCTGCGCGTGGGCGTGATGGGCAAGTACCTGCGCATGTCCGGGCTGCGCTTCGATGCCGAACCGGTGCCGTCCATGCTGGTCAGGCTGGGCTCGGACAGCGACCAGGTCTCGCAGGCCGCCGTGGATGCGATGAAGGTCATGGTCCAGCAGGCCCTGCAGGCCTTGTTCCTGCTCGGGGTGATGCTGTGGACGAGCTGGTTGGTGACCCTGTCGATCCTGCTGCTGGCCCCGCCGCTGGCCTGGGTGATGAACAAGGTGGCGCGCCGCTACCGCAAGGTCAGCCATCGCATCCAGGAAAGCAGCGGTGTCCTGCTGCAGGCCGCCGACCAGGCGCTGTCCAACCAGCAGGAAGTCAAGGTGTATGGCGCGCAAGGCACGGAAACGGCGCGTTATCGCGCCCTGGCCGACATCAACCTGAACCTGGCGATGAAGGTGGAAACCACGCGCGGCGTGGCGACTGCCGTGGTCCAGACCATGGGCGCCGTCGGCCTGGCCGTGCTGCTGCTGATTGCCGGGATCGAGGCGCAGGCCGGCCGGCTGACCGCGGGTGCGTTCTTCACCCTGCTGCTTTCCATGGCCGGCATCATTCCCGCGCTGCGGCAGCTGACCAACGTGCAGAACATGCTGCAGCGTGGCGTGGCTTCGGCGGAGCGGCTGTTCAACGTGCTGGATGCGCCGGACGAAACCGATTCGGGCACGCTGCCGCTGACGCGTGCGCAAGGGCAGCTGGAATTCCGCAACGTCACCGCACGCTATCCGGGCGCGCCGCGTGCGGCCATCGAAGGCGTCAGCTTCGTCGCCAGGCCCGGCACGGTCACCGCCATCGTCGGCCGCTCGGGCAGCGGCAAGTCCACGCTGGTCAAGCTGATCCCGCGCTTCTACGAGCCCGAGGGCGGCCAGATACTGCTCGACGGCCATGCCGTGCAGGACTATCGCCTGGCCGACCTGCGCCGGCAGATCGCGCTGGTCGGGCAGCAGGTGATGCTGTTCGACGACAGCGTCGCCGCCAACGTGGCCTACGGCGAACTGGCGCAGTCCGAATCGCAGGCGTTGGACCAGGCCGTGCGCGGCGCCAACGCGATGGAATTCGTCGAAGCGCTGCCCGAGGGCATGCAGGCGCAGATCGGCGCCAAGGGCGGGCGGCTTTCGGGCGGCCAGCGCCAGCGCCTGGCCATCGCCCGCGCGATGCTGAAGGACGCGCCGGTGCTGATCCTCGACGAGGCTACCGCCGCGCTGGACAACGAATCCGAACGCCTGGTGCAGAACGCGCTGCAGAAACTGATGCCCGACCGCACCACGCTGGTCATCGCGCACCGGCTGTCGACCATCGAGCACGCCGACCAGGTGCTGGTGCTGGACCAGGGTCGGCTGGTGGAGCAGGGTACCCACGCCGAGCTGCTGGCGCACGGCGGGCTGTATGCGCACCTGCACGGCATGCAGTTCCGCGAGGCCGAGTGAGCAAGTCGAAGCGACAAACGCCGGAATACTGGTTCGGCGACGCGCCGGTTCCCGCGCATGCGCAGGCACTGGCCGCCGTGTATGCGCGCGTGGTCGCGCTGCGCCGGCGCCTGTTCGCGAGGAACACGCTGAAATCGCAGGGGGTCGGCGTACCGGTGGTCGTGGTCGGCAACGTCAGCGTCGGCGGTACCGGCAAGACGCCGCTGACCGTGGCCATCGTGCAGCGCCTGCGCGAGGCCGGCTGGAATCCCGGCGTCGCCAGTCGCGGCTACGGCCGTGCCGATGAAGCGACGCCGCGCTGGGTCGATGCGAAGACCTCGCCCGACGAAGGTGGCGACGAACCGGTGCTGATCGCGCGCCGCACCGGCGCACGCGTGCGCGTGGATCGCGATCGGGTCGCCGCCGCACGCGAACTGGCCGTGGCGGGCTGCGACGTGGTCGTCTGCGACGACGGCCTGCAGCATTACCGCCTGCGGCGCGACGTCGAGATCGAGGTGATCGACGCCGCGCGCCGCTACGGCAACGGCCGACTGCTGCCGGCGGGACCGCTGCGCGAGCCGGCCGAGCGTGGCGCGGAATGCGATTTCCGCGTGCTCAACCTGGGCATGGGGCCGGGCGAAGCGGGCTTCGGCGAGTGGCCGATGCGCCTGCGCGTGGAAGGCGCCGTGCCGATGCGCGGCGGACGTTTGCGCCCGCTGTCGTCGTTTTCGGGCCAGCGCGTGCATGCGGTGGCCGGCATCGGCAACCCGCAGCGATTCTTCTCGATGTTGAGGGAACACGGCCTCGGCGTGGTGCCGCATGCGTTCGACGACCATCATCGTTATGTTCGCGAGGATCTGGTTTTCGGCAGCGAACTGCCGGTGCTGATGACCGAAAAGGACGCGGTCAAGTGCGCGCCATTCGCCACCGACTGGGATTTCAGCGTGCCGGTGACCGCAGAACTGCCAGAGGCTTTCTGGGTAGCGCTGTTGGACAGGTTGGGGCAGGTGAAAGCCGAAACAGGCTCGCGCGGCATTGTTTGAAGTCGTCATTCCCGCGAAGGCGGGAATGACGAGCAAAAAGCCGTTACGCTTCGCCCGAATCACGAATCACGAATCACGAAACCGCCATGACCGACTTCGTCGTCGCCATTCCCGCCCGCTATGCCTCGACCCGCCTGCCGGGCAAGCCGTTGCGCGAGATCGGCGGCGTGCCGATGGTGCTGCGCGTCGCGCAGCGTGCGCTCGATGCGGGTGCGCGCGAAGCGTGGGTCGCCACCGACGACGCACGCATTGCCGATGCCTTGCAGAACAGCGGCGTGCGCGTGGCCATGACCGCTGCCGACCATGCCTCCGGCAGCGACCGGCTGGCCGAATGCGCGGACATCGCCGGCTGGACCGACGATGCCATCGTGGTCAACTTGCAGGGCGACGAGCCGTTCGCGCCGGCGGCCGGCATCCGCAAGGTTGCGGAGACGCTGGAAGCCAGCGGCGCGGAAATGGCCACGCTGGCTGCGGAAATCCTCGATGCAGAGGAATTCTTCGATCCCAACGCGGTCAAGCTGGTGCGCGACGCGCGCGGCGACGCGCTGTACTTCAGCCGCGCGCCCATTCCGTGGCATCGCGACGCCTTCGCCCTGGACCGGCGCGAGCTGATGCCGGGCCTATGCCTGCGCCATATCGGCATCTATGCCTATCGTGCCGGTTTCCTGCGTCGCTTCGCGGCGATGCCACCGGGCCTGCTGGAGCAGATCGAATCGCTGGAGCAACTGCGCGCACTGGAGGCGGGTTTCCGCATCGCGGTGGCGATGACGCCGGAACCGTTCCCGCCGGGCGTGGATACCGCAGACGACCTGCGTCGGGCCGAAGCGTGGCTGGCCGGGCAGGCCCCGCCCCCGGATCCTTGAGCCGGGGCAGGGCGGATGAAACTGCTGACGGTCTGCCTGGGCAACATCTGTCGCTCGCCGATGGCCGAAGGCGCGCTGCGGGCGCGGTTGGACGCGGCCAGGCTGGGTTGGGTGGAAACCGATTCGGCCGGTACCGGCGGCTGGCATGCCGGCGAACCCCCTGATCGGCGCGCCATTGCCTGCGCACGCGGTCACGGAGTCGATATCGGCGGCTTGCGCGCACGCCAGTTGAAGGCGGTCGATTTCCATGATTTCGACTGGCTGCTGTGCGCCGACGCGCAGAACCTGCGTGATGCTCGCCGCGTCGCACCAGCCGGCCTCACGGGCAGGGCCGTGCTGTTGCTCGACTGGGCCGGGATCGAGGCGCTGGGTGAAGTCGCCGACCCGTATTACGGACAAGCAGCAGACTTCGAACGCACCTGGCAGCAAGTTGACGCTGCTGCACAGCGTATAGCTGCGCGCGTTGCGGCCGAGAGGCAAGGCGGTCCAAGGGGTCTTTTCAACCAATCAACAGAGCACTAGCGCCGAACAGACTCCGATCTCTGCGGCTTCAGCTCGTATCCAAGTCAATCAAGCGCCTGCGGACTGCATATTGGCCGTGCGCACTCGCAGCAGATGTTTTTTACGCGATCGCGATCGCTGGCGATCACGTGCACAAGGGGAGCGCGATTCTCGTGACGGTACCGCCTTCAGGCGGACATTCAAGGTTGATCGTGCCGCCGGCCTTGGTCACGATGTCGCGCGCTACCGACAGCCCCAATCCGGTTCCTTCGCCACTGGGCTTGGTGGTAAAGAAGGGGTCGAAAGCATGTGCCTGTATCAATTCCGACATGCCGGGCCCATCGTCTGACATCGTTAGCGTGAACAAACTTGTTCCGGAATCGCCAGACGCGGAAATCCGGAGGGTGCCCGCTTCGCCAATTGCATCACGCGAGTTTCCGGCGATGTTGAGGATTACCAAATCAAATTGATTCCTGTCCATGTGGATGGGCAAAGGCATCTGCGGAAGATCCATCAGCAAGCGAATCCGGTTACCCAGCAACTGGTGCAGCATTGATTGCAGCTCCCGCATCGCGGCGCAGGCGTCGAATCTTTCCGGATGGGCAACCTCCAATCGGCTGAAATTCAACAGCTTCCTGCTGATGGCCATGGCGCGACGTGTCGCCATCTCGATGCCATCCAAAGTTGAAACGAGCGCTGGCACCCCGCCTTCATTGGCTAGTTGGTTTCGCTGCTGGGCGTACCCCAGGATGACGGCCAGAACATGGTTGAAGTCGTGCGCAAGTCCACTGGCCAAGCGGCCAGCTGTATCCATTTTCTGAGCATGAATCAACTGCGCATGGGTGCGCTCGCGCTCGGCAATCTCTTCGCGAAGATGCGCGTTGGCCTGTTCCAAGGCCTGGCCCCGCTGTTCGGACTCATCCAGGCTCTTGCGCAGCGCGGCAACAGTGCGATCAAGTACCAGCGTGATGATCAGCCAGATGCCGGCAATGGAGATGGCCTTGCCGATCGTCGCAGCTGGCGCAACGGGAGGGACGCGAAACAGGTCCAACACCACGCAGGCTAGAAGCATCGCAGAGAGCGATCCCAGCATGATCCAAAGCGAACGACGACCGATGACAAGACCAGACAGCGAGAGGAGCAGCAGGGGAATTGGGTCCAACCCTACCTTGGCCAAGCCCACGCTGGCGTAGGCGATGCCGACGCACAGGGCTGCAACCGACAGAAACAGCATCACGCCCTTTCGGAAGCCGCCGCGGCGGATCAACCACAGCGCCGTCCATGCCGTAGCAACCAGTAGAATATCGGTGGCAATGTCTGCGGATAGTTGCAGAGTCCCGGGCCGCTGCCAGGAGCCGCTGATGACTGCATGCAAGAAGAGGGCTTTGTTCAATGGAACGAAGATACCGAAGAACAGCAGGAGCACCTGAAGGAAAGGCGAATTTCGCCGATCGACGGGATTGACGATGGGAGTGTTGTTCAGCCAACGCAGGAAAGGATTCATGGGGTACCCGGGCGGTATATAGGGAGGAATTCTGGCAAGTCGAGCGTGGGCCGAATGCCAACTTCATCTGGAATCAAATCCCGTCGAAAAATCCTCGTGGTATTCGATATCATGATCCAGAAAACTGCCTTCGAGAAGATGCCCGTGTTACCGCGCCTTGCGATTGTCGAAGACGACGAAGAGCTCCATGAAAGCATCATGGTACCTGTCCTGCGTGGGGCAGGGTTCGACGCCATCGGGCTTGCCAGCGCACTGCAGCTCTATCGCATGTGGGTCGAGGCGCCGTTTGATCTCGTCTTGTTGGATGTGGGGTTACCGGATGACGATGGCATCGAGATCGCCCGGCACTTGCGTGGCCTTTCGCCGTCATTGGGTATCGTCATGTATACCGGACAGGGAAAGACAGCAGATCGCGTGCGCGGACTGCGCGCTGGCGTAGACGCCTATCTGGTCAAGCCGACGGAAATGGACGAGGTAATTGAAACATTACGCAACGTCCGGCAGCGGCGCAATGATCATGATTCTCTGGTCTTACAGGCCGGGAGATGGGCCTTGGATCGCCATGGCTGGACCCTGTCGACGCCCTTGGGGGTCGCCTTGACGCTGAACCAGGCCGAACGCCAAGTCATGAGAGTGCTGGCAGCGACCCCCAATGAGCCGGTATCTCGCGAGACATTGATCAAGAATTTGACCGGCGATGTCGATGGCTTTGATCCGCACAGGCTGGAGATGTTGATTTACCGTCTGCGCAGGAAGTGTCTGGACAACGCCGGGGAAGTGCTGCCTCTGCACGCGATGAGGGGTGCGGGCTACTTGTTCGAGCCCTGAATTGAAGAGTCGTTCGCAGGATTTTGCGACGACAGCATTCCATTCAGGATAGGCGGCGGGGCCTGCAGTGGCCTGTAAACATCGGTATTTCTGGTCGATGTAGCTAAATTTACTTCCCGTTGCAAAGGGCAAAGCTCACGCAATGTGAGTAATGGTGAGCAGCACGCGATTGTTGCTCCCTGAGCGTAAATCTAAATTACGCATGCATTTCTACGTGTGTCGGATCAAGCGAAGTGCTTGGGATGCGCGCCGAAAGCGGGAAGTCAGGGGGTTGTACGCTTTTCGCAAGGAGGCTTCTTGCATGGTGCTGCACGCCCTGACCATGGGTGACATGGCAACGGGCGGCGTCTGTGTGTAAACACGCGACGTGCCGACGGGTCTTTAAGAGGTTGCAGGTGCAAGCGAGCAGTACCCGGTGGATCAGGCCAGTTTGCATGGGCGCGCCCTTGGGGGTCGTGGCGGGACTTGATGAGTTGACAGTTGCATGCGCGGCTCCCAACTCTACTGCCAACGTGCTGACGATCTCTCCGTTCGCGCCAACCCGATCACGCCAGCCCATGGCGATGCCCGCCTCGACGCTCACCGTCGCGACGTCCTGGGGCAGGACGGAGTTCCGGTACTCCTCCGATTCGGCGTCGAACCACTCCAGGCAAGGCATCGACACCACCCGGGTGCCGATCCCCTCCGCCTCGAGGACGTCGCGGGCCACGAGGCAGAGCGCGACCTCCGAGCCGGTGCCGATCAGGATCACCTGCGGCTTGTCCGAACTGGAGTCGACGAGCACGTACCCGCCGCGGGCGGTCATGCTGGCGGGGGCGTAACCTCCGCCCCGCTCGATCACGGGCAGGTCCTGGCGGGACAGGATCAGCGAGGTCGGATGGTCGGTGATGCGTAGCGCCTTCGCCCAGGCATGGACGGTCTCGTTGGCATCGGCTGGACGGATCACATCCAGTCCAGGGATGGCGCGCAACGACGCCAGGTGTTCGATCGGTTGATGAGTCGGACCGTCCTCACCAACTCCGATCGAGTCATGGGTCCACACGAAGATGCTCGGCAGCTTCGACAGACTCGCCAGCCGGGCCGCGGGCCGCATGTAGTCGGCGAACACCAGGAAGGTGCCGCAGTAGGCCCGGGTCAGTCCCGAAAGCACGATGCCGTTCACAATCCCGCCCATGGCGTGTTCCCGAACTCCGAAGTGCAGGGTCCGACCATAGGGATTCCCCGAGAACTCCCGGCT
>JBDHQQ010000084.1:0-10711 GCA_039807145.1 Pseudoxanthomonas sp. | reverse complement strand
CCGATGGGAGGAGGAAAAACAACGGCTATCCGATCCGCGTGCCGAAGATGCGGTCGCCGGCGTCGCCCAGGCCCGGCAAAATGTAGCCGTGCTCGTTCAGGCGCTCGTCGATGGCCGCGGTGAACACCTGCATGTCCGGGTGCGCGGCTTCCAGCGCGCGCAGGCCTTCCGGCGCGGCGACCAGGAAGATGCCCTTGATCCGTTTCGCCCCGGCGCGCTTGAGCATGTCGATGGTCGCGATCAGGGTGCCGCCGGTGGCCAGCATCGGGTCGAGGATCAGCGCATCGCGCTCGTCCAGGCGGCCGGTGAGCTTCTCGAAGTAGGGCACCGGCTGCAGGGTTTCCTCGTCGCGCTGCAGGCCGACCACGCTGACCTTGGCCGCGGGGATCAACGCCAGCACGCCCGGCAGCATGCCCAGCCCCGCGCGCAGGATCGGCACCAAGGTGATCTTCGCGCCGGCGATGCGCCGCACGGGAACTTCCCCGGCCCAGCCGGGCTGCGTCGCTGGCTCGGTTTCCAGATCCGCCGTGGCTTCGTAGGCGAGCAGGGTGCCCAGTTCGGTGACCAGTTCGCGGAAACCCTTGGTGCTGAGCGAGGCGTCGCGCAGCAGGCCGATCTTGTGCTGCACCAGCGGGTGGCGGACTTCGACGACTTTCATGCGTTACTCCCGAATCCGGTGCCGGAAGTCTGCATCAAAACGTGCACCTTCGTGCAGGAGCGCTCTCGAGCGCGACCGCGCCGCGACCTCCTTCCCGTTGCGATTGCCTGCGGGTCGCCGCAGCGGGCTGGACACGGACTCGCGCGGGACCGGGAACCCAAGATCGCCTGATGTTCCGATCACGCTCGAGAACGCTCCTGCGAAAAAGCCGGCACGGGGCCGGCTTTCGCGTCGCATCGATGATTGCGCGAATCAGGCCGCTTGCGCCTGCTGCTTGCGCGGGCCTTCGCGCAATGCCTGGCCGACCAGGCCGACCAGCAGGTCGAGTTCCTCGGCGTCCATCGCGAAGTGCGGGGTGAAGCGCAGCGAGTTGGCGCCGCCGTGGATCACGTTCAGGCCGTGCATGCGCAGCCATTCCTCGGTGGAACCGGCGCCGTAGCACTTGAACTGCGGCGCGAGTTCGCACGAGAACAGCAGGCCGGTGCCCTGGACCTTGGTGATCAGGCCGCCCAGTTCGGACTTCAGCTTTTCCAGCTTCTGCACCGCCTCGGCACCGCGCTGGCGGATGTTGGCGCGCACTTCCGGGGTCAGCAGGCCCAGGGTGGCGCAGGCCACGTCGAGCGCGCGCGGGTTGGTGGTCATGGTGTTGCCGTACACGCCTGTGCGGTACAGGCCGGCGGCGCGCTCGTTGACCGCCAGCACCGACAGCGGGAACTGCGCGGCGTTCAGCGCCTTGGAATAGGTCTCCATGTCCGGCGCATCCTGGCCTTCGAAGCCGGGGTAGTCGACGATGGACAGCACGCCATGGGCGCGCAGGCCGGCCTGGATCGAATCGACCAGGAACAGGCTGCCGTGGGCGCGGGTCAGTTCGCGCGCGGCGGCGTAGAAGTCCACCGGCACGCTGCGACCGGGGTCGCCCTCGCCCATCACCGGCTCCAGGAACACCGCCTCGACGAACCAGCGATTGCGCTCGGCGTCGGCGAACACGCGCTTCAGCGCCTCGACGTCGTAGGGCTCGATGGCGATCACCGAATCCTCGCCGCGGAAGCTGGCCAGGTGCTGCAGGTAGGACTGGCGCGAGGAATCCGAATACAGCGCCGGGCGCTCGGTGCGGCCATGGAAGCTGCCCTTGACCACGACGCGCTTGACCGCGCGGCCGGCGTGCTTCGCGCCCGGGTCGGTCTGCAGCTTGGTGTTGATGTCGGCGATGCGGGCGGCCAGGCCGACCGATTCGGAACCGGAGTTCAGGCACAGGAACTTCGCGTACGGACAGCCGTTGCGGGTGTGGCCGATCTCCTTGCGCATGGCCCGGTCGAAGCGCAGCTGCGACAGGCTCGGGGTCATGATGTTGGCCATCGCCTGCGGGCGCGCCATCGCTTCCAGCACCGCCGCCGGGGTATGGCCGAAGCCGAGCATGCCGTAGCCGCCGGCGTCGTACAGCACCGCGCCCTTCAGGGTGACCACCCACGGGCCGCGGGCGGCCAGGGCGATGTACGGGTTCACCGCGTCCTCGGGGTAGAAGTTGACGTAGCCGGCCTGCACGGCGCGCAGCTGCGCGGTTTCGTCCAGGTCGAGCAGCTCGGCGAATTCGCCGCGCAGGCGGGTGTATTCGGCCACGGCGGCGTCGATGGCGGCCTCCAGCAGCGGGTGCGCGGCGGCCAGGCGCTGCACGGCGGCATCGTCCAGGCCCTGGGTCAGGCGCTGGCCGGCGTGGGCGCGCAGCGGGGCGAGTTTGGCGGTCGGGGTCGTCATGGCGGGCTCCTCCGGAGGGTCAAACGTCTATTATCTGGATAAAATCGTCACAAGACAGATATGATTTGTGCGGATTTCATTTCGATTTCGGCAATCCGACGAATCCGGGGCCCGCGATGAAGCTGAATGCGACCGATGAACAACTGCTCTCGCTGCTGCGAGAGAACGCCCGCGCCTCGACCGCGCAGATCGCGCGGCGGCTGAAGCTGTCGCGCACTACCGTGCAGAGCCGGATCGAGCGGCTAGAGCGCGAGGGCGTGATCAGCGGCTATACGGTGCGGACCGACGACAGTTTCGAGCGCGGCCACATCCGCGCGCACATCATGATCACGGTGCATCCGAAGCAGGCGACCACGGTGACCGCTGCGCTGCGGGCGATGCCGGAGCTGCGGGTGCTGCATTCGGTCAGCGGTTCGCACGATTTCATCGCGATCGGGGTGGTGCCGACGGTGGACGGGATGGATGCGCTGACCGACCGGATCGGGGCGATGGAGGGGGTGGAGCGAACGACGTCGTCGATCATCCTTTCGACCAAGTTCGAGCGGTAGAGATAAGCGGGCGAAGTACAATGACGCATTGTTGCTCTTGCTCGTCCGCATTTGGCTCGTCATTCCCGCGGAGGCGGGAATCGCTCCTGCTCTCGCTTTTGCTGTTTTGAAGAGCGTTCCGCCCTGATGGGCGGGTTACTTTCTTTGCTTGTGCAAAGAAAGTAACCAAAGAAAGCACACCCTTCCTCGCGCCCTTCGTGCTGCGCACGAAGGGTTCGCGGAGCCGGCGGGAACTTTCGTAAGCCGCATCCTGCGGCTACGAAAGCGGCGCACATCCATGTGCGCCGCCCCTGCGGGGTTTACCCACCGTCTCCGCCGCTGCGGACGGGGCTTGGAGAAGCAGAAGCAACCGCAACCGCAACAACAAAAGCCGTTCTATTGAAATTCCTGCGTCCACGACTTTGAAAAAATCCGACTTCCATTACGAATTGCCGCCGCAACTGATCGCGCAGGCGCCGCTGCCGGAACGTTCGGCCAGTCGCCTGCTGGTGGTGCCGCCGGGCGATGACGCGTTCGAGGACCGGCATGTGCGCGACCTGCCGGAGCTGCTGCGCGCGGGCGACCTGCTGGTGTTCAACGACACCCGGGTGATTCCGGCGCGGCTGTTCGGGCGCAAGGAAAGCGGCGGGCGGGTCGAGATCCTGATCGAGCGGCTGCTGCCGGGCAACGCGGCGCGTGCGCAGATCGGGGCAAGCAAATCGCCCAAGCCGGGCAGCCGCATCACGCTGGATGCCGGCGGCGAGGCCGAAGTGCTGGACCGCGACGGCGAGTTCTACCGGCTGCGTTTCCATGTGCCCGATGCGCTGGAAAACTGGCTGCTGCACGCGGGGCGCTTGCCGCTGCCGCCGTACATCCAGCGCGAGCCCGGCGCGGACGACGACGAGCGCTACCAGACCGTGTTCGCGAAGGAGCTGGGCGCGGTCGCGGCGCCGACCGCTGGTCTGCATTTCGACGATGCCCTGCTGCAGCGCCTGCGCGAGGCCGGGGTCGGGTTCGGCCATGTCACCCTGCATGTCGGCGCGGGCACGTTCCAGCCGATGCGCGTGGAAGACATCCGCGAGCACCGGATGCACAGCGAATGGCTGAACGTCGGCGCGGAACTGGTGCAGCGGATCCACCGCACGCGCGCCGACGGCGGCCGCGTGATCGCGGTCGGCACTACGGTGCTGCGCGCGCTGGAATCGGCGATGAAGGACGGCGAACTGCATCCCTTCGCCGGCGAAACGCAGATATTCATCTTCCCCGGCTACCGCATCCGCAGCGTCGATGCGCTGGTCACCAACTTCCACCTGCCGGAAAGCACGCTACTGATGCTGGTGTCGGCGTTCGCGGGGCGCGAGCGGATATTCGCTGCGTACGATCATGCGGTGCGGGAGAAGTACCGGTTCTTCAGCTACGGCGATGCGATGCTGTTGTTCCCGGAGGCGGGGAAATGAACTGTCGAAAATTCATCCGTCGTCATTTCCGTGAAAGCGGGAATGACGAGCAAAAGCGATGGTGTTGTGCTGACATGGCGGAGATTTCCAGATGAGCCGCATGTCATTCGATCTGCTGCAAACCGACGGCGCCGCAAGGCGCGGCCGGCTGTCGTTCCCGCGCGGCACGGTGGAGACGCCGGCGTTCATGCCGGTGGGCACCTATGGCTCGGTCAAGGGCATCCTGCCGGAACATACCGAGGAACTCGGCGCGGAAATCATTCTAGGCAACACTTTCCACCTGTACCTGCGGCCGGGCCTGCAGGTGATCGAGGAGCACGGCGGGCTGCACGGCTTCGCCCGCTGGAACAAGCCGATCCTGACCGATTCGGGCGGCTTCCAGGTGTTCTCGCTGGCGCACCGGCGCAAGATCACCGAGCAGGGCGTGACCTTCGCCTCGCCGGTGGACGGGTCGAAGGTGTTCCTGGGGCCCGAGGAGTCGATGCATATCCAGAAGGTCCTGGACAGCGACATCGTGATGATCTTCGACGAGTGCCCGCCGGTGAACGTGGACGGCAGGCCGGTGGACAAGCGCGTGGTCGAGCGCTCGATGGAACTGTCACTGCGCTGGGCCGAGCGCTCGAAGCGCGCGCACGAAGGCAACGACGCGGCGCTGTTCGGCATCGTGCAGGGCGGGGTGCACCACGACCTGCGCACGCGCTCGGCGGAAGGCCTCAAGGCGATCGGCTTCGACGGCTACGCGATCGGCGGCCTCGCGGTGGGCGAGACCGAAGCCGAGCGCAACGCCACGCTGGACCGCATCGCGCCGCAGCTGCCGGCGGACCGCCCGCGCTACCTGATGGGCGTGGGGCGGCCGGAAGACCTGGTCGAGGCGGTGGCGCGCGGCGTGGACATGTTCGATTGCGTGATGCCGACCCGCAACGCGCGCAACGGCCATTACTTCACCTCGTTCGGCACCGTGCGCATCCGCAATGCGAAGTACGAGCACGACCTGGACCCGATCGAGCCCGGCTGCGGCTGCTATGCCTGCCGCAACGGCTTCAGCCGCGCCTACCTGCGCCACCTGGACCGCTGCAACGAGATGCTGGCGCCGATGCTGGGCACCCTGCACAACCTCTGGCACTACCAGCAGCTGATGGCCGGGATGCGCGCGGCCATCGCGTCGGGAACCTTCCAGGCCTTCCGGCGGTCGTTCTACGCCGCACGGGTGCCGTAGGGCGATGCTCGCGGGGGCGGCGGCAGCCGGATCCGCCGGGCACGGGGAAATGGGGCGATTTCCGGTTTTCCCGGACTTGCGGACACGCCCGGCTGCCCCCATGGCATAATTCCCGGCTGTTTTCGGCCCCGATATGGACCTGACGATGAATCTGCTCGATTTCCTGATCCCCGCCGCCCAAGCCCAGACCGCGGGCGGCGCGGCTCCCGCCGGCGGCGGCTTCGGCATGCTGTTGATGCCGATCATCCTGATCGCGGTCATGTATTTCCTGATGATCCGCCCGCAGATGAAGCGGCAGAAGGAACACCGCGCGATGCTGGACAAGCTGAACAAGGGCGACGAAGTGATCACCAGCGGCGGCGTCGCCGGCGTGGTCACCGACGTGGGCGACAGCTTCGTCACCGTCGAGATCGCCGACAACGTGCGCGTGCGCGTGCAGAAGGGCGCCGTCGGCAACGTGCTGCCCAAGGGCACGCTGAAGTCCGCCTGATCTTCCTTACCCCTGCAATGCCGTAGCCCGGATGAAGCGAAGCGGAATCCGGGTTTGGCGACCCGGTTCGCGGCGCTTCGCGCCTTCGCCCGGGGCACCGTCCGGAAACGCCTCAATGCTCGAATTCCCGCGCTGGAAATACGTCGTCATCGTCGTGGTGCTGTTGCTCAGCGTGCTTTACGCGCTGCCCAACCTGTACCCGCAGGACCCCTCGGTGCAGGTCACCGCCAACCGCGGCAGCACGGTCGATGCGAGCGTGCGGCAGAAGGTCGACGCCACCCTGGAGCAGATGGGCGTCGCGCCCAAGGCGGTCGAATCCGCGGACGGCCAGCTGCTGGTGCGGCTGGCCGACGCCAACCTGCAGACCCGGGTGGCGGACGGCGTGCGCGATGCGCTGGGCGACGGCTACAACACCGCGCTGAACCTGGCCTCCACCGTGCCGGCATGGCTCGAATGGGTGCATGCCCGGCCCATGTCGCTGGGCCTGGACCTGCAGGGCGGCGTGCACTTCCTGATGCAGGTGGACCAGAAGGCCGCGCTGGACAAGCGCGTGGATGCCTACCTGGACAACATCCGCCAGACCCTGCGCGACAGCGGCATCGCCTATACCGCGGTCAACCGCAGCGGCGTCGACGCCATCGTGGTCAACCTGGGCGCCAATGCGGACGTGTCGAAGGCGCGCGACCTGGTGACCACCACGTTGACCGGCAATGGCGGCACGGCGGGCAACGCGCCGGATGTCCGCGTCGACGGCCAGCGTCTTGAGGTCAAGCTGGACCAGGGCGACCTGAGCCGTATCGCCACCGAGGCGATCGAGCAGAACCGCAACGTCATCGCCAACCGCATCAACGCCCTGGGCGTGTCCGAGCCGGTGCTGCAGCGCCAGGGCACCGACCGCCTGGTGGTGGAACTGCCCGGCCTGCAGGACACCGCCGAGGCCAAGCGCCAGATTGGCGCGACCGCCACGCTGGAGTTCCGCGCGGTGACCGGCGACGAGGCGACCGCCGCCGCGGCGCTGTCCAGCGGCAACATCCCGGCCGATTCGCGCATCTACTACGACCAGTACCGCCGCCCGCTGCTGCTGTCCAAGCGCGTGCTGGTGTCCGGCGACCAGCTGATCAACGCCGTGCCGCAGACCGACGCGCGCACCGGCTCGCCGTCGGTGAGCATCACCCTGAACAGCGCCGGCGGCAAGCGCATGTTCGACCACACGCTGGAGAACGTCGGCAAGCGCCTGGGCATCGTCTACGTCGAGCGCATCCCGACCACCACGACGGTCGACGGCAAGGAAGTGCCGTCTTCGCGCATCGAGGAACGGGTGATCAGTTCCTCGACCATCCAGGGCGTGTTCGGCAAGGATTTCCAGACCACCGGCCTGAGCCAGCAGGAAGCCGCCGACCTGGCCAAGCAGCTGAAGGCGGGCGCGCTGGCCGCGCCGATGGACTTCATCGAGCAGTACGTCGTCGGCCCCAGCCTGGGCGCCGAGAACGTCGCGCGCGGCACCAAGGCGGTGCTGTTCTCGTTCGCCTTCGCGCTGGCGTTCTTCCTGATCTACTACCGCGTGTTCGGCCTGCTGACCTGCCTGGCGCTGCTGATGAACCTGCTGATGGTGGTCGCGGTGATGTCGCTGTTCGGCGCCACCATGACCCTGCCGGGCTTCGCCGGCCTGGCGCTGTCGGTGGGCATGTCGGTGGACGCCAACGTGCTGATCAACGAACGAATACGCGAAGAACTGCGCGCGGGGGTACCGCCGCAGGCGGCCATCGCCAGCGGCTACGACAAGGCCGGCGGCACCATCTTCGACTCCAACATGACCGCGCTGCTGGCCGGCATCGCCCTGTACGCGTTCGGCACCGGCCCGCTGAAGGGCTTCGCCGTGACCATGGTGGTCGGCATCCTGACCTCGGTGTTCACCGCGGTCACCGTGTCGCGCGCCATGGCCACGCTGATCTACGGCGGCCGCCGCAAGATCAAGTCCGTTGCGATCTGACTGGGGAAGGAACCAGACGACCATGAAACTGTTCCCGCTGCACCTGATCCCCAACGACACCAAGATCGACTTCATGCGCATGCGCTGGGCCTCGCTGGGCCTGGCCGTGCTGTTGGCGCTGGCCGCGATCGGCGCCATCGCCTACAACCAGTTCGCCAAGGGCGCCGCCTTCAACTACGCGCTGGACTTCACCGGCGGCACCTCGGTCGAACTGCGCTTCGACAAGTCGGCCGACGTGGACGGCGTGCGCCAGCGCCTGGCCGCTGCCGGCTACGACAGCGCCCAGGTGCAGACGCGCGGCACCAGCAGCGACCTGCTGGTGCGCCTGCAGCCGAAGGAAGGCGGGCAGGCGGACAGCAACCAGCTGGCCGACGCGGTGGCCAATATCGCCTCTACCCCCGAAAACCCGGCGCACCGCATCAGCAGCAGCTTCGTCGGGCCGCAGGTGGGCCGCGACCTGGCCTGGAACGCGGTGAAGGCGCTGCTGTTCGTGATCGTCGGCTTCCTGGTCTACATCGGCTTCCGCTTCGAGAAGAAGTTCGCGGTGGCGGCCATCCTGACCACGCTGCACGACGTGCTGATCGTCGCCGGCTTCTTCGCCTGGAGCGGGCGCGAGTTCGACCTGACCGTGCTGGCCGGCCTGCTGTCGGTGATGGGCTTCTCGATCAACGACACCATCGTGGTGTTCGACCGCGTGCGCGAGAACTTCCGCGGCCTGCGCGCGGCGCCGGTCGATGTGCTCAACACCTCGATCAACCAGACCCTGTCGCGCACCATCATCACCTCGTTCGTCGCCTTCCTGTCGTCGCTGGCGCTGTACCTGTACGGCGGCGACTCGCTGGAAGGCATGGCGATCTCGCAGATGATGGGCATCGTGATCGGCACCATCTCCTCGATCTTCATCGCCAGCCCGATGCTGACCATGGGCTGGCTGAAGGTGACCAAGCAGGACCTGATGCCGAAGGCGAAGGACGACGCGTCGCTGGCGGCCAGGCCGTAAGGCGCAAGCCAGCCGTACTGACGGTTCGCGGAAACGGCGCTGGTCTCCCGGCGCCGTTTTTTTTTCATGCCGCGGCCGGGCCGTGCGTCACGGTGACTTCAGGCACTTCGGGGGCAGCCGTCGCGGCCGTTAGCGTCGCGCCGACGCCCGCCCTCGCGCGGCGGCCTGTGGGAGCGACCGATGGCGAGGAAGGTTCTGCTGGGAATGCTGTTCGTGGCGATCGGCTGCGCCATCGCCGGCGCCGGCTACGAATTCGGCCGGCATCTGGCGCAAAAGGACAATGCGGCCCCGGCGCCGGCATCCGCGCCGTAGCGGTCGGTTCGCGGGGTCGGAAAGTGCGGGTCGTCGGGTCCGCGCGCGACTCTTGTCTCAGCCGAACGACTTCGCGTAGCCCGAAGCCACGATCAGCTTCTGCAGCGCTTCGCAGACCTTGATGTTGCCGGCGACCAGCTGGCGGGTTTCGGGCACGCCCTTGCCGTCCAGGCGTGCGGTGGCCGCGCCGCGGAAGTCGCAGACCTTGCCGCCGGCTTCGCGCACCAGCAGCACGCCGGCCGCGATGTCCCAGGCCTTCACTCCGGCCTCGAAGTAGGCGTCGCTGCGTCCGCAGGCCACATAGGCCAGGTCCAGCGCGGCCGAGCCGGTGCGGCGCACGTCTTCGGCCTGCACCAGCAGTTCGCGCACGCATTCGAGCTGCGCGCCGGCGCGGGCGCGCTCGCGCGGCGGGAAGCCGGTGGTCACCATGGCGCCGGCCAGGTCCTTGCGCTCGGCCACGCGGATGCGGCGCTCGTTGAGCTGGGCGCCGGCGCCGCGGCTGGCGGTGAACAGTTCGTTGCGCAGCGGGTCGAAGATCACCGCGTCGGTCGGCTCGCCGTTCTCGACGAGGGCGATCGACACGCAGAAATGCGGGAAGCCGTGCAGGTAGTTGCTGGTGCCGTCCAGCGGGTCGATCACCCACGTCCGGCGCGGGTCCTTGCCCGGCTGCAGGCCGCCTTCCTCGCCCAGCACGCCGTAGTCGGGGTAGGCCCGGCGAAGTTCCTTGATGATGGCCTTCTCGGCGTCGGCATCCACTTCGCTGGCGTAGTCCAGCCGCTCCTTCTGCACCACGTTGAGCGCATCGAGCTTGTTCATGCCCCGCAGCAGCACGTTGCCCCCGGTGCGCGCAGCCTTGACCATGACGGTGACGACGGGATTGAGCATGCGGACGAACCTCGGGGCAGGCGGGCGGGGCGTGGAAAAGAGCGGCGCGGCGCGGAGGCCGGCGCCGACAGTTTAACATCCGCATCCATGAGCCTTCCTTCGGATTTTCCCGGCGTGCCGGCCGGGCGCCTGCGTTTCGTGCTGGTCGGCACCCAGCACCCCGGCAACATCGGCGCGGCGGCGCGCGCGCTGAAGACCATGGGGTTTTCCCGGCTGGTGCTGGTCGCGCCGGAAAACTTCCCCGCCGACGAGGCCTTCCGCCGCGCCGCTGGGGCGGACGACGTGCTGGCCGCCGCGCCGGTGGTCGGAACGCTGGCCGAGGCGGTGGCCGACTGCCGGCTGGTGCTCGGCTGCACCGCGCGCAGCCGGCGCGTGCAGCTGGAGGAACTGGTCCCGCGCACCGCCGGCGAGCGTGCCGTCGGCA
>JBDHQQ010000083.1:0-10774 GCA_039807145.1 Pseudoxanthomonas sp. | reverse complement strand
GGCCGCTGTGCGCCTTGGCGATGTTGTTGATCAGTTCCATCATGTTGACGGTCTTGCCGACGCCGGCGCCGCCGAACAGGCCGACCTTGCCGCCCTTGGCGAACGGGCACATCAGGTCGATCACCTTGATGCCGGTTTCCAGCAGTTCGGTGGCCGAGGACTGGTCCTCGTAGCTCGGCGCGGTGCGGTGGATCTCCCAGTGGTCGGAAGCCTTGACCGGGCCGGCTTCGTCGATGGCGTTGCCCAGCACGTCGAGGATGCGGCCCAGCGTGCCCGTGCCGACCGGCACCGAGATCGCCTTGCCGGTGTTCTCGGCCACCAGGTTGCGCTTCAGGCCGTCGGTGGAGCCCAGCGCGATGGTGCGCACGACGCCGTCGCCCAGCTGCTGCTGCACTTCCAGGGTGATGGCCGTGCCCTGCACCTTCAGCGCGTCGTACACCTTCGGCACTTCGCTGCGCGGGAATTCGACGTCGACGACCGCGCCGATGATCTGAACGATCTTGCCCTGACTCATGTTGTTGACTCCGTTTAACTTGTCCGGTTCGGCGAGTTGCGTCGCCTGCTTGATTCTTCGTGATTCGTGATTGGTAATTCGTTAGAGCGCGTGTCGCTGCTCTTGTCGAATCACGAATCACCAATCACCGCCTTCACACCGCCGCCGCGCCGCCCACGATTTCCGAAATCTCTTGGGTGATCGCCGCCTGGCGGGCCTTGTTGTAGACCAGGTTCAGCGTGTCGATCAGCTTGCTGGCGTTGTCGCTGGCCGCCTTCATCGCGACCATGCGCGCCGCGTGTTCCGACGCCACGTTCTCCAGCACCGCCTGGTACACCAGCGACTCGATGTAGCGGGTCAGCACGTGCTCCAGCACGGTCTGCGCGTCGGGTTCGTAGATGTAGTCCCAGTCGTGGCGGGTGCCGAGGCTCTCGGTCGCGGCCAGCGGCAGCAGCTGGTCGAACGCCGCGCGCTGGGTCATGGTGTTGACGAAGTCGTTGTACACCAGGTACACGCGATCGACCTTGCCGCTCTCGTACGCGTCCAGCATCACCTTGATCACGCCGATCAGCTGGTCGAGGCGCGGCACGTCGCCCAGGTGGGTGACGCTGGCCAGCATGTCGACCTTGATCCGGCGGAAGAAGGTCGAAGCCTTCTGGCCGATGGTGACCACGTCCACGTCGGCGCCCTTGTCCTGCCACTGGCGCACGTCGGCCAACACCTTGCGGAACAGGTTGTTGTTGAGGCCGCCGGCCAGGCCGCGGTCGGACGAGACGATGATGTAGCCGACGCGCTTGACCTCTTCGCGTTCGACCAGGAACGGATGGCGGTACTCGGAATTGGCCTGGGCCAGGTGGCCGATGACCTGCTTCATCGCGCGCGCGTACGGACGCGAGGACTTCATCCGGTCCTGCGCCTTGCGGATCTTCGAAGCCGAGACCATTTCCAGCGCACGGGTCACCTTGCGGGTGTTCTGCACGCTCTTGATCTTGGTTTTGATTTCTCTGCCGCCAGCCATCTTTTTTCTCGGTAGGGCGGGCTCAAGCCCGCCGTTTCGATTCGACCCGTTCGGGCAGGTGGGCCAGGGCCCACCCTACGATCACCAGGAGCCGGTCGCCTTGAAGTCCGCGATGCCCTTCCTGAACACCGCTTCCAGTTCGTCGTTCCAGTCGCCGGTCGCGTTGATCTTGCCGATCGTGTCGCCCAGGGTGTTGTCGAAGTGCGCGTGCAGCGCTTCCTCGAACCCCAGGATCTTGCCGACCGGCACGTCGTCGAGGTAGCCCTCGTTGACCGCGTAGATCGACAGCGCCTGGTGGGCGATCGACATCGGCGCGTACTGCTTCTGCTTCATCAGCTCGGTCACGCGCTGGCCGCGCTCGAGCTGCTTGCGGGTGGCTTCGTCCAGGTCCGAGGCGAACTGGGCGAACGCCGCCAGCTCGCGGTACTGGGCCAGCGCGATGCGGATGCCGCCCGACAGCTTCTTGATGATCTTGGTCTGCGCCGCGCCGCCGACGCGCGACACCGAGATGCCGGCGTTCACGGCCGGGCGGATGCCGGCGTTGAACAGGTCGGTTTCCAGGAAGATCTGGCCGTCGGTGATCGAGATCACGTTGGTCGGCACGAACGCGGACACGTCGCCGGCCTGGGTCTCGATGATCGGCAGCGCGGTCAGCGAGCCGGTCTTGCCCTTCACCGCGCCGTTGGTGGTCTTCTCGACGTACTCCTCGGACACGCGCGCGGCGCGTTCCAGCAGGCGGCTGTGCAGGTAGAACACGTCGCCCGGATAGGCTTCGCGGCCCGGCGGGCGCTTCAGCAGCAGCGAGATCTGGCGGTAGGCCACGGCCTGCTTGGACAGGTCGTCGTACACGATCAGCGCGTCTTCGCCGTTGTCGAGGAAGAACTCGCCCATGGTGCAGCCCGAGTAGGCGCTGATGTACTGCATCGCGGCCGATTCGGACGCGGTGGCGGCGACCACGATGGTGTGGGCCAGGGCGCCGTTCTCTTCCAGCTTGCGCACCACGTTGGCGACGGACGAGGCCTTCTGGCCGATCGCCACATACACGCATTTGATGCCGGTGCCCTTCTGGTTGATGATCGCGTCCACGGCCAGCGCGGTCTTGCCGGTCTGGCGGTCGCCGATGATCAGCTCGCGCTGGCCACGGCCGATCGGGATCATCGAGTCGACCGACTTGTAGCCGGTCTGCACCGGCTGCGCGACCGACTTGCGCCAGATCACGCCCGGGGCCACGCGCTCCACCGGCGCGGTCGCCTTGGCGTCGATCGGGCCCTTGCCGTCGATCGGCTCGCCCAGCGCGTTGACCACGCGGCCGAGCAGTTCGTTGCCGACCGGCACTTCGAGGATGCGGCCGGTGGTCTTGGCCACGTCGCCTTCGCGCAGGTGCTCGTAGTCGCCCAGGACCACGGCGCCGACCGAATCGCGCTCCAGGTTCAGCGCCAGCGCGTAGGTGTTGCCCGGCAGCTCGATCATTTCGCCCTGCATCACGTCGGCCAGGCCGAAGATGCGCACGATGCCGTCGGACACGCTGGTCACGGTGCCTTCGTTGCGCGCCTCGGCGGCGAGCTTGACCTTCTCGATGCGGGTCTTGATCAGTTCGCTGATTTCGGAGGGGTTGAGCGTGGTAGCCATTGCTTTGGTTTCCCTGGTGTGGCCGTCACCGGCCACGGTTCAAATGGATTAGTTGGCGAGCGCGGTCTGCAGCCGTTCCAGCTTGCCCTTCAGCGAGCCGTCGATGACCACGTCGCCGGCGTCGATCAGCGCGCCGCCGATCAGCGACTCGTCGATCGCGGTGGCGACTTCGACCTCGCGGCCGAAGCGACGCTTCAGCGCGGCCTTGATCGCGTCCAGCTCGCCGGCGGGCAACGCGGCGGCCGAAGTCACCGTGGCCTTGACCACGCGCTCGGCTTCGGCGCGCAGCTCCTCGTACAGCGCGGCGATTTCCGGCAGCTGCGGCAGGCGGCGGTTCTCCGCGAGCAGGCCCAGGAAGCGCGCGTACGACTCGCCGGCGTTTTCGGGCGACAGCAGGGCGATGGCGTCGGCGTCGCCCAGCTCCGGGTTCAGCAGCAGCGACGCGACGCGCGGGTCGGCGGCGATGCGCGCGGACAGGCCGAGCGCATCGGACCACGCGGCGAACTTGCCTTCGTCCCGGGCCACCGCGAAGGCGGCGCGGGCGTAGGGACGTGCGAGAGTGAGGGCCTGGCTCATTGATCAGGTCGTCCCGTTCAGATCTCGGCCGCCAGCTCGTCGAGCAGCGCCTTGTGGGCGTTGGCGTCGATTTCGCGCTTCAGCAGCTTCTCGGCGCCGGTCACGGCCAGCGCGGACACCTGCTTGCGCAGGTCTTCGCGGGCGCGGTTGGCGGCGGCGTCGATCTCGGCCTGGGCCAGCGCCTTCTGCCGACCGGCTTCGGCGACGGCCTCGTTCTTGGCCGCGTCGACGATCTGGTTGGCGCGCTGGTGGGCCTGCTCGATGATCTCGTTGGCCTTGGCGCGCGCTTCCTTCAGCGCCTCGGCGACCTTTTCTTCGGCCTGGGCCAGCGCCTTCTGGCTGTTGTCGGCCGCGGCGAGACCTTCGGCGATCTTCTGCTGGCGTTCTTCGATGGCCGCGATGATGTGCGGCCAGCCGAACTTCATCACCAGCCACGCCACCGCGAAGAACGCGAGGCCCTGAATGACGAGGGTGAGGTTGGGTAGCATGGACTTGCTCCTGGTGCCGGCGACGGGAGGCCGCCGGCGATGCCGTTTCCGTTGCGGTTGCGCGGGGCGATCAGCCGCCCAGCGAGGCCAGCAGCGGGTTGGCGAACAGCAGCAGCAGGGCGATGGCCACGCCGATCATCGGCACGGCGTCCAGCAGGCCGGCGACGATGAACATCTTGGTCTGCAGCATCGGGGTCAGCTCCGGCTGGCGGGCCGCGCCTTCGAGGAACTTGCCGCCGAGGATGGCGAAGCCGATGGCGGTGCCGAGGGCGCCCAGGCCGATCAGCAGGCCGGCCGCGATGACCGTGAACTTCAACACTTCAGCGATGAGGGCTGCGTTTTCCATGGTGTACTCCGGTTGGATCCGATTGCGTTGCTAGGTGGATGGGAAGGTGAAACGGGTTCCTGGCCTCAGTGGCTCTCGGCCGACATGCTGAGGTAGACGATGGTCAGCATCATGAAGATGAAGGCCTGCAGGGTGATGATCAGCACGTGGAAGGCGGTCCACACGAAGCCGGACACGAACTGCATCGCACCCATGATGTAGGTGCTGAAATGGGTCAGCGACGCGTCGAGCGTCATCAGCGCGATCAGGATGAAGATCAGCTCGCCGGCGTACATGTTGCCGAACAGTCGCAGCGACAGGCTGAGCGGGCGCACGCCCTCTTCGATGACGCGCAGCAGAAAATTGGCCGGCGCCAGCAGGATCTTGGTCAGCGTGCCCTCGGCGTGGAATGGCGCGGTGAAGATTTCCTTGGTGAAACCGCCCAGGCCCTTGTGGCCGATGCCGAACACCTGGATCAGCAGGAACACCGCGATCGACAGGCCGAAGGTGGTGTTGAGGTCGGCGGTGGGCACCACGCGCAGGTAGGCGTGCGCCGGATCGTGGCCGGTGGCCTCGTGGCCCGCGGCCCAGGCCCACGGCAGGAAATCCACCGGCACCATGTCCATGAAGTTCATCAGGAACACGAGCAGGAAGATGGTGATCGACAGCGGCGCGATCAGCTTGCTGCGGCCGTGGAAGGTCTCGCGCACCAGGCCGTCGACGAAGCCGACGATGATCTCGACGAACGTCTGGAACTTGCCCGGCACGCCGGCCGTGGCCCGGCGCGCGGTCAGCAGGAAGCCGGCCAGGAACAGCACCGACAGCACCAGGGTGAAGAACAGGGTGTCGACGTTCAGGGTCATGAACTGGCCGTCGCCCACGCTCACCTGCAGGTGGTGCAGGTGGTGGTTGATGTATTCGGTCGAACCGCCGGCGGCGGCTTCGGTCGTGCCCGTGTTTTCAGCGCTCACTTTCGACCCTGACGCAAAATGTTCAAGAAGATCGGGTACGCGACCAGCCCGGTCGCGAACCCCGCCAGCACCGGCAGCGGCGCCAGGCGCCAGACAGCCAGTGCAACAGCGAATACCGTTATAGCCACCACCCACTTCAACAGCGTGGCGGCCATCAGCCGGGCGAACGCCGACCGTGCCGCCACCACGCCGCCACCCAGCGCCACCAAGGCAGCCAGGGCGTTGCCCAGCACGACTCCCGATCCACCGACGCCGGCAGCCAGCGCGGCGCCCGGGCCGCGCAAGGAAAAGGCCAGCGCCACCAGCATTACCGCGGCCAGTTGGCAACCCACCGCGCGCAATGCCAGCCGCCGGCCCGCGGCGACGGAATTCAACACGCGCGAAACCCGGTGAGTGGAGGGAGACAAGGCCGGTAAAGGCGCCTCGCCGAGCCGCGAAAGTATAGCAGCCGTTAAATTTCGGCGGCAACCGCCATTGGTCGCGAATCGGCGGTTTGCCGGGGTTCCGGGACGCAATCCGCAGGCCGGGCCGCGCGCCGCCGGTCCGGCCCGGTGGTCGAGGAGGGAATCCGGGAACTTTCCCGCGAGGGGGCCGGTCACTGGAGCGGGTCTGCCGCTCGACATTCCTCGTCCGAACGCTTCGTCGCAGACCTTTCCGAAGCCCCGGCCCTGGCCGGGGCTTCTTCCATCGGTCAATCCGGCCCGGCGGCGGCCGGCGGCGGGAACAGCGCGGTGGCGACGCAGACGTAATCCGCCAGCGGCATTTCGCCAATGGCGGCGCGGCGCTGGTCCACCTGTTCCGGTGCCTCCATCGGCCTGGGCGTCCATTTGCCGTCCACCGCGACCAGCTGGCTGCCGTAGCGCTGCGGCTTGCCCTGCCCGGCCAGCACGCGGTCGGTCAGCAGGGCGTATTCGCGCGCGGTGACCTCGCCGCGCTCCACCAGCGGCCCCATTTTCGCCAGCACCCCGGCCTGGAACGCCGGCTCGGCATCGGCGTGCTGGACCAGCAGCCACGCGGCCGCCAGGCCGTCGCCCCCGACCCGGGCCACGCCGGGCAGGCCGCCGTGGTCGGCGACGATCCGCTTGATCTGCGGCAGGTGCGCCGCATCCGCCTCGGCCATCTTCCGGATCATCGCCGGCGACCAGTCGCCGCTGCGCGCCTGCTGGTCGATGCGCGCCATCTCCAGCAGCCGTTCCCGCAGTTCCGGCTCGGCGGGCGGCACGTCGGCGGTTTCGGGCTTCGCCCCGGCGGCGGAAGGTTTGCCATGGAGGCGCACGAACCCGGCCGCCGCCGGGCACTGGGCCAGCGCCGCGGCCAGCGCCGGATCGTCTTCGGCCTGCGCCCAGGCATGGGCCGCCAGCAGCCACGCCGCCAGGCCGAAGGTCCAGCACAGCCTCCGCCCGCTTCGCCCCTTGGCCGCCGCCCTCATCACGCCAGGGCCCAGTCCGCCGCCGCTTCGGCGTGGATGCGGGCGGTGTCGAACAGCGGCACGCTGGCGTCGTTTTCGCCCACCAGCAGGCCGATTTCGGTGCAGCCGAGGATCACCCCCTGCGCGCCGGCCGCGACGAGGCCGGCGATGATCCGGCGGTATTCGTCGCGCGAGGCGTCGAGGATGCGGCCCACGCAGAGTTCGTCGTAGATCACGCGGTGGATCCGCTCGCGCTGCCCCGGGTCCGGCACGTCCACGGCAATGCCCGCGACCTCGATGCGTTCCCGGTAGAACGCGCCCTCCATCGTGAAACGCGTGCCGAGCAGGGCGACGCGATCCAGGCCGGCGGCGCGGATGCACGCAGCGGTGGCGTCGGCGACGTGCAGCAGCGGGACGCCGGCCGCCGCCTGTATCGCCGGCGCGACCCGGTGCCTGGTGTTGGCGCAGACCACGATGGCTTCGGCGCCGGCGGCGCGCAGGCCGCGCGCGCCCGCGGCTTCCCAGTCGCCGCGGCGCTGCAGCGCCTCGACTTCGGCGAAGTCGACGCTGTGCAGCACCAGCTTCGCTGAATGCAGGCCGCCGAGCCTTTCGCGCACGCGCTGGTTGATCAGGCGGTAATACGGAACCGTCGATTCCCAACTCATGCCGCCGAGCAGCCCGAGCATGCGCATCGGGCTACTTTTTCTTCGGCACGTACAGGTCGGTGATGGTGCCGTCGTAGACCTCGGCGGACATCGCCACCGTTTCGCCGAGGGTCGGGTGCGGATGGATGGTGTGGCCGATGTCCTCGGCCTCGCAGCCCATCTCGATGGCCAGCGCCACTTCGCTGATCAGGTCGCCCGCGTGCACGCCGACGATGGCGCCGCCGACCACGCGATGCGTTTCCTCGTCGAACACCAGCTTGGTGAAGCCCTCGGTGCGGCCGATGCCGATGGCGCGGCCGCTGGCCACCCACGGGAACTTGCCCACGCCGACCTTCAGCCCCTTGGCCTTGGCCTCGGTTTCGGTCACGCCGACCCAGGCCACTTCCGGGTCGGTATAGGCCACCGACGGGATCACCCGCGCGACCCATTCCTTCTTCGCGCCGGAGGCGACCTCGGCGGCCAGCTTGCCTTCGTGGGTGGCCTTGTGCGCCAGCATCGGATTGCCGACGATGTCGCCGATGGCGAAGATGTGCGGCACGTTGGTGCGCATCTGCCGGTCGACCGGGATGAAACCGCGGTCGGTGACCTGCACGCCGGCCTTGTCGGCGCCGACCTTCTTGCCGTTCGGCGCACGGCCCACCGCGACCAGCACGCGGTCCCAGGCGCCGGATTCCAACTCGGGCTTCTGGCCTTCGGCGGCGCTTTCGAAGCCGACGACGATGCCCTTCTTCTCGGCCTTGACCGTGGCCGCCTTGGTCTTCAGATGGACCGCGACGCCCTGTTTCTTGAGGCGATCGGCCAGCGGCTTGACCAGGTCCTTGTCGGCGCCGGGCATCAGCTGGTCCATGAACTCGACCACGGTCACCTCGCTGCCCAGCGCGCGGTACACGGTGGCCATTTCCAGGCCGATGATGCCGCCGCCGACGACCAGCAGTTTCTTCGGCACTTCCTGCAGCTGCAGCGCGTCGGTCGAATCCATGACCCGCGGGTCGTCCCACGGGAAGTTCGGCAGCTTCACCGCCTGCGAACCGGCGGCGATGATGCACTGCTCGAAGCGCAGCAACTGGGTCTTGCCGTCGCTGCCGGTGATCTCGATCTCGTTCGGCGAAACGAAGGTGCCCGTGCCCTGCACCACGCGCACCTTGCGCTGCTTGGCCATGCCGGCCAAACCCCTGGTCAGCGCGCCGACGACCTTGTCCTGCTTGAAGCTGCGCAGCTTGTCGAGGTCGATCTTCGGCTTGGCGAACTCGACGCCGATGTCGGCCGAATGCGCGGTTTCATCGATCAGCGCGGCGGCGTGCAATAGCGCCTTGGACGGAATGCAGCCGACGTTGAGGCAGACGCCGCCAAGCGCGGCATAGCGTTCGACCAATACCGTGTCGAGGCCGAGGTCGGCGGCGCGGAACGCGGCGGTGTAGCCACCGGGGCCGGCGCCGAGCACGACGATGCGGCATTCGATGTCGGCGGCCCTGCCGGTGGACAGCGCCGGCTTCGGCGCGGGCGGCTCGGCCGGCGCGCGGTGCGACGGCGCCACCGGCGGCTTGACCGGCGGCGCATCGCCGGCCGCGGCCCCGGTTTCGACGATCGCCACCACGCTGCCCTCGGACAATGTGTCGCCGACCTTCACCTTCACTTCCCTGACCACGCCATCGGCGGACGACGGCACTTCCATCGTCGCCTTGTCCGATTCCAGCGTGACCAGGCCCTGGTCCTTCTTCACCGTGTCGCCGGCCTTGATCAGCACTTCGATCACCGGCACGTCGCTGTAGTCGCCGATGTCGGGAACCTTGACCTCGACCGTCTGGCTCCCTCCCCCGCTTGCGGGGGAGGGTTGGGGTGGGGGCGCAGCCGGCGCCGGCGCGGCAGCCCTGGGCGCTTCCGCCTTCGGCGCCGGCGCATCGCCCGCGCCTTCGCTTTCGAGGATCGCGACCACGCTGCCTTCGGACAATATGTCGCCCAGCTTGACCTTCAGTTCCTTGACCACGCCAGCGGCCGACGACGGCACTTCCATCGTCGCCTTGTCCGATTCCAGCGTGACCAGGCCCTGGTCTTTCTTCACCGTGTCGCCGACCGCCACCAGGATTTCGATCACCGGCACGTCGTTGTAGTCGCCGATGTCGGGGACCTTGACTTCGATATTCGCCATCATTTCTTCCCGGTCGTAGGGTGGGCCCTGGCCCACCGTGGTTTGCGTGGTGGGCCAGGGCCCACCCTACGGAATCACAGCAGCACGCGGCGCATGTCGGCCAGCACCTGCGCGAGGTACGCGGTGAAGCGCGCAGCCGCGGCGCCGTCGATCACGCGATGGTCGTAGCTCAGCGACAGCGGCAGCATCAGCCGCGGCTGGAAGGCCTTGCCGTCCCAGACCGGCTGGATCGACGACTTCGACACACCGAGGATCGCCACCTCGGGCGCGTTGACGATCGGGGTGAACGCGGTGCCGCCGATGCCGCCCAGCGAACTGATGCTGAAGCAGCCGCCGGACATGTCGGCCGGGCCCAGCTTGCCGTCGCGCGCCTTCTTCGACAGCTCGCCCATCTCGGCGGCGAGGGCGACCACGCCCTTCTTGTCCACGTCGCGGATCACCGGCACCACCAGGCCGTTGGGCGTGTCGGCGGCGAAGCCGACGTGGAAGTACTTCTTCAGCGTGAGGTTTTCGCCGCCGGCGTCGAGCGAGGCGTTGAACTCGGGGTATTTCTTCAGCGCGGCGGCGCTGGCCTTGAGCAGGAAGGCGAGCATGGTCAGCTTGATGCCGGCCTTCTCGTTCTCCTTGTTCAGCTGCACGCGCAGCGCTTCCAGGTCGGTGATGTCGGCGCTGTCGTGCTGGGTGACGTGCGGGATCATCGCCCAGTTGCGCGCGAGGTTGGCGCCGGAAATCTTCTTGATCCGCGACAGCGGTTTGGTTTCTGTCTCGCCGAACTTGGCGAAGTCGACCTTCGGCCACGGCAGCAGGTTCAGTCCGCCGCCCGCAGCGACCGCCGCGGGCGATGCAGCCGCACCGCCGCCGGCCAGCGCGGCCTTGACGTACTTGCGCACGTCGTCCTTGCTGATGCGGCCGCCGCGCTCGCTGCCGGTGACCCTGGACAGGTCCACGCCCAGCTCGCGCGCGAACACGCGCACCGCCGGGCTGGCGTAGGGCACCTTGGCCGGCAGCACGCCATCGGCGCCGAACGCGACCGGCGGGCTGGCCGACGCCGCCGG
>JBDHQQ010000082.1:0-10928 GCA_039807145.1 Pseudoxanthomonas sp. | reverse complement strand
CGTGGCGCGCAGCGGCCTGCAGAAGGCCCGCGCCGCGCTGCTGGACCAGGGCGACGCCGCGCTGCGCATCGTCGATAGCGAGGCGGACGTGCTGGGCGAGTCGCTGCGCGAGGCGCGGCAGGTCGCGGCGGTGGCGCGCAGCGTGTGGCCGGACGACGCGTCGGTGCTGGCCTACCTGCAGCGGCTCGACGTGGCCGAGCAGGTCCTGGCCCTGGACGAACAGGGCGAGCGGCAACTGCAGCAGGGCGCGCTGGGCGAAAGCGGGGACGGGGCGCTGGTCAGCTTCCGCGCCGCGCTGCAGCTGGGCCCGGAAAACGCGCGTGCGCGCCAGGGCTTGGCCGCGGTCGAGAGCGCGCTGATCCGGCGCGCCGAAGACGCCGCGCAGGCGGGCGATTTCGATGCCGCCGCGCGCTGGCTGTTGCAGGCCGGCAAGGTTCGCGACGGCGCGCAGACCATCGACGACGCGCGACAGCGCATCGAGGCGGTGCGCGCCGCGCGGATCGCGGCGCTGCGCGACGCCGGTGTGAATGCGCTGAGTACCGCGCAGGGGCTGACGCCGCCGGCGATGCGCAAGGTGCGCGAACAGCTGGCCGAGGTGCTGCGCATCGCCGCGCCGGGTGATGCGGTGGCCGCCGATTTCCGCCGGCGCGTCGACCTGGCCGCGCATTACGGCCTGTTCCGCCCCAGCCAGGCTTTCACCGACGCCCTGTCCGGCGGCGGACGCGGTCCGGAGATGATCGTGGTGCCGCACGGCGCGTTCCGCATGGGCGCGGAGGCGGACGAGGCGGATGCGGCCGATGCGGAAAAGCCGGCCCACTATGTCCGCTTCGAGCGCGGTTTCGCCCTGTCGCGGCGTGCGGTGACGGTGGCCGAATTCCGCCGCTTCGTCGAATCCAGCGGCCATCGCCCGCGCGCGACACGGCGCGGCCATTCACTGGTCTACGACGAGCTCAGCGGCAATTTCGTCCGCCGCAGCGGCGTGGACTGGCGGTCCGGTTACAACGGGCGCCTGGCCGCGGACGATATGCCGGTGCTGCACGTCAGCGTGCACGACGCCGAGGCCTATGCGCAGTGGCTGTCGCAGCGCACCGGCGCGACCTACCGGCTGCCCAGCGAGGCGGAGTTCGAATACGCGATGCGCGCCGGCACGCATGGGCGCTACCCGTGGGGAGACGCGGCCAGGCCGCCCGAGGGATTCGGCAACCTGGCCGGCGGGCTGGACGTCTCGCCCAGCGGCCGGCGCTGGAACAACACCTTCGCCGGCTACACCGACGGCTGGTGGGGACCGGCGCCGGGCGGCACGTTCAAGCCCAATGCCTGGGGCCTGTTCGACATGGGCAGCAACCTCAGCGAATGGGTCGCGGACTGCTGGCACGCCAGCTACCGCCGTGCCCCGGCCGATGGCGCGGCGTGGTTCAATGCGGGCTGCAGGGCGCGGGTGGTGCGCGGCGGTTCGTGGGCCAGTTCGCCGGCGCAGAGCCGCGCGGCGTGGCGCTCGTCGACGGATTCGGATATGACTAACGCGCGGGTGGGTTTCCGCGTGATGCGTGGCATTTAAGGCGGAGATTCTGGATGGGCGATTCGTGATTCGAAGAATCGGAAGGCCGTCGTCCCGGGCGCAGCGAGGGGTCTTGCTTTTGCTTTTGCGTCACGAACAGCAAGATCCTTCGCTGCGCCCGGGATGACAGACCGATAGGCTGTAGCCTTTTCACGAATCACGAATCACGAATCACGAATCACGAATCACGAATCACGAATCACGAATCACGAATCACGAATCACGAATCACGAATCACGAACCAGGCGTAAGGAGAAAGCGATGAGGACCGATCCTTTCGGGCGCGGCGGCTATCCGCAGGACGCACGGCAGCCGCAGCGGCGCGGGCTGTTCGGCAACATCCGCTGGTGGATCCTGCTGCTGTTCGCCGGCTACGCGGCGTGGAGCTGGTTCGGCAGCAAGCAGACCGATCCGTACACCGGCGAGGACGCGCATTACGGCGCGACGCCGGAGGAAGAGGCGCAGCTCGGCGCGCAGGCCTACCAGGAAGTGCTGGGCGACGCCCAGGCGCAACGCGCGCTACTGTCGCCCAACGACCAGGTCAGCCAGGAAATCCGCACCATCGCCCAACGCCTGGTGGCGAAGGTGCCGCAGGTCGCCGCCGACCTGGCCGCGCAGCACGGCCAGCCGACCCCCGACCTGAGCAGCTACCAGTGGGACGTCAACGTCATCCAGTCGGATGAAGCCAACGCCTTCTGCCTGCCGGGCGGCAAGATCGCCGTGTACACCGGCCTCATTCCGGTGGCGCAGAGCCGGGACGCGATGGCCGTGGTGATGGGCCACGAAATCTCGCACGCCCTGCTGCGCCACGGAGCGCAACGCATGGCCCAGCAGAAGCTGGTGCAGATGGGGCAGATGGCGGCCGGCGTTTCCGGCATGGACCAGCAGACCATGGCCGCGTTGGGCGCAGGCCTGCAATACGGCGTGGTGCTGCCGTACGGCCGCAACCACGAGACCCAGGCCGACGAAGTGGGGCTGATGCTGGCCGCGGCGGCCTGCTACAACCCGGAGGAAGCCATCCCGCTGTGGCAGCGCATGTCGCAGCTCGGCGGCGGCCAGCGCCCGCCGGAGTTCGCCTCGACCCACCCGGACCCGGCCAACCGCATCCAGCACCTGCAGTCGCTGATGCCGCAGGCGAAGCAGTTCTACCAGAAGTACTGCGGCGGGCAGGCGGCGCAGTAGCCGCCGAAATCGATCACGCTTGCGCTTTGTAGGGCCGGATTCATCCGGCTGCCTTTGCGACCGTAGAGCGGGGCAAGCCCCGCTCTACGAGGCGAGAGGGCGACGACGCCTCAATACGCCATGTACAACCCGCCGTTCACCGGGATGTTCGCGCCGGTGATGTAACCGGCGTCGTCGTCGGTGAGGAAGGCGACCGTGCGGGCGATGTCGCGCGGCTGGCCCAGGCGGCCGACCGGGATGGCGGAACGGGTGTTCTCGCGCACCGCTTCGGGCATGGCGGCGGTCATCGGCGTCTCGATGTAGCCCGGCGAGATGCTGTTGACGGTGACGCCCTTGGTCGCGGTTTCGCGCGCCAGCGACATGCTGAAGCCGTGCAGGCCGGCCTTGGCCGCGGCGTAGTTGGTCTGGCCGAAGTTGCCGGTCTGGCCGCTGACCGAACTGATGTTGACGATGCGGCCGAAGCCGCGCGCCTGCATGCCGTCCAGCGCGTGGCGGCACAGGTTGAAGGCGCTGCTCAGGTTGACGTCGATCACCGCCTGCCACTGCGCCGGTTCCATCTTGCGCAGGGTCGAGTCGCGGGTGATGCCGGCGTTGTTGACCAGGATGTCCAGCGCGCCGTGCCGGTCCTCGATCCTGCGCACCAGCGCGCCGCAGGCGTCGAAATCGGCGACGTCGGCGGTTTCGACATGGGCATCGAAGCCGTCCAGCGCGGCGCGGAAGCCGGCGACGCGTTCGGCCGGCGCGGCCACGTCCACCGCGACGACCTTGCGGCCGGCCTCGGCCAGTGCGCGGCAGATCGCCGTGCCCAGACCGCCCAGCCCGCCCGTGACCACGGCGATGCGCGCCTTGCTCATGCGTGTTTCCCCGGAAAAGCCGATGCCCGCATCGCGCGACGCGGGCCTTCGATGCGCGGATGCCTCAACGCGGGCGGGTCTTCTGGGCGGGACGGGCGGCGTCCGGCCTGGCGTTCGCGGATTCCTGCTGGCGGCCGAGGTTGCGCTGGAATTCCTGCCACAGTTCCATGTTGCGCTCGGTCAGCTGGTTCATCATGGTCCACGGCGTCTGTCCCAGCAGGTTGCCCATCTGGCTGCGGAACTGCGCCTGCTGCTCCATGAACATCTGCATGCTGCGCTCCAGGTAGTTGCCCATGAAGCCCTGCAGCGAATCGCCGTAGAAGCGGATGATCTGGCTGAGCAATTGCGTGGACAGCACCGGCTCGCCGTCCTGTTCCTGCTCGGCGATGATCTGCAGCAGCACCGTGCGGGTCAGGTCGTCGCCGGTCTTTGCGTCGCGAACCTCGAAGTCCTCGCCGTCGACGATCAGCTGGCGCACGTCCTCGATGGTGATGTAGCTGGAGATTTCCGTGTCGTACAGCCGGCGGTTGGGGTATTTCTTGATGATCCGGGTCGCAGCCATGGAGCAATCGCTCTAAATTCCAAGTGTGCGCAGCATGACGCAGCGCAGCAGCGGTTGCAATGGGTACGGGATTGGAATACCCGCGGCGGGGCGACGGCGGGGCGGCGGGAAGCGAAAAGGCGCCTCGCGGCGCCTTTTCGTCGGTCCAGGCCCGGCGGCTTGCCGGGAGCGCCGGCTACCAGCCCATGTGGTGGCCGCCGTTGATGTCCAGGTTCGAACCGGTGATCCACGCGGCGCGCTCGTCGACCAGGAAGCCGACCGCATAGGCGATTTCCTCCGGCTTGCCGAGCCGGCCGGTGGGGATGTCGGCGGCGATCTTCGCCCGCACTTCCTCCGGCACCGCCATCACCATGTCGGTGGCGACGTAGCCCGGCGACACGGTGTTGACGGTGATGCCCAGCTTGGCGTTCTCGCGCGCCAGGGAAATGGTGAAGCCGTGCATGCCGGCCTTGGCCGCGGCGTAGTTGGCCTGGCCGTACTGGCCCTTCAGGCCGTTGATCGAGCTGATCTGGATGATCCGGCCCCACTTGCGCTCGCGCATGCCGTCGATCACCGGGCGGGTGACGTTGAACACCGAATTGAGGTTGGTGTTGATGACGTCGCCCCACTGCTGCGCGCTCATCTTGTGGAAAGTGCCGTCGCGGGTGATGCCGGCGTTGTTGACCAGGATGTCGACCGGGCCGAGCTTCTGCTCGACCTCCCTGACCATCGCCTGCGCCTCGTCCGGCGAAGTCACGTCGCCCTTGACCAGGGCGAAGTCGTAGCCGTCCGCCTTCATCTGCGCCTGCCAGGCCCTGGCCTTCTCCTCGTTGCGGTAGTTGGTGGCGACCTTGTGGCCCATGTCGGCCAGCTGCCGGCAGATGGCGGTGCCGATGCCGCCGGTGCCGCCGGTGACGAGTGCGACGCGCGAAGTCATGTGACGCTCCTGGTGGGGTGGATGTGCGCCACCGATTCTAGACATGCGTCAGTCCGCGGCCGTTGTGCGCTGCAGCGGCACGGCTGGTTGCGCGGGCAACCTTTCCGGTGCGAAGTTCGCCGCGGCGGCCCGCAGCAGCGATTCGACGCCGTGCGCCGCCGCGAGCGGCATCGCATCCTGTCCCAGCGCCTGCCACGCGCGGCGCAGCGCGGGCAGCGGATCGTCCGCATCCACCGGCATCGCCGACGACGACTTCGACAGCTTCCCGCCGCGTTCGTCCAGCACCAGCGGCAGGTGCAGGTAACGCGGCGTCGGCAGGTCCAGTGCGCGCTGCAGCAGGATCTGCCGGGACGTCGAATCCAGCAGGTCGGCGCCGCGCACCACGTCGGTGATGCCTTGCGCCGCATCGTCGACGACCACGGCGAGCTGGTAGGCCCATAAACCGTCGGCGCGCTTCAGCACGAAATCGCCGACTTCCGCGGACACGTCCTGCACGACCCGTCCGGCCAGCCCGTCGTCGAACGCGACGACGCTGCCGTCGGGCACGCGCAGGCGGATCGCGGGATCGGGTCGCGGCGCCCGCGCGACGCAGCGGCGATGGATGCCGCCGTTTTCGGCCAGATCGGTGCGGCTGCAGTGGCAGACGAAGGCGCGGCCGTCGGCCAGCAGCCGGTCCAGTGCGGCCTGGTAGTGCGCGCCGCGTTCGCTCTGCCGCAGCACCGGTTCGTCGGAGCGCAGGCCGAAGGCGGCCAGCGTGGCCAGCTGTTGTTCGGCCGCGCCCGGCGCTTCGCGGGGCGGGTCGAGGTCTTCCACGCGCACCAGCCATGTGCCGCCGGCGCGGCGCGCCAGCAGCCAGCTTCCGAAGGCGGCGAGCAGCGATCCGGCGTGCAGCGCTCCGGTCGGCGAGGGCGCGAAGCGGCCGCGGTAGGCAGGAATGCGATTCATCGTGACGGAAGGGCGAGAGGCGGCGCGTTCCCATCCCGGCATGCGCAGGGAGGAATGGGGCGGAAGCTGAATCGTCGGTCAGGAACGCGCTTGAATTCAACCGCGGCCAGCCGCAGATTCGCCGCATACCCGCCGCCGCCCGGAGCTTGCATCGTGTTCACCCGCATCGCCCTGTTCCTGCTGACCAACCTGGCCGTGCTGGTGCTGGCGGGCATCGTCATGTCGCTGCTCGGCGTCAACCCGGCCAACATGGCCGGGCTGCTGGTCATGGCGGCGGTCTTCGGCTTCGGCGGCTCGTTCGTTTCGCTGCTGGTGTCGAAATGGATGGCCAAGCGCAGCACCGGGGCGGTGGTGATCGAACAGCCGCGCAACGAGGGCGAGCAGTGGCTGCTCGACACCGTGCGCCGCCAGGCCCAGGCCGCCGGCATCGGCATGCCGGAAGTGGCCATCTACGACGGTCCAGAGATCAACGCCTTCGCCACCGGCGCCAACCGCAACAACGCGCTGGTCGCGGTGTCCACCGGCCTGCTGCGCAACATGAACCGCGACGAGGCCGAGGCGGTGCTGGGCCACGAAGTCAGCCATGTCGCCAACGGCGACATGGTGACGATGGCGCTGCTGCAGGGCGTGCTGAACACCTTCGTGATCGTGCTGGCGCGCGTGGTCGGCGGGGTCGTCGACGGTTACCTGTCCGGCAACCGCGAGGGCGGGCGCCGCGGTTTCGCCTATTACATCGTGGTGGCGGTGCTGGAGATGGTCTTCGGCTTGTTCGCCACGATCATCGCGATGTGGTTCTCGCGTCGCCGCGAGTTCCGCGCCGACGCCGGCGGCGCCAGCCTCGCGGGCCGCAACAAGATGATCGCCGCGCTGGAGCGCCTGGCCGCCAACCACGGCCAGAGCACGCTGCCGAACCAGATCGCCGCCTTCGGCATCGCCGGCGGCATCGGCCACGGCCTGCGCGCGCTGTTCCTGAGCCATCCGCCGCTGGAACAGCGCATCGCCGCGCTGCGCAGCGCGACGGCGACGGTG
Organism: Pseudoxanthomonas sp.; assembly: GCA_039807145.1. GTDB lineage: Bacteria > Pseudomonadota > Gammaproteobacteria > Xanthomonadales > Xanthomonadaceae > Pseudoxanthomonas_A. Next base: position 3,882 of record JBDHQQ010000082.1, on the reverse strand, counting down.
GCCTGAGCCGCTGCGGTTTCCCCGCCGGCGTGCGGGCAGGAGCGGCTCGCATCGCCGCTGCCGGGGAAAACGCGCGAAGCGGTCAGGAGAAGTCGAAATCCAGCGCCGTGCCCGGCACGGCGATGAAATGGCCCTGCACGTAGTCCACGCCGGCGTTGAACAATGCGCCCAGCGCCTGCGCGTCCTCGACGAATCCAGCCAGGCTGATGATGTCCTCGCTGCGCGCGCGGGCGGTGATTTCGGCCAGTTTCTTCTGCAGTTCGGGCTGGGTCGACAGGTCCTGGGTCAGGCTGCGGTCGATGCGCACGAAGGCGGGATGGAAGTGCGCCAGCAGGCGGAACGAATCGACGCCGGTGCCGAACTGCTCCAGCCCCACGCGGCAGCCGAGCCTGCCAACCCGGGTGGCGAATTCGCCGACCGCGCGCAGCTGGGTGGAAACGCGCGCCTCGGGCACCTGCAGCCACAGCAGTTCGCCCGGCACGTCCAGTTCGGCCAGCTTCTGCGCGATCAGCTGCGACAGGCGCTCGTCCTGGAACGATTCGGGACCGATCTTGACCATCAGCCGCGCCTGCAGGCCGGCCCGGTGCGCCTCGGCGAGCTTCTCGATCGCATGGATGACCACCCAGCGGTCGATCTCGGGCAGCAGGCCGTGTTCCTCGGCGATGCCGAGGAAGCTGGACGGCATGGCCTGTTCGCCGTTGTTGTCCAGGCGCAGCAGCACCTCGTACTGCGCGCCTTCCTCGCCGCGCAGGCTGATCGCGGGCTGGAACAGCAGGCTGAAGCCGTCGCCGGCCAGCGCATCGCGGATCCGCCCCAGCCAATGCTGCACGCGTTCCTCTTCGGCGCGGTCGCTGGCCGCCGGGTCGAACACCTGCACCTGGTTGCCGCCCAGTTCCATCGCGGTGCGCAGGCTGGCGTCGGCGCGGGCCAGCACCTGGCCGACGCTGGCGATGCGCTCGCCGACCTGCACGCCACCGATGCTGACCCCGACCGCCGTGGCCCATTCGTCGATGGTCAGCAGGTCGGCGGCGAAGGCCTGGCGCAGGCGTTCGCCCAGGGCGATGGTGTCGGCATAGGGGCCGCGTTGCAGCACCGCGAAGCTCTGTTCGCCGAAGCGCGCGGCAGTGGCGCCTTCGGGCAGGGCGTCGGCGATGCGCCTGGCCACCGCGCTGGCCAGGCGGTCGGCGGCATCCAGGCCGATCTCCTGCAGCAGGCGCTGGTGGTGGTCGGCCTCGAGCAGCAGCAGGCCGTACTGCGCTTCGCCGCGCGCGGCTTCGGCCACCGCGTCTTCCAGTGCGCGCTGAAAGGTCGGGCGGTTGAGCAGGCCGGTGACCTGGTCGCGCTGGCGCAGGTCCTCGACTTCGCGGCTCAGGCCCGGATCGGCTTCGGCGACGATGCGGCGGAACACCACCTGCACGCAGGGCTCGCCCTCGTACGCGGCGGCGGCGAATTCCAGCGTGGCGGGAATGGCGTCGCCGTCGATGCCGCGCGCCTCGAGCGTCTGCCGCGGCGGCGGCGCCGCGCCGCGGGCCATCGATTTCAGCAATTCCTTGAGCGGGCCGACGTGCGAGGGTGTCACCAGGTCGAGCAGGGACAGGCCTTCGACGTCTTCGAAGCTGTCGAAGCCGAACATCTCCAGGTAGGCCTCGTTGGCGCGCACGTGCATGCCTTCGTGCAGGTAGGCGATGGGGTCGCGCGAGGAAGCGATCAGGGTTTCGCAGCGACGCTCGGTTTCACGCAGCTGCGCTTCCAGCCGGCGCAACGCGCGTCGCGCCTCCAGGTCGGCCCATTCGCCCTGCAGCGTGGCCAGCAGGTGTTGCGGGTTGTCGCGCAGCGCCACCACGCGCGCATCGGCCTCGAGCGCGGCGACGACGGTGGCTTCGTCGATGCCGTCGAGCAGGGCGATCACCGGCAGGTCCTTGCCGCTGGCCCGGACCCGCTCGACCACCTCGGCCAGGGCGATGCCGCTGGCCGAATGCGCGGCCAGCGCCAGGTCGATGGCCTGTGCGCCGAGCATTTCGTCCAGTTCGTCGGCGTCGCGCGGGCGATGCGGGCGCACCGCCAGCCCGCCGTTGCGCAGCGCGCTGACCACGGCCTCCGCGTTCTCGACGCTGTCGTCGACGATCAGGAGGCGCAGGGTGGATTCGTTGCCGAGCCGCATAAGCCATCGGTTCCAGGGTCGGAGGGTCGCAGGTTTAATACACGAAAGCCGGGCGCAGCGTCCAATGCGCGGCCCGTGATGCGGTGCTCATAGCGGGCGCTTGCCCGGGTCGCCCTGTACTTCCCGTACCAGCTTCGGCACCAGGTAGCCGGGCAGCCGCGCGGCCAGTTCCGAGTGCAGCGCGCGCGCGCGGTCGTCCGGCACTTCGAAATGGGCGACGCCGTGCACGCGATCTAGCTGGTGCAGGTAGTAGGGCAGCACGCCGGCGGCGTAGCCCCGCTCGCACAGGTCGGCCAGCGCGTCCACCGAATCGTTGACCCCGCGCAGCAGCACCGCCTGGTTGAGCAGCGCGGCACCGGCGTCGCGCAGGCGGGCGAAGGCGTGGTCGACAGCGGCATCGAACTCGTTGGCGTGGTTGGCGTGCATCACCATCGCGACCGGCCACGGCAACGCGGCCAGCCAGCCGAGCAGTGCATCGTCGATGCGCTCGGGCAGCACCACCGGCAGGCGGCTGTGGATGCGCAGGCGCCTGACATGCGGGATGTCGCGCAGCGCGTCGGTCAGTTCGGCCAGCTTCGGCGTCGCCAGCGACAGCGGGTCGCCGCCGGACAGGATGACTTCGTCGATGGAGGCATCGGCGCGGATCAGCGCCACCGCATCGCGCCAGCCGTCGCGCGCCGCGGTTTCCTCCGCGTAGGGGAAATGGCGGCGGAAGCAGTAACGGCAGTTGACCGCGCAGCTGCCGGTGGCGACCAGCAGGGCGCGGCCGCGGTATTTGCGGATCACCCCGGGGCCGGCCTTGGCCGGCGCGTCGCCGACCGCGTCCAGGCCGAAGCCCGGCGCCGCGCGCAGTTCGTCGTCCAGCGGCAGCACCTGGCGCAGCAGCGGGTCGTGCGGGTCGCCGCGGCGCATCCGCGCGACGAAACCGCGCGGCACCCGCAGCGGGAACTGGGTGGCGGCTTCGTCCGCAATCCGCCCCGCCAGCCACGGCAGGTCCAGCAGGGACAGCAGTTCGCGCGGGTCGCGCACGGCCTCGCGCCAGGCCTGCTGCCAGCGCGGCCGGGACGGGGAAAGTGGCTGCGGGGCGGGGGCTGCGGGTATCATTCGCGTCCGAAAAGCATGCGCCCGCCGTCCGGCGGGCCTTCTCCATTCTATCCGGCCGGCCGCCTCCCGCGGCGGGCTTGCGCATTCAACGAATATCTCCAAGGAGCACCGCATGGCCACCCTCGGCATGAACGACGTCAAGAACGGGATGAAGATCCTGGTCAACAACGAACCTTCCGTCATCACCGAGACCGAATACGTCAAGCCGGGCAAGGGCCAGGCCTTCACCCGCGTGCGCTACCGCCAGATCCGCACCGGCCGGGTGCAGGAAATCACCATGAAGTCGACCGACTCGGTCGAAGCCGCCGACGTGGTCGACACCGACATGCAGTACCTGTACTCGGACGGCGAGTACTGGCACTTCATGCAGCAGGAGACCTTCGAGCAGGTGCAGGCCGACAAGGCCGGCGTCGGCGACGCCGCCAAGTGGCTCAAGGGCGAAGAGGACTGCGTGGTCACCCTGTTCAACGGCAACCCGATCCAGGTCACCCCGCCCAACTTCGTCGAGTTGAGGATCGTCGAGACCGATCCGGGCGTGAAGGGCGACACCGCCGGCACCGGCGGCAAGCCGGCCACGCTGGAAACCGGCGCGGTGGTCCGCGTGCCGCTGTTCGTCG
>JBDHQQ010000081.1:0-10946 GCA_039807145.1 Pseudoxanthomonas sp. | reverse complement strand
ACCGCGATGTTGTCGTGCAGGTACAGGTCCAGCTCGCCGGAACCGCCGAACATGAAGAACGCCGACTGCTGCGGGGTGTCGGGGCCGGCGCGCATCACGTTGCCGACCACCGCCATGAGCCCGGTCTGGTAGGGATGGCCGTCCCACTCGGCGGCGATCAGGTTGTACATCACCCCGCGCTGGCCCGGGTTGTAGATCAGGTTGTTGACCACCCAGCCCTGGGTGCCACCCTTGAAGAACGGGTTGCGCTCGTAGTTCTGCGCGTACAGGTTGCCGACGATCAGGATGTCGCGCGCGTTGTCGTGGATCAGCGAGCCCTTGGAATGCTCGCCCTTGAGGTGGTTCGCGTGCGCCAGCCCTTCGGCGATCAGGTTGTTGCTGAAGGTGATCCGGTGCGAGGTGCCCGCGCGCCATTGCTCGGGCGTGTCGCCGGCGAAGCGGGTGCCGGATGCGGACAGGTTCTCGTCGGTGGCCCAGGTCAGCGAGCAGTGGTCGACGATCACGTCGTGCGCGCCGACCGTGCTGATCGCATCGAAGTCGCCGCCGCTCATCTTCGGCTGCCCCGCATCGCCCGGGCGCACGCGGATGTGGCGGATGATGACGTTGCTGGCATGCACGTCGAAGCCGCCGCGGATGAAGGTGATGCCGGGCTGCGGCGCGGTCTGGCCGGCGATGGTCAGGTCGCCCTCGGTGATCTTCACGGTCTTCACGCCGAGGTCGATCACGCCGCCGACCTCGAACACCACGATCCGCGGTCCCTTGGTGTTCAACGCCTCCATGATCGAGCCGGGGCCTTCGGGCTTCAGCGTGGTCACCCGGACGATCTTGCCGCCGCGCCCGCCGCTGGCGTGCGCGGCCCAGCCCTGCGCGCCGGGGAAGGCCAGTGCAGGCGCATCGGCGGCCGGCGCCGGCGACGCCGCGAAGCACGCCGCGGCCGCGAACAGCAGGGAGAAAAACGGGCGGGCGACGTGGCGCGGGGGGCGCGGTCCGGTTTGCATGCTGGAACCCTCGTGTGCAGTGTTTGCTGCAATGCGCAACGACTCTTCCGCACTGCATCTTGTCAAATGACACCGGTTTACCATATACAGTAATCCACGCGCTGTCGAACGGCAGTGCAACAATTTCCCCGAGGGCGCCTTGAGCACCGACATCGATAACCCGGAGGCCGCGCAGGCGGGACTGGAACAGGTCGCCGCCAGCTTCGTGCAGGCACGCCGCCAAGGCCGTTCGTTGCCCGACTTCCCGGGCAGCATTCCCCCCGATCTGGTAACCGCCTACCGCGTGCAGGATCTGGCGATAGCGCAATGGGCCGATGCCGTGGTCGGCTGGAAGGTCGGCTACATCGCCGCCGAACGCCGCGACCATTCCGGCGACGATCGCCTGCTCGGCCCGATCTTCTCCGGCATGCTGCGCCAGGTCGATGGCGACACCACCGAGTTCCCGGTGTTCGTCGGCGGTTTCGCCGCGGTCGAAGCCGAATACGTGCTGCGCCTGGAAGCCGACGCTCCGGCCGACAAGCTCTCCTGGTCGCCGGAGGAAGCCGCCGCCTTGCCGGCAAGGCTGTTCATCGGCGTGGAGATCGCAAGCAGCCCGCTGGCCACGATCAACCAGCTCGGCCCGCGCGTGGTGATCTCCGATTTCGGCAACAACAACGGCCTGCTGCTCGGGCCGGAGATCGACGACTGGCTGGCCCGCGACGAACGACAGCTGCGCGCCCAGACCCTGATCGACGGCGACGTGGTCGGCAACGGCGGCGCCACGCTGCTGCCGGGCGGCCTGCGCGCCGCGTATGCGTTCGCGCTCGGCCGCTCCGCGCGCCGCGGGCGTCCGCTCAAGCGCGGCGACCTGATCGCCACCGGCAACGCCACGGGCATCCACGACATTCGCGTCGGACAGGTCGCCACCGTCCGCTTCGAAGGCGAAGGCGAAATCCGATGCCGTGCTGTCGCCGCCGGGTGAACACGCACGCAAGCCGCCAGTGAGCTGAGCGCAGGAGGGCGCGGATGGTCACACGCAGAAGCTTCATTCATGCCGCGCTGGCGGCCACCGCGACGATCCCGTCGGGCGCCGCGCGCGCGCTGACCCGCGTGCCGGGCGGGCAATTGCTGACCGCCACCGACGTGCACGTGGCCGACTACCCCACGGTCACCGCGGTGCAGTGGATCGGCGAAACGCTCGCGCGCGCGACCGGCGGCCGGCTGAAACTGCGCATGTACCATTCCGGCCAGCTCGGCCGCGAGGCCGAGGCCATCGACATGGCCCGCTTCGGCGCCATCGACATCACCCGCGTCTATTCGGGCGCGCTCAACAACGCTTTCCCGCTGACCCGGGCGCTGTGCCTGCCGTACGTGTTCGACTCCGTGGCGCACATGCGCCGCGCGCTGGACGGCGGCATCGCCGAGACCGTGCTGGCCGGTTTCGCGAGCCGCGACCTGGTGGGACTGGCGATCTACGATTCGGGCGCACGCTGCTTCTACAACACCAAGCATCCGATCGTGTCGCCGTCGGACCTGCACGGCCTCAAGCTGCGCGTGGCCAACTCGGACATCTTCATCCAGCTGATGCGCCTGCTCGGCGCCAATCCGACGCCGATGTCGCTGGGCGACACGTTCTCCGGCATGGAGACGCACATGATCGACGGCGCCGAGAACAACATGCGCAGCTTCCATTCCAGCCGTCATTTCGAGGCCGCGCACTACTGGTCGCAGAGCGACCACTCCTACGCGCCGGACGTGCTGCTGATGTCCCGGCGCAGCTTCGACATGCTGTCGCCGGGCGACCGCCAGTTGCTGCTGCAAACCGCACGCGCTTCGGTCGAGGTGATGCGCGAGCGCTGGGACGCGTCGGAGAGCGCCGCACGCAAGGCGGTGGCCGACTACGGGGTGAAGTTCAACGAAGTCGACATGCCGGCCTTCCACCGGGCCGCGCAGCCGTTGCTGCGGGAATATCTCGGCCACCCCGAATCCGCGTCCCTGTACCGTCGCATCCGCGAGTTCGCCTGAGGCCCGACGCACGTGACCGAACCCACCCGCACCCCCGCATCGTCAGGCGCGCAACGCGTGCTGGCGAAGATCGCCGACCTCACCATCTACGTCGCCGCCGCCGCACTGCTGGGGCTGGTGGTGGTGCAGGCCTGGCAGGTCTTCGCGCGCTACGTCCTCAACGACTCGCCCAGCTGGACCGAACCGGTCACCTTGCTGCTGCTGAGCACGGCGATGAGCCTAGGCGCGGCGGCCGGCGTGCACACCAGCCGCCATTTCGGCTTTTACCTGCTGCACGACCACGTCTCGCCCGGCATGCGCCGGCTGATCGACGCAATCGTGATGCTGGTGGTCGCCAGCATCGGCGCCTGCATCGCCCGGTGGGCGGCGGTGCTGCTGCTGGACGGCCTGGACGTCAAGGCCGCGGGCGCCTCGATGCCGCAGAGCATCAACTACCTGCCGCTGTGCATCGGCGGCGCGCTGATGACGATCTTCGCGCTGAACCGGTTGCTGCTGTCGCTGCGTCCGGCCCCCGTTGGTGAGGAGCACTGAGCCATGGGCATCGCCATCCTTTTCCTTGTGTTCGTGGTCCTGCTGGTGATCGGCGTGCCGGTCGCCTTCGCACTGGCGGCGGCGGCGCTGGCCACGCTGCTGTACCTGGACATCCCCAGCATCGTGCTGGTCCAGCAGATCTCCGCCGGCACGGGCTCGGCTTCGCTGATCGCGATCCCGCTGTTCATCTTCGCCGGCGAGATCATGATGCGCGGCGGCATTTCCGAACGCCTGATCGCGCTGGCTTCGTCGCTGGTCGGGCGGATGCGCGGCGGCCTGGGCCAGGTGTCGATCCTGTCTTCCCTGTTCTTCGGCGGCGTATCCGGTTCGGCCATCGCCGACGTGTCGGCGGTGGGCGGCACGATGATCCCGCAGATGGTCAAGCGCGGTTACGACCGCGACTTCGCGGTCAACGTCAGCATCACCGCCGCGCTGGTCGCCCTGGCGGTGCCGCCGTCGCACAACCTGATCCTGTTCTCGGCCGCGGCCGGCGGAGGCCTGTCGATCGCCGACCTGTTCGCCGCCGGCATCATCCCGGCGCTGCTGATGACGCTGGCGCTGATGGTCACCGGCTACGTGGTCGCGCGCCGCCGCGGCTACGGCGTCGAGGCCTTCCCCGGCATGCGCGCGGTGATGCTGCGGCTGCTGTCGGCATTGCCCGGCCTGGGCCTGGTGGCGCTGATCTTCGTCGGCATCCGCGCCGGCATCTTCACCGCGGTGGAATCGGCGGCCATCGCCGTGGTCTATGCGCTGCTGGTGACCACCGTGCTGTACCGCCAGGTGGGGGTGCTGGTGTTCCTGGAAACGGTGATCCACGCCGCGCGCAGTACCGGCGTGATCCTGTTCGTGATCGCCACCGCCGCGGTGTTCGGCTGGCTGCTGGCCTACCTGCAGGTGCCGGCCGCGGCGGTGGAATTCCTGCAGTCGTTCGCGCACAGCCGGTCGATGGTGCTGCTGATGATCGTGGTCATGCTGCTGTTGCTGGGCACCTTCATGGACCTCGCGCCGATGATCCTCATCTGCACGCCGATCTTCCTGCCGGTGGCCAGGGCCTACGGCATCGATCCGATCCATTTCGGCCTGGTGCTGGTGCTGACCGGCGGCCTGGGACTGGTGACGCCGCCGGTGGGTTCGGTGCTTTTCATCGGCACCGCCATCGGCAAGATCAGCGTGGGCCAGAGCATGCGCAGCATCTGGCCGTTCTGGTTCGCCGGGCTGGGCGTGCTGCTGGCCGTCGCCTTCTTTCCGGAGCTCTGCCTGTGGTTGCCCAGGGCGATACGCGGCTGATCCCGCGGCCGGCCAGGCGGCGATAACCGCTACAATCGTGCCCATTCCGCAATCGCAGCCGACGTCACATGCCCGTGCGCAAGAAATCGGTCAAAGCCCCATCGACGCCATCCGCGGGCAAGGCGATCACGATCAACGACATCGCACGCTTGTCGGGCGTATCCAAGAAGACCGTCTCGCGCATCATCAACAACTCGCCGCTGGTGCGGCAGGACACCCGCGAGAAGGTCGAAGCCCTGATGCGCGAGGTGGGCTACGCGCCCGACCCGATGGCGCGCGGGCTGGCGTTCCGCCGCTCCTTCCTGATCGGGATGGTGTACGACAACCCCACCGCGCAATACATCGTGGACATCCAGTACGGCGCGCTGGATGCGCTGCGCGAATCCGCGTACGAACTGGTGGTCCATCCCTGCGACACCCGCAGTCCCGGCTACATCGAAGGCGTGCGCCGCTTCGTGCAGCAGCAGAAGCTGCACGGCGTGATCCTGGTGCCGCGCGCGTCCGAAGACCAGGCGCTGGCCGACATGCTCGACGAAATCGGCTGCCGTTACACCCGCGTCGCTTCGGTCGCACTGGACGACACCTCGCGGATGGTGGTCACCCACGACCGCGACGGCGCGGCCGAGGCCGCCGACTACCTGCTCTCGCTGGGCCATCGCGACATCGCCCTGATCACCGGCCCCTCGGCCTACCGGTCGACCTTCGAGCGCACCAACGGCTTCGTCGATGCGCTGCGGCGGCGCGGCCTGGAACTGCCGCCGGAACGCATCTGCGAAGCCGGCTACACCTTCGAATCCGGCGTCGCCGCGGCCGAGAAGCTGCTGCTGGGGAACAAGCGCCGGCCCACCGCGATATTCACCGGCAACGACGAGATGGCCGCCGGCGTTTATCGCGTCGCCATGCGCGCCGGCGTGCAGATCCCACGCGAACTGTCGGTCGTCGGCTACGACGACAGCCCGCTGGCGTCGCGACTGTGGCCGCCGCTCACCTCGGTACGCCGCCAGACCCGCGACACCGGCCGCACCGCCGCCGCGATGCTGGTCCAGCCCGACGAAGCCAAGGTGCTGCCGGTGGCCAGCGTCCGCCCGCACCTGATCGTGCGGGATTCCTGCCAGCCCCCGGAAAGCTGAGGAACCGCCCGGCCGATGCGCCGTCCCGGGTTCTTGCAGCGCAAAATGACACCGGTTACCTAAGCGGGTAGTATTGCCACGAATCCCCTCCGGGCGAATCCCATGTCCCTGTATTGCAAGACCCATTACGCGACCCACCCCGCCGCCATCGCCGGTGCGAGCAACGACGAGCTGCGCGACCTGTACCTGCTCGACGGCCTGTTCGCGGAAGGCCAGGTCGTCCTGAAATACACCCATTACGAACGCTTCGTCCTCGGCGGCGCCGCCCCGACGACCGCACCGCTCGCACTGCCCGCGCAGACCGAGCCGGCCTCGGCCGCCGGCCATCCGTTCCTGGAGCGTCGCGAACTGGGCGTGATCAACGTCGGCAAGGGCACGGGCGTGGTGACCGTCGATGGCGTGGCCTACACGCTGGCCCCGAAGGACGGCCTGTACGTGCCGATGGGAAGCCAGCAGGTGACGTTCGCGTCGAACGAGGCCGCGAACCCGGCCCGGTTCTACCTCGCTTCCACCCCGGCGCATGCGCGCTTCGAGACCAGGCACATCTCGATCCGGGACGCGGTGCCGCTGGAACGCGGCGCGCTGGAGACCAGCAACGAACGCACCATCTACCAGTACATCGTGCCGGCCACCTGCCAGTCATCGCAGTTGCTGCTGGGCCTGACCATCCTCAAGCCGGGCAGCGTGTGGAACACCATGCCGCCGCACCTGCACGACCGCCGCAGCGAGGTCTATTTCTACTTCGACCTGGGCGAGAACGACCGCGTCTACCACTTCATGGGCGAACCGGAAGCGCAGCGCCACATCGTGATCAAGGACCAGGAAGCCGTGGTATCGCCGCCGTGGTCGATCCACATGGGCGCCGGCACCGCCAACTACGCCTTCATCTGGGCGATGGGTGGCGAGAACCTCGACTACACCGACATGCACGTGCTGGACATCTGCCAACTGAAGTAAGCGCGCCGCGCGCCCGCATGCCGCCGGCGCGCGACCCACACCACGAAGAAGGGGAATCGACATGGCAAATCCATTCAGCCTAGAAGGCAAGGTCGCGCTGGTCACCGGCGCCAATACCGGCCTGGGCCAGGGCATTGCGCTGGCGCTGGCCGAAGCCGGCGCCGACATCGCCGCGGCCGGCATCGCCCCGCCGACGGAGACCGAGGCGAAGGTCAAGGCGCTCGGCCGCCGCTTCGTCGCGATCGAAGCCAACCTGATCAGCATCGAGCCGGTCGATCGCGTGCTGCGCAAAACCCTCGACGGCCTCGGCGGCCTCGACATCCTGGTCAACAACGCCGGACTGATCCGCCGCGCCGATGCGGTGGATTTCAGCGAGAAGGACTGGGACGACGTGATGAACGTGAACATCAAGTCGGCGTTCTTCATGTCCCAGGCCGCCGGCCGGCACTTCATCGCCCAGGGCCACGGCAAGATCATCAACATCGCCTCGATGCTGTCGTTCCAGGGCGGCATCCGCGTGCCGTCCTACACCGCGTCGAAGAGCGGCATCGCCGGCATCACCCGGCTGCTGGCCAACGAATGGGCCGGCCGGGGCGTCAACATCAACGCCATCGCGCCGGGCTACATGGCCACCGACAACACGGCGCAACTGCGTGCGGACGAAGACCGCAACAAGGCGATCCTCGACCGCATCCCGGCCACCCGCTGGGGCACGCCTGCGGACCTGGGCGGTACCGCGGTGTTCCTGGCCTCGTCCGCCTCGGATTACGTCAACGGCGCCATCATCCCCGTCGACGGTGGCTGGCTCGCGCGCTAAGCGCCGCCTGGCATGGGCGACGGCGGCATGCTGCCTCGTCGCCCTGCTGCTGCCGGCACATGCGGCCTCGCCGCGTCGCGTATTCCTGGTCGGCGATTCCACCGTCAGCGAGTACGGCCCCGAGCGCGCGCCGCGCCAGGGCTGGGGCATGCAATTGCAGTCGTACCTCGATCCGAGCGCCTGGCAGGTGCGCAACCACGCGCAATCCGGGCGGAGCTCGCGCAGTTTCATCGAGGAAGGCTGGCTGGAGCCGGTCGCGCGCGAGCTGCGCGAAGGCGACGTGCTGCTGATCCAGTTCGGCCACAACGACGAGAAGTTCGAAGACCCCACCCGCTACAACGAGCCCCGGCAGGCGTTCCCGCAATGGCTGTCGCGCTACGTGGCGCTGGCGCGCGACAAGGGCGCGACGCCGATCCTGGTCACGCCGTTGGCGCGGCGCAAGTTCGAACCCGGAACCAGGGTGACCCAGTTGCTCGACACGCATGGCGCCCATGCACAGGCGATTCGCGACCTCGCGGAGCAAGCGCACGTCGGCCTGGTCGACCTGACCGACCTCAGCATGGCCTGGCTGCGCGCGCTGGGTGACGAGGCATCCAGGCCCTATTTCATGCACGTGCCCGAGCAGGGCCAGGCCGACGATACCCACCTGCAGGAACGTGGTGCGGCGATGGTCGCCTGCCTGGTCGTGCAAGGCTGGGAACGGATCGATCCGGCACTGGCGCAGACCGTGGTGCGCGACACCGATTGCGGCGCGCCCGCCAGCGCACTGGAAGACCGGCGCGCGCAGCCGAATGCATCGCTGCTGGTGGACGGAACCGGGCTTGGCCGCCAGCAGCCCGGCCCCCATGGCGGGGCCGGCACCACCACCGCCTACCCGTTCTTCGCCGATGCGGCCGGTCTCGCGTTCTCCTTCCGCAAGCGCGTGCTGCACAAGGGCGCGGGCATCGGCCTGCACCAGCACCACAAGGACGAGATCTACTACGTGGTCAGCGGAAGCGGCTTCTACGAACTGGATGGAACCACGCGCCGCGTGCAGGCCGGCGACGCCATGCTGACCCGGCCCGGCAGCACGCATGGCATCCGCCAGGATGGCGACGAAGACCTGGTGCTGCTGGTGATGTACGCGTCCGGCAAGCCCTGACTCCCGTCGCGGGTGACAAGCAAGGCGCGCGCTGCGATGCTTGCCGCTCCCTTCGCCGCCGCCATCGCCGTGTCCGCCCTTCTGCTGTTGTTCGACTTCATCGGCACCTTCGTGTTCGCGCTCAGCGGCGGCACGCTGGCGGTGCGCTACCGGCTGGACCTGTTCGGCGTGCTGGTGCTGTCCTGCGCCGCCGCGGTGTCCGGCGGCATCGTCCGCGACGTGGTGATCGGCGCGCTGCCGCCGGCCTCGCTGGCCGACTGGCGCTACCTGGGCGTGGCGATGCTGGCCGGGCTGCTGACGTTCTATCGCCACGAGGCCATCGAAAAGCTGCGCAACCCGGTGCAGATCTTCGACGCGGCCGGGCTGGCGCTGTTCGCCGTGCTCGGCACCGGCAAGGCGCTTACCTTCGGCGCGTCGCCGTTCGCGGCGACCCTGCTGGGCATGCTCACCGGCATTGGCGGCGGCATCGCCCGCGACGTGCTGGTGGCGCGCATTCCGGTGGTGCTGCAGGCCGACCTGTACGCGGTGGCCGCGCTGGCCGGCGCCGGCGTGGTCGCGGCGGCGCACGCGCTGGGAATGCCGGAGGCACCGGCGATGGCGGTCGGCGCGGCGCTGTGCTTCGGCCTGCGCTTCATGGCGATCCGCCGCGGCTGGCGATTGCCGGTGGCGCGGCCGCCGCGCGATCCGTGAAAACGCGAAGGCCCGGTTGCCCGGGCCTTTGCCATCGTGCTCCGCGCTTGCCGGTCAGGCCGCGAACAGCGCCTTCATCTTCTTCAGCGCGTTGGCCTCGATCTGACGGATGCGCTCGGCGGAAACGCCGTACTCGTCGGCCAGTTCCTGCAGCGTGACCTTGCTGTCGGCGTCCAGCCAGCGGCGGGCGATGATGTCGCGCGAGCGCTGGTCCAGGCCGGCCAGGCCTTCGCGCAGCAGTTCGAGCTGGTCGGCCTCGCTGTCGCTGCGCTCGTAGGCCTGCGCCGGATCCTCGTCGTGCGCGACCAGGTAGCTGGCGGGCGACGGCGGCGCGTGGTCGTCGTCCTCGTCGGACGGCGCGTCGAAGCCGATGTCGCGGCCGGACAGGCGCGATTCCATCTCCATCACTTCGCGCTCGGACACGTTGAGGTCCTTGGCGACGGCGCTGACTTCCTCGGCGTTCAACCAACCCAGGCGGGTCTTCGACTTGCGCAGGTTGAAGAACAGCTTGCGCTGCGCCTTGGTCGTGGCGACCTTGACGATGCGCCAGTTCTTCAGGATGAACTCGTGCATCTCGGCGCGGATCCAGTGCACCGCGAAGCTGACCAGGCGCACGCCCATGTCGGGATCGAAGCGCTTGACCGCCTTCATCAGGCCGATATTGCCTTCCTGGATCAAATCGCCCAGCGGCAGGCCGTAACCGTTGTAGCCGCGGGCCACGTGCACGACGAAGCGCAGGTGCGAATGCACCAGTTCGCGCGCGGCGTCGAGGTCTTCGTGCTCGCGGTAGCGGCGGGCCAGCTGCTGCTCCTCGTCGGCGGCCAGCACCGGGATCTGGTGCACGGCGCCGATGTAGGCTTCCAGCGAGCCGAGCGCGCTGGGGATGGGCAGGTTGTTGGCCACCAGGGCAGTGGTCGGAGAGACGGAGTTCTGGCTCATGGTCATGGATATTAGCAGTCGGATGATTCGACTGCTAAATCACCCCGAAGTTCCCAGAATTCCGCACACGCAACAATTCGTTAAAACCTTTTATTTTCAATAAGTTGTAAAATCCCCACCAGCAATCCAATTGTTGATATAGGCCATTGCTACCAAAGGAAATCTTGAAGCAAGCCTCAGAAAGTCACTCGCTTTCTTACTCACTTTTGGGAAGTTACCCCACTTCGCCGGGAGCCCCTACCGGAGCCCCGTTCGCCCCGACATGGAAACATCTAGAGCCTGCGGCCATGAAGCCTAGCCCAAGCATGCGCGAAAACGGCCACCCAGAAAACGGGTTCTACCCCGTTTCCACGGACGGTTGGGTTAAGAGTCTAAAGGTCTGATCCTTGGCATCAAGCCTGCGCTGGATGAGCGGGTTGTGGAACCGCTCGATGTAGTCGAACACGTCTGCC
>JBDHQQ010000080.1:0-11297 GCA_039807145.1 Pseudoxanthomonas sp. | reverse complement strand
CCAGCAGGCGACGCCATTGCCGATACCCGAAAGCGGCGTCATCGGGGTTCCCGACATGTACCTGACCCCCGAATTCTGGGCGGCGCGGCAGTCGGCGCCAGACGCGGTGCTGATGTCGCGCGGAGCCATCGACGCCCGCAATGCCCGCCTGCTGCGGGAAGACGCTTCGATGCACGACCTGTCGGCCCTGCCGGCCACGCTGGCCCGCGCGCGAGTCGCCGGCTGGATCGACGAACTGGCCTCGCCGCCGTCGAAGCCGCTCTGGGACGAAGCCGGCCAGCCGGTGGCCAAGGCAACGCTGGACGCCATCGTCGCCAACCGCGCGACGGGCGCGATTCCGGCCACGCAAACGACCCGTTTCGGCATGGCCGTACGGCGTGCGGCGCTGCGCGCCTTCCCTTCCGCGCTGCGCGTGTTCAGCAGCCAGGGCGATACCGACATCGACCGCTTCCAGGAAAGCACGCTGTTCCCCGGCGACCCGGTAGTGCTTGCGCACGCCAGCGCCGACGGCAAATGGCGGTTCGTGGTCAGCGCGCGCTACGCCGCCTGGGTGGAGGCGGATGCTGTCGCCGAAGGCGACCGGGCAACCGTGCTGGCCTACGGCGCGCGTACGCCGTACCGCATCGTCACCGGCGCCAAGCCGCGCACCGTATACGCCCGCGAGCAGCCGCAACTGTCGGAACTGCAGCTGGACATGGGCCTGCGGATCCCGCTGGCGGACGCGCCGCCCGACCAGCCGGTCAACGGCCAGCACCCCTACAGTTCGTGGATACTCGACCTGCCGCTGCGCAACCGCGACGGTTCCCTCGGCTTCGCGCCGGCGCTGCTCCAGCGCAATGCGGACACCGCCGCCGACTACCTGCCGCTGACCCGCGCCAACCTGCTGCGCCAGGCCTTCAAGTTCCTCGGCGAGCGCTATGGCTGGGGCCATTCGTACAACGGCCGCGATTGCAGCGGCTTCGTGTCCGACGTGTACCGCAGCATGGGCGTGCAGATGCCGCGCAACACCGGCGACCAGGCGGTCAGCCCGGTGTTCCCGCGCACGCATTTCGAACCGGGCGACAGCCGCGCGAAACGCCTGGAGGCGATCGCGGCGATGGACGTGGGCGACCTGATCTACATCCCGGGCCACGTGATGATGTACATCGGCGACGTCGACGGCATGCCCTACGTGATCCACGACACCAGCGGGGGCAGCTACCTCGGGGCGGACGGGCAGCCCCGTTCGATGCATCTGAACGGTGTATCGGTCACTCCGCTGCTGCCGCTGCGTTTCGGCAAGGACCACGACTACGTGGACCGCATCACCAACATCGTCCGGGTAGCCAAAGCACAATGAAGATCACCGACATCCGTTTCGGCATGTTGCGCGTGCCGCTGAAGACGCCGTTCAAGACCGCGCTGCGCACCGTGGAGCAGGTCGAGGACGTGGTGGTCATGGTGCACACCGACAACGGCCACGTCGGATACGGCAGCGCGCCCGCGACCGCGGTCATCACCGGCGACACCCACGGTTCCATCGTCGAGGCCGTGCGCTACTACATCGCCCCGCGCCTGATCGGCCAGGAAATCGCCAACCTCAATCGCATCACCCACCTGATCCAGGCGTCGATGGAAAAGAACACCAGCGCCAAGGCGGCGGTGGAGATCGCCGTCTACGACCTGTGGGGTCAGCTGTACGGCGCGCCGCTGTACCAGTTGCTTGGGGGCGGCGACCCCGCCATCACCACCGACATCACCATCAGCGTGGACTACATCGACAAGATGGTGGCCGACTCGCTGGCCGCGGTGGAGCGCGGCTTCGAATCGCTGAAGATCAAGGTGGGCAAGGACATCGGCCTGGACATCGAGCGTACCAAGGCGATCCATGCGGCGGTGGAAGGACGCGCACTGCTGCGCCTCGACGCCAACCAGGGCTGGACCGCCAAGCAGGCGGTGTACGCGCTGCGCACGCTCGAGGACGCCGGGGTGAAGCTGGAACTGGTCGAACAGCCGGTCAAGGCGCACGACCTGGCCGGCCTGCGTTACGTGACCGAGCGCGTGCACACGCCGGTGATGGCCGACGAGAGCGTGTTCGGTCCGCGCGAAGTAGTCGAGTTGATCCGGATGCGCGCGGCCGACATCGTCAACATCAAGCTGATGAAGACCGGCGGCATCTCCAACGCGGTGCGCATCGCCGACCTGTGCAGCCTGTACGGCATCGACTGCATGATCGGCTGCATGCTGGAATCCAGCATCGGCGTGGCCGCGGCGGTGCACCTGGCGGTAGCCCGGTCCGACGTGATCAGCAAGGTCGACCTGGACGGGCCTTCGCTGTGCCAGTTCGACCCGGTTGCCAGCGGCGTGCTATTCAACGAATCGGAGATCAGCGTGACCGATGCCCCCGGCCTGGGCATCCGCAGCATCGAGGGCCTCGCGCCCGCGGTCGAACTTGCCGCCTGAGATGTGCCGATGACCGCGCTGGTCAAGATCCGCTCCGAGCGTGACCGGATGTCGGCCATCGAGCGGCGCATCGCCGACTTCATCGTCGAGAACGCGCAACTGCTGCGCGACTATTCCTCGCAACAGTTGGCCAACGCGCTGGATATCAGCCAGTCCAGCGTGGTCAAGTTCTGCCAGAAGCTGGGGTTCAAGGGCTATCCCGACCTCAAGCTGGCGATCAACGAAGCGGTGATCCGCGCCGACAACGGCGGCGGCGCGGTGGCGGCACCGGTGGGCGCGTCATCCGCACATGCGCAGGGCCATGGCCTGTGGCTGCACAAGTCGGCGGCCGAGGAAGCCACCCGGCTGATCAATCCGCCCGGCACCCTGACCCAGGCCGCCGAGATGATCGGTCGCGCGGGCACGGTATTCATCATCGGCCTGGGCGAAGACGACCTGCACGCCCGCGCGCTGGCGCTGCGGCTGGCCCAACTGGGCATCCTCACCGTGCACAACTTCGACGCGGCGCACATGACCGCGAGCCTGTCCGCGGCCAGGCCCGACGACGTGCTGCTGGCGTTTTCCGAACACGGCATGCAACCGGCGCTGTGCCAACTGGCGCGGCACATGCGCTCGCAGCGCGGCAAGGTGGTCACGGTCACCCGCCACAGCTCCAATGCCCTGCGTGCGCTCGCGGACCTGGCCTTGCTGGTGTCCGCGCACGACGAACGTCCGCACATCGAGCCGCTGCTCTATCACTCCGCGCTGCAGCACCTGCTGGATCGCGTGTTCATCCGCCTGTACGAAGCCGACGACGGACGCCGCTCGCGGCTGCAGGAAAACCAGGAACGCATCCAGCCGCTGCTGGAGCCCTGAACCGGATGGCATACTGCGACGTCGATACATTCCAGCCCTGCACCGCCTGCCTGCCCGGGAGCCGATGATGCCGATGCACCGCACCCTTCCCTTCCTGCTGGCGCTGCTGCTGGCCGCGTGCGCACACGGACCTGCCACTGCCGGCGCCGCGGAAACCGCACGCTGGGCCAACGCCGGACAGCTGGTGCTGGTGACCAGCGCCGACTGGGATGCCACGAACGGCGAACTGCGTCGTTTCGAACGCGATGGAGACGGCTGGACACAGGTCGGCGACGCGGTACCGATCGTCCTGGGCCGCACCGGCAGCGCCTGGGGCATCGGCATGAACGACGCGCGCGACGATGGCCCGGTCAAGCGCGAGGGCGACGGCAAGTCCCCCGCCGGCGTGTTCGCCGTCGGTCCCGCGTTCGGCTACGCGCCGGGCGTCCGCACCGGGCTCGATTACCGCGCGATGGGCACGAACGACTGGTGCATCGACGTGCCCGAATCGCCGTACTACAACCGCATCGTCGACCGCAGCCTGGTCAAGGCGCCTGGCCTGGACAAGTCCAGCGAACCGATGCGTCGCGACCTGCACGGCGGCGACCAGCTGTATCGCGAAGGCTTCGTGATCGAACATAATCGCGACGGCGCGGTGCGCCAGGGCGGCAGCTGCATCTTCGCCCACTTGTGGGGAGCGCCCGGCGAAACCACTGCCGGCTGCACCGCAATGGCCCCGGCCAGCATGGACAGCCTGCTGGCGTGGTTGGACGCGCGCCGCCACCCCGTGTTCGTACTGCTGCCGAAGGCGCAGTACGCAAGCCTTGCCCACGACTGGAACCTGCCGGAGATCGCCCTTTGAGTCAGACCGCACGCGTATTGACCGGCCTGGTCGCCGGCATCGTCTTCGGCATCCTGCTGGCCTGGCAAGCGCCCGACCTGGGCCTGCGCATCGCCGGCATCGTCGAGCCGTTCGGCAAGCTCTGGCTGAACGCGCTGCAGATGACCGTGGTGCCGCTGGTGTTCGCCCTGATCATCGTCGGCATCAACCAGGCCAGCAACGCCGCCCAATCCGGGAAGGTCGCGCGGCAGGCGATCGTCAGTTTCGTGCTGTTGTTGCTCGCCGCCGCGGCCATGACCGCGCTGCTGGCGCCCATGGTGCTGTCCACGATGCAACCCGATCCGGCGGTGGCCGCGGCGCTGCGTGGTCACGCCGAGAACCTGCCGGCGACCGGCGGCAGCTGGGCCGACGTGCTGGTTTCCATCGTCCCCAGCAACGCCGTGGCCGCCGCGGCTGCCAGCGCGATGCTGCCGCTGGTGACTTTCGCCCTGTTTTTCGGCTTCGCCCTGACCCGGATCGAAGCCGGCGCGCGGGACCAGGTGATCGGTTTCTTCAAGGCGATCAGCGACGCGATGATCGTGATCGTGCACTGGGTGCTGTGGGCCGCGCCCGTCGGCATCTTCGCCCTGGTGCTGGCGCTGACCGCGCGCGCGGGGCTGGGCGTGCTGCAGGCGCTGGGCATCTACATCCTGCTCGAATGCGCGATGTACCTGCTGGCCGTGGTCTTGCTGGTCGGCGTGGCGGTGGCGATCGGCCGGCAGAAGCTGGGCCACTTCCTGTCCGGGCTGGTGCCGGTGCAGGTAGTGGCCGCCAGCACCCAGTCCTCGTTGGCCACCCTGCCGGCGATGCTGGACAGCGCGCAGAACAAGCTGGGCTATCCGGCGCGGATCTCGGGCCTGGTGCTGCCGATGGCGGTGTCGCTGTTCCGCGTCACCTCGCCGATCCAGTACCTGGTCACCGCCTGCTTCGTCGCCTGGTCGATGGGCATCGATCTGGGCCCCGCGCAGCTGGTCACCGGCGTGGTGCTGGCGGTGCTGGTCAGCATGGGTTCGGTGGGCCTGCCGGGCCAGGCGATCTTCCTGGCCACCAACGTGCCGGTCAGCCAGGCCATGGGCCTGCCGATCGCGCCGCTGGCGGTGCTGATGGCGGTGGACGCGATCCCCGACGTGCTGGCCACCGTCGGCAACGTCACCGGCGACATGACCGCCACCGCGGTGGTGGCGGGTCGCTTGCGCGACGCGGATTCGACGGAAACCGGAAGCTAACGCCGCGACAGGCCGCAGTACTCGGCCAGGCCCTGTCTTGCCTGCGGCGTGACGGGTGCCGCGTCGCGCAGGAATTCCTCGACCTCGCTCCGTTCGGGAATGCTGGATTGCGCGCCCAGCCGCGTGCAGGCGATGGCGGAAGCGGCGCTGGCGAAGCGCAGGGCGTTCTCGATGCCCTCGCCTTGCGCGAGGCGCGCGGCCAACGCGCCACAGAACGTGTCGCCGGCCGCGGTCGTATCGACCGCCCGCACCGCGAAGGCCGGCTGCAGGTACCACTCGCCGTCGATGCAGGCGACGCAGCCGCGCGCGCCCAGCGTCACCACCACCCCGGGCGTGGCCAGTCTCGCCAATCCGGCAGCGACGCTTGCGGATTCACCGCTCAAAAACGCCAGTTCACCCTCGTTGACGATCAACAGGTCCAGGGCATCCAGCAGCGTCGCCGGCAATTCGCGCGCCGGCGCGGCATTCAGCAGCACCTTCACTCCCGCCGCGCGCGCCGCGACGGCCCACGCATTCACCGATTGCAGCGGCGTTTCCAGTTGCAGCAGCAGGTGGGAAACCCCGTCCAGTGGCGGCAAATGCTCCGCGCGCAAGGCGTTGTTGGCGCCGGGCGCGACGGTGATCGCATTCTCGGCGTCGTCGGACAGGCAGATGAAGGCGGTGCCGGTCGGCTGTTCCGGCGTGCGCACGACCAGCGACTCGACGCCGGCCTTGCGAAGCGAGGCTTCCAGCGGCACGGCGAAGGCGTCGTCGCCCAATGCCAGCAGCATGCGTGTCGTCGCACCGCCCGCTTTCGCGCAGGCCACGGCCTGATTGGCTCCCTTGCCTCCCGGGAACGTCGAGAAATCGCGACCCAGCACCGTTTCGCCCGGCGCGGGCACGTGCGATGCACGGACGACGAAATCGAGGTTGGCCGATCCAGCGACCAGCACGTTGCGCGTGTTCATGCCATTGGAATCCGGAAAGACGGCTCGAATGCCGCCGCAAAGCGGATTCATCGACCGCATTCTATGCATCGACAAACCGGATGAACAAGGAAAGCCCCGCTTGCGCGTGTCTGCCGCAATCACTCAGTGCGGATGCGTCGGTCGCGGTCGGCAACCACTCGGTTTCCTTGCGGGGTTACACGGGCTCAGCTGCCGGCGCACGACGGCAAAGCGAAGGGCTCGGGTTTGAATAGAACCATTATCTTTCCTTTAACTTCCGTTATTTGACATTTCGAAAGAAAATCCGGATCGTTTCGCAATCCACTGGAGCCCCGAATGCACGCCGATCCGCCGCCTGACTTCTCCGCATGGCAACGGCTGGGCGGAAGCGATACCGCTGCCGAAATCGCCCAGCAGCCTGCCCTGTGGGACGAACTGGCGAATCTGCTGGAGCAGGCGCACGCGCCGCTGGAAAGCTTTCTCGGCGATTGGTTGCGCAGGCCCGAGAATCGCGTCGTGTTCACCGGCGCCGGCAGTTCGGGCTTCATCGCCGAAATGGTCGCCGACCCGGTCAATGCGCAGTGGCCGGCCGAAGTCCGCGCGATCCATACCACCAGCCTGCTGACCCATCCCGGGCTGTACCTGCAGCGCGACCGGCCTACCCTGCTGGTGTCGTTCGCGCGCAGCGGTTCCAGCCCCGAAAGCGTCGCTGCGGTGGACCTGGCGCGCGCCAGCGTGGCCGAAGCGCGCTTCCTCGACATCACCTGCAATCCCGAGGGCGAACTCGCCCGTCGCGGCCGCGACTAGGCCGACACCTTCACCCTGCTGATGCCGGCGGCCAGCTGCGATCGCGCCTTCGCCATGACCGGCAGCCTGACCTGCATGCTGCTGGCCGCGCTGGTCGCGTTCGACGACGCGCCGTGGTCGCAGCGACTCGAGCGCCTGCGATCGCTGGCCGCGCTGGGCCGGCAGGCGGTGGAGGCATGGGACGTGCCGGCGGCCGAACTGTCGCGACAACCCTTTTCCCGCGTCATCTATCTCGGCAGCGGTCCGCTGGAAGCCGCCGCACGCGAAGCTTCGCTGAAGCTGCTGGAACTGACCGCGGGACGCGTGCCGGCGCTGGCGAACACGCCGCTGGGCTTCCGCCACGGCCCCAAGTCGCTGCTGGATGGCGAAACGCTGGTCGTGGTCCTGCGCAGCGCGCAGCCGCTGGCGCGACGTTACGAACAGGACCTGCTCGACGAGTTGCGCCGCGACGGCGTGGCCGGCCGCGTGCTTTCGGTGGGGCCGCAAGTCGATGGCGAAACCGACGATTTCACCCTGCCCGTTTCCGGGCTGGCCGACGCCTGGCTGGCGCCACTGTGGCTGGGCTTCGCCCAGCGCTACGCGCTGCATCGTTCGGCGGCGCTGGGTTTCACTCCGGACAATCCGTTCCCCGACGGCACGGTCAACCGCGTCGTGCAGGGCGTGACCATCCATCGCCATGGCTGAGACCGTCCACGCGGATGCGACCGGGATGCCGTCCTGGTACGGCATCGACATCGGCGGCACCAAGATCGAACTGGTCGCCTGCGACGACGACCTCCACGCCGTGTATTGCAAGCGGGTGGCGACACCGGCGCGGGATTACACCGCATTCCTGCATTCGGTGGAAACGCTGGTAAGCGAAGCCGAAGCCGAACTTGGCGGCGCCTGCCGCGCGGTCGGTGTCGGCGTGCCGGGCGTGGTCGGCCGCGATGGTCGCCAGCTCAGCGCCAATGTGCCCGCATTGACCGGGCAACGCGTCGCCCGTGATTTGCGGCAGCGCCTGCAGCGCCCGCTGCACCAGGGCAACGACCTGCAATGCTTCGCGCTGTCCGAGGCCAACGGTGGTGCGGCGGACGGCTATCCCAGCATGTTCGGCGCGATTCTCGGCACCGGCGCCGGCGGCGGTTTCTGCCTCGACGGCCGGCTGGTCGCCGGCCGCAGCGGCATGGCCGGCGAATGGGGCCACTGGACCGCGCCGGCCACCCTGCTGCAGGACTATTCGCTGCCGATATACGACTGCCCCTGCGGTCTGCGCGGTTGCATCGAACGCTACGTTTCCGGCAGCGGGCTCGCCCAGTTGCACCGGCACCTGGGCGGCGATTCGACCGAAGCCAGCGCCGTGGTCGCGCAAGCGCTGGCCGGCGACGTCGCCGCGCGACGTGCGCTGGATATCCACCGCGACCTGCTCGGCCATGCGCTGGCCGGCGTGGTGATGCTGCTGGCCCCGCACATCATCGTGCTGGGCGGCGGCCTGTCCAGGCTCGAATGGCTGTACCACGACCTGCCCGCCGCCATCGCCGCGCACCTGTTCGAAAACGCCCGCGTGCCGCCGATCCTGCCGCCTAAATTCGGCGATGCCGGCGGCGCGCGCGGCGCCGCGCTGCTGGCGCGCCAGCGCAGCCTGTCGCGCTGATTCCCGCTTTCCACGGAGCATTCGCCTTGTCCCCGATCCAGGCCCTCATCGACCTCCACCGCCGCGGCGACAACGTCGGCATCTACAGCGTCTGCTGCAGCCACGAACAGGTGCTGCTGGCCGCGATGCAGGTGGCGCGGCATTACGACACCGTGCTGCTGGTGGAAGCGACCTCGAACCAGGTCGACCAGTTCGGCGGCTACACCGGCATGAACCCGGCGCAGTTCCGCGACTACGTGCTGCAACTGGCGCGCGCGCAGGACTTCCCGGCCGAACGGCTGGTGCTGGGCGGCGACCATCTCGGCCCGAACGCGTGGCAGAAACTTCCGGCCGCGGAAGCGATGGCCAATGCGCGCGAACTGATCCGCGCCTACGCCACCGCCGGCTTCCACAAGATCCACCTCGACTGCAGCATGTCCTGCGCCGACGATCCGACCCCGCTGCCCGACGAAACCGTCGCCGCACGTTCGGCCGAACTGGCGCGCATCGCCGAGGCCGCCACTGCCGAAGCCGGGCTGCCGCCAGCGGTGTACGTGATCGGCACCGAAGTGCCCGTGCCGGGCGGTGAAAGCTCGCTGGGCGGCGGCGTGCAGGTGACCACGCCGGAGGCTGCGGCAAAAACGCTGGAAATCCACCGCCTGGCCTTCGCCGCGCCGGATCTGCAGGACGCATGGCAACGCGTGATCGCGATGGTCGTGCAACCCGGCGTCGATTTCGACCACAGCGACGTGCAGCATTACGACCCGGCCGCCGCGACGGCGCTGTCGGACTTCCTCGAACGGCATCCGCGCATCGTGTTCGAGGCGCATTCCACCGACTACCAGGCCGAGGCTTCGCTACACGCGCTGGTGCGCGACCATTTCGCCATCCTCAAGGTCGGCCCTGCCGCGACTTTCGCCCTGCGCGAGGCCCTGTTCGCGCTGGCGAAGATCGAAGACGAACTGCTGCCGGAGCCCGAACGCTCGAACCTGGTCGAAACGCTCGACCGCCGCATGGTCGAACGTCCGAAGGACTGGCGGAACCACTACCACGGCGACGAACGCGAACTGCGCCTGCTGCGCCGCTACGCGCTGAGCGACCGTTGCCGCTACTACTGGGGCGATGCCGAAGTGACGACGGCGGTGGACAGGTTGGTCGCCAACCTGGGCCGCCACGCGCCGCCTTCGACCCTGCTCAGCCAGTACCTGCCCGACCAGCATCGGGCTGTCGTCGCCGGCGAATTGCAACCCGAACCGCTGTCGCTGGTCCGGCACAAGGTCTTCGGACGCCTCGCCGAATACGCACGCGCCTGCGCGCGCAACGCGGCCGGGCCGCGCTGAGTCCGGGTTCCGGCATCGCAAGGAGAATCGACATGCGCAATACCCGCCAGCGCCGCGAACAGATCATGCAGTCGCTGATCCGCGACGGCGCCGTCCACGTCTCCGACCTGGCCGCGCATTTCGGCGTGTCGTCGGTGACCATCCGCGCCGATCTCAACCATATCGAATCGCAGGGCCTGGCCACGCGCAACCACGGCGGCGCGACGCTGGTGCGTACGCCGCCGGTGGAACAGGACATCCACGAAAAGGACGAGCCGAACCATCCCCTGAAGGACGCGATCGGCGCGCATGCGGCCGGACTGGTGAAGCCGGGCGACAGCATCATCATCGACTCGGGCTCGACCACGATGATGCTGGCGCAACACTTGCGCCGGCACCGCGACCTGATCGTGATGACCAACGGCCTCAACATCGCCTGGGAACTGGCCAACGCCCCCGGCGTGGAACTGCGCATGACCGGCGGGCTGCTGCGCAAGCAGGCGCTGTCGCTGCAGGGCGGCCAGGCCGAAGCCAGCCTCGGCGCCTACAGCTTCGACACCCTGTTCCTCGGCGTGGACGGGTTCGACCTGCAGTTCGGCCTGACCACCCACCACGAAGCCGAAGCCAGCCTGAACCATCGCATGGTCGAGCGCGCGCGCAAGGTCGTGGTGCTGACCGACGCATCGAAGTTCGGCCGGGTTGGCCTGCATCGCATCGCCCTGCTCGACCAGATCCACACCGTGATCACCGACCCAGGCATCAGCATCGAATATCGCGAAGGCCTGCAGACGCTCGGCATCGAAGTGA
Organism: Pseudoxanthomonas sp.; assembly: GCA_039807145.1. Classification (GTDB taxonomy): domain Bacteria; phylum Pseudomonadota; class Gammaproteobacteria; order Xanthomonadales; family Xanthomonadaceae; genus Pseudoxanthomonas_A. The sequence continues at coordinate 444 of JBDHQQ010000080.1, read as the reverse complement.
TCGTGGTCGATCCGTCCGCGCCGCCGTTGTAGGAGCGCACTCCGGGCGCGACCGCAGGCCAGCCGGATCGACGGAACCTTCCGCGAAACGCCATTGCCTTGGCGCACCCAAGGCGCGCACGCAAGCCGCAGAACGAAAAAAGCCCGCATGTCTGCGGGCTTCTTCCGGTTTGGAGGCCTGGGTCGGAATTGAACCGGCGTACGCGGATTTGCAGTCCGCTGCATGACCACTCTGCCACCAGGCCGGCGACATCCGGCGACACGATAGCGCATATCGTGCCGCCGACAAGCAAAACCCCGGCTGCGCCGGGGTTTTGCGGTGTCTGGAGCGGGAAACGAGACTCGAACTCGCGACCCCGACCTTGGCAAGGTCGTGCTCTACCAACTGAGCTATTCCCGCGGGGTGAGGCGCGAAATTCTACCGTCCTTTCGTGAACTGTCAACA
>JBDHQQ010000079.1:0-11298 GCA_039807145.1 Pseudoxanthomonas sp. | reverse complement strand
GCCAACGCCAGCGGCGCCAGCGTACTGCAGTCGCAGTGCCTGGCGGTGTGGAAACTGGACAAGGTCTACCCGGAGAGCAACCGCGGCGAGCACTGCACCAGCACCGACGCCGCCGGATTCCCGGTGGCGGCGCTGTTGTTCAACGCCGACGAGATTTATTCGGCGATGCAGGTTGCGAACAGCGACATCGGCCACGCCATCCGCTTCATCCTGCCGAACGCGCGCATGGCCACAGTATCGGGCCGGCGCGCCTACGTGCGCCCGGCCAGCCACGCCGGCGGCCCTTCCGGCCCGGAAGGCAGCGTTCCCTACGGTTCGCGCCTGCGCCTGCGCGCGGATTTCCCGGTAAGCCAGTATCCTTCGGGCGCGCAGGTCCTGCTGCGCACCATGCAGCGCTACGGCATCGTGCTGGCCGATGGCGGCACCGTCGCGTTGACGGCCGAAAGCGACCTGTTCACCACGCATTCCTGGGGCGAGGTCGGCATCAGCGCGCGCACTTTCGACCAGGCGGTGCCCAGTGCGGCGGTGAAGATCGAGGATTTCCAGGTAGTGAACACCGGATCGCGCATCATCGAAACCTACGATTGCGTGCGCAATCCCGATCCGTGACGACGGCGCGGTGCGGGCTCAGTCCGCACCGCGCAATGCGGCCAGCGCCTCGCGCAAGGCGGCGACTTCGTTCTCCAGTGCGGCCACCCGGGCTTCCAGCCCCACCGTGGCCGGCTCTGCCGAGGCGCTGGAAGGCGGACGCACGGCGAGTACAGCGGCATCCAATTCGCCGCACAGCAGGTGCATGTAGCGATCCTCGCGCTGGCCGGGGCCGCGCGGGATCTGCACGATCAGCGCCGGTTGGCGCTGCATCAGTCGCTCCAGGTGGTGGCGCAGGTCCTCGATGTCGTTGAACTTGCACAACCGCTCGCTGCGCGCGAACAGCTCGAACGCGGTCTGCGCGCCGCGCAGCAGCAACAGCCCCAGCAGCGCCACCTGCTGCTGCGGCAGGCTGAAGAACGCGCCGGCGCGGTGCTCGTAGCGTTCGGCGCGCGAGGAGAACACCTGCCTGGCCAGGCCCCGGGTTTCGAGCTGGCGCAGCGCGTGGTGCACGTCGCCCTCGCTCAGCGCCATCACCGGCTCGCGCGCGGTTTTCTGGTTGGCCGCGGCCAGCGCGGCATTGACCGTCAGCGGATAGGTATCCGGCGTGGTCGCTTCCTTTTCGATCAGGCAGCCCAGCGCACGGGCTTCGGCGGGGTTGAGCACGGGCAAATCGGTTTCGTCCATGCGCAAAGGATAGCCGACGCCAAGACGTCATCGTCGCCACGGTAAACTGCCTCCATCTTGTCGAGGAAACCGTCCCGATGCGCCTGTCCCTGATCGCCTGCGCCGTCCTCGCGCTGGCCGCCTGCAAGCCCGTTTCGTTCACCGCGCCGGATCGTGCCGATGCCACCGCCACCGATGCGGCCCCGACCAAACCGGCGGCCACCGCCACCGCGGGCAGCAACGACGAAAATCTCAACGCCGTGGCCTGGGTGCAGACTTCGGCGGAATACCGCGCGATCTGCGAAACCGTTTATCGCGCCGCCGCCGACAAGCTGGACGCGGCATTGAAGGAAAAGCACTGGGACGCGCTGGTGCCGGAGGAACGCGGCAACGCCGCCACCGGGCTGAAGCCCGCGGTGGTGCTGGACGTGGACGAAACCGTGCTGGACAACTCGCCCTACCAGGCGCGGCTGGTCCGCAACGGCAAGGAATACGACGAGGTGACCTGGGACCAGTGGGTCGCCGAGAAGAAAGCCAAGGCGGTGCCCGGCGTGGTCGATTTCGCCAAGGCCGCCAACGCGAAGGGCGTGACCCTGCTGTACGTCTCCAACCGCGCCGTGCACCTCAAGGACGCGACCATCGCCAACCTGAAGGCCGCCGGCCTGCCGGTCGCCGACGACAGCGTGTTCCTGGGCCTGGGCACCGTGGTCGAGGGTTGCGAGCAGAACGGCAGCGAGAAGAACTGCCGACGCCTGCTGGCCGGGCGCAAGTACCGGGTGCTGATGCAGTTCGGCGACCAGCTGGGCGACTTCGTGCAGGTGGTCGCCAACACCCGCGAAGGCCGCGATGCACTGTACGGCGAATACGCGGACTGGTTCGGCGAACGCTGGTTCATGCTGCCCAATCCGACCTACGGCTCGTGGGAACCGGCGCTGTTCAACAACGACTGGAGCCAGCCGCGCGAGGCGCGCCGGCAGGCCAAGCGCGACGCACTGGACGTCGCGCCGTGAACCGTCCGCCGCTGGTGCTGGGCGAACGCGAACGCCTGATCGTCGCGCTGGACGAAGCCAGCGGCGCCGACGCGCTGGCCTGGGTAGCCCGGCTGGGCGACGCGGTGCGGTTCTACAAGATCGGCATGGAGCTGCTGGCCAGCGGCGATTACTTCCGGGTGCTGGACGAACTGGCTAGGCGCGACAAGAAGGTGTTCGTCGACCTGAAGTTCTTCGACATCCCGGCGACCGTCGCCGGGGTGGTGCGCGGACTGTCGCGCTGGCCGGTGACCTTCGCCACGATCCATGGCTGGCACGCACCGATGATGCAGGCCGCCGCCGAAGCGCGCGGCGGCGATCTGCGCCTGCTGGCAGTGACCGTGCTGACTTCGATGGACGGTGGCGATCTGCGCGCAATGGGGATCAACGGCGGCGATCCTGCCGACATCGTCGTGCAACGCGCGCGCGCCGCACAGGTCGCGGGCATCGACGGGGTGATCGCGTCGGGACAGGAAGCCGGAGCGATCCGCGCCGCGACCGGACCGGGCTTTTCCATCGTCTGCCCCGGTATCCGGCCCGGCCCGGCCGGCGACGACCAGAAGCGCACGGTCGGCGTGGCCGAGGCTTTCGCCAACGGCGCCGACGCCATCGTGGTGGGTCGGCCGGTGCGCCAGGCCGCCGACCCGCACGCCGCCGCGGAGGCGATCCAGGCCGAGATTTCGGCCTCCCTCTCCAAATAAATCAATGATTTGAAGAAATATATTTCAGGTATTGCATTAGCAATGGCCGCCAATTAGGCTGTCCCCGTCCGGCTTCGGCCGGAAATGCGCCACAACACAATGTCCTCCGGCTTCGGCCGGTTTCAGGAGACCCGGCTTCGGCTTGCGGTCTCTTTTTTTGTCCGTGACCCGGTGCCTTGCCGCCGGCCGTCCGCAGCCGCCAAGATGCAGGCGACCGGGGGAGTCGAGTCGCCGATGCCGCTGCGCGTTTTCTCAAGCCTGTTCCTGTTGCTGGCCGTAGCGCTGGCCTGCGGTTGCAAGCCGCGTCCGCCGGCGGAACTGGAAGGCGCGGCCAGCGAGCCGGCAACCGCGGTACGCCAGCTGGTCCAGCACGTGCACGACAACGACCTGGCCGGCTTCGCCCGCGATGCGCTGCCGCCGGCCGAGCTGGCGACGCTGGAAACCGGGTGGCGCGAGGGCCGCACGCGCTGGCCGCTGACCGAGCTGCCGCTGGACAACCAGCTGCTGCCGATGCTGAAGGCGCTGTCTGAGCCCGGTGCGGAACGGAAGCTGCAGCGCGACTTCGACCGCCAGTTCGCCAACCAGGGCCGCGACCTGCGCGACGCGGCGCGCTCGCTGGGGTTGTTCGGAACCAAATACGTGCTGCAGCAGGACGAGTACAGCGAAGACGAACGCAAGCACTATCCGCAGGTGATCGCGGCGCTGAGCGCGTGGGCGCAGGACGCGCCGCTGGGCGACCCGAAGCGCGCGCGCGCGGCCATTCCCCCGCTGTGCGCCGCGGCGCGGCGGACCCGGCTGGACAGCGACGCGGCGCTGGGCGAAGCGGGCCTGACCGGCAGCCTGCAGCGGCTGGGGCCGTTCTTCGCCCAAGTGAAGCGGACGGCCGCCGGCTACGGCCTGGACATCGACCGCAGCCTGGCCGACCTGCGCACCGGCCTGGTGGAACAGAACGGCGACCGGGCCACGGTGCGCGTGCACTACCCGCTGGCCGAGGCCGAGGTCGACGCCGTCGTGCACCTGCAGCGGCGCGACGGCCGCTGGTATCTCGCCGCCTACCTGGCCGAAGCCGACCGCGTGGCGGCAAGCGAAGCGCCGGCCGCACTGCTTCCGGCCGAACCCGCCCCGGCTGCCGAACAGCCGCAGGCCACGCCCACGCCGCCGTCTCAACCGGATTGATACCGCCTCCGGCCGTGGCGGCGCGTAGGCCATAATGCCGGCGATGCCCGAACAGAATCCGCTGCCCCTGCCGGAACCCCCGCCGGCCGATGTCCACGCGCCCCCCGCACAGATCCGGCCCGAACCGCGCCGCGTCCGCCCGGGCAAGCCGCCGCTGTGGGCGCGGCTGGTGGGTCGCCTGGCCCGGCCATGGCTGGGCCTGAACATCGAACCGGAAAGCCCGTCCGAGCTGATCGACGCGCGCCCGGTCTGCTACGTGCTGGAAGACTACGGCCTGTCCAACGCGCTGATCCTGGACAAGGCCTGCAGCGACGCCGGCCTGCCTTCGCCGCTGTCGCCGCTGCCGGGCGACCCGCTGGGGCGCAAGCGCGCCTACGTGGCGCTGTCGCGGCGCAGCGCCGCCTCGCTGCTGTCCAACGCGCTGGGCAGCGAGGCCGGCGCCAAGAAGACCCATTCGGTCGCGCTGGCCCGGCTACTGCAGGCGCATCGCGCGGACCCGTCGCTGGACGTGCAGCTGGTGCCGGTGTCGATCTTCGTCGGCCGCGCCCCGGACAAGGCCAGCGGCTGGTTCTCGGTGCTGTTCTCCGAGAACTGGGCCATCGTCGGCCGCTTCCGCCGCCTGCTGGCGATCCTGCTCAACGGCCGCGACACCATCGTGCGCTTCTCCACGCCGGTGTCGCTGCGCGAAAGCGTCGAGGAAGGCCTCGACCCCGAGCGCACCGTGCGCAAGCTCTCGCGCGTGCTGCGCACCCACTTCAACCGCATCCGCGAGGCGGTGATCGGCCCCGACCTGTCCACCCGGCGCGTGCTGGTGGACCAGGTGATGGCCGCCGAGCCGGTGCGCGAGGCCATCGCCGAGCAGGCCCGCCGCGACAAGAGCAAGCCGGAGGCGGCGTGGAAGAAGGCCCACGCCTACGCCTGGGAAATCGCCGCCGACTATTCCAACCCGGTGGTGCGCTCGGCCAGCTTCCTGCTCAGCCACGTATGGAACCGCATCTACGCCGGCGTGCTGGTCCACCACCTGGACAAGCTGAAGGAAGCCGCGCCCGGCCACGAAGTGGTATACGTGCCCAGCCACCGCAGCCACATGGACTACCTGCTGCTGTCGTACCTGCTGTACGAACGCGGCATCGTGCCGCCGCACATCGCCGCCGGCATCAACCTGAACCTGCCGGTGATCGGCACCCTGCTGCGCAAGGGCGGCGCGTTCTTCCTGCGCCGCAGCTTCCGCGGCAACGCGCTGTACTCGGCGGTGTTCTCCGAATACGTGGCCCAGCTGGTCGCCGGCGGCTACTCGATGGAGTACTTCATCGAGGGCGGGCGCTCGCGCACCGGCCGGCTGCTGCCGCCGAAGGGCGGCATGATCGCGATGACCGTGCGCGCGTGGCTGCGCCAGCCGAAGAAGCCGGTGCTGTTCCAGCCCGTGTACATCGGCTACGAAAAGCTGATGGAAGGCCGCAGCTACCTGGACGAGCTTTCCGGGCGGCCGAAGGAAAAGGAATCGATCTGGGCGCTGCTGTGGGGCGTGCCCAAGGTGCTGAAGCAGAAGTTCGGCCAGGTGGTGGTCAACTTCGGCCAGCCGATCCTGCTCAACGACATGCTGGCCGTGCACGCGCCGGACTGGGACGGCAAGGCGCTGGCCGAGGACGACAAGCCGCGCTGGCTGTCCGACACCACCGACGCGCTGGCCCAGCAGATCAACGAACGCATCAACGCCGCCGCCGACGTCAACCCGATCAACCTGCTGGCCCTGGCCCTGCTGTCCACGCCGAAGCACGCGATGAGCGAGGCCGACCTGATCGCGCAGATCGAACTGAGCAAGCAGGTGCTGGCCGAGCTGCCGTATTCCGACCGCGTCACCGTCACCCCGCACACACCCGAGCGGATCATCGCCCACGGCCTGGAGATCAACGTGCTGCGCCGCATCGCCCATCCGCTGGGCGACGTGATCGACGTGGCCGACGAAGACACCGCGGTGCTGCTGAGCTACTTCCGCAACAACGTGCTGCACCTGTTCACCGCGTCGTCGTGGATCGCCTGCTGCTTCCAGCGCAACCGGCGCATGCCGCGCCCGCGGGTGATCGCGCTGGGCCGGCAGGTGTATCCGTTCCTGCAGGCCGAACTGTTCCTGCCGTGGACCGAAGACGAATTCGCCGAACGCATCGGCCGCACCATCGACGTGTTCGCGCGCGAAGGCCTGCTGCTGCAGGTCAGCGACGACGACGGCGGCATCATCGCCCGCAGCGCGGGGCAGACCGACGAGGTGTTCCGCCTGCGCGCGATCGGCCACTCACTGCAGCAGGCGTTCGAGCGCTACTACATCGCGATCAGCGTGCTGGTGAAGAACGGCCCCGGGGTGCTGGGCGCGGGCGAGTTGGAAAGCCTGTGCCAGCAGGCCGCACAGCGCCTCAGCCTGCTGTACGCGCCGGCCGCGCCGGAGTTCTTCGACCGCACCCTGTTCCGCGGCTTCATCCAGAAGCTGCGCGAGCTGAAGCTGGTGTGGCCGAACGAGAACAGCAAGCTGCTGTTCGACCACCGCCTCGAAGCCTGGGCCAACGACGCCAAGATCATCCTCGGCCGCGAACTGCAGCACACCATCGAACGGGTCAGCCCGGAAGCGGCGAAGCCGGAAGCGGACATCGCCGCCGACTGAATCCCGCCGTCATGCGAGGGGCGCTCCAGATGGAGCGCCCCTCGCGCGCCTCATGCGACGCCGGCGAAATGCAGCAGGTCGACCATGCGGAAATCGTCGCCCTGGCGGGCGGGATCGAAGGTCGGCAGGAACGGTTGCCAGTCGGGGTCCTGCGACAGGTAGGAACCGCGGTCGCCCTGGATCAGGCCGATCAGCACCTCGGCCACGATCCGCGCCCCCACCGGCCCCAGCCGCTCGCCGTTCTCCGCCAGCTGCGCCTCGCGCAGCACGTAGAACCACAGCGGCGTGCGGTCGTCCATGTTGTGCGGCTTCAGGTCGGACAGGTCGTCCTTGGTCAACACGTCCATCTCCATCATCCTGGCCACGCGCTGGCCGGAAGGCAGCGAGAAGGTCAGGTGGCGCAACAGGTTGCGCTGCGCCAGCGACTGCGGATTGGTCTTGGCGTTGGGATTGGCGACCACCGAGCCCGGCAGACGGAACAGCGACGTCGACAGCGTGGTGTCGATCTTCTTGTTCTGCTTGACGTTGCCGTCGCCGAAATCGAAGAAGGTGGGCCAGTCCACGAAACGGCGCGGCGCGCGGCAGCCGCCGGACAGGTCGTCCGGATCGCCCGGGCTGGACGGCGTGGGCTTGAAGATCATGGCGAAGAACGGCTGGCCGCCGTCGCCGGTGAAGTTCGCGCGGTACGACGGACGGATCTGGCTGTGGCCGAAACGGTACGCGCCCACCGAGAATTCCACCGGGATGAACGCTTCGTTGTTCCATTTGTAGAACTTGCGGCCGTTCTCCAGGATGTCGTCCACCACCGCGTCGCCGCAGGTGCGGCGCAGGAACTCGTGCACCACCACCCACTGGTAGTGCCAGCGCACGATGCGCTGGGCTTCGTTGAAGATCTCCTCGGAACCGGTCAGGCCGCTGCCGGCCTTGACCCGATCGACCACCGCGTTGTGGAATTTCAGGAACCCCACCTGCAGCTGCGCCAGGATCAGGTTCTCGTCGTCGCGCGGGTCGCCGATCAACGCGACGTTCTGGCCGTTGCGCGGCAGGTCCCACTTGCCCGGCGTGCCGATGGGTTCCAGCAGCAGCTTGCCGCCCTTGCCGCCCTGGGTGTCGTACAGGTGCGGGCTGCCGCCCGGTCCGGCGCCATAGACGTTGTCCAGGCCCAGGCTGGGCGTGCGGAAATTGTGGATCTGCTCCGGATCGGCCTGTCGCTCCAGGCTGGAGGTCGGATCGAAGGTGATGTCGTGGTCGATGAACTGGCCGAGGAAGGTGAAGCCCGCCGTCAGGTTGGGATTGTCGCTGTTGCGCACGGACAGGGTCGGCTTGGTGATCAGGTCCTTCGGCGATTTGCTCAGGTTGTCCCTGGCGTCCATGATCCCGCCCAGCTTGCCGATTTCCAGCAGGGCGGCACGCACGTCGGGGGTGTCGGCGGCGAAGGGCGGCAGCTTGCCGAATATCCGGCCGAAGCGGCCTTCGTCGGAATAGCGGGAACGGGCCGGAACGATATCGCGGGGATACACTCCATGGCGTGGCATGACATCTCTCCTTGCGGCATGTGGTCGACGGGGTGCTGCGCAACTCCGGCGGGATTTCCGCCGGAATTCCCCCGGGCCAACGACGCCCCAAGGCGTTTCCGGACACGCTCCGGCCGCACGGGCGACGAACGGTCCATGCGCGTGCGCGAAACGGGATTGGCCGCACACTTCCGTTGCCAGGTCGCAGGCGGCCGGGCAACGCCAGCCAGCGTTACGCCGGCTCGTCGGGGATCAACGCGCTCTCCAGCCGGGCGATGCAGTCCTTCAGCCACAGCTTGCGCTTCTTCATGCGCTTGACCGCCAGTTCGTCGGCCTGGATGTCGGCGACGAGGCGGTCGATTTCCGCATCCAGCTCGCGGTGCTCGAGCTTCAGCTCGGACACGCGCCGGACGATTTCGGAGGGACTCATCGGTTCCACGCGGCCAGCATAACCGAGCCGCAGGCCGGCGGAAGCGCGCGTGAACGACCCTGGCCGCTGCCGTGGAGACGCTCGGTACAATGCGCGGCCCATGAACGCCGCCGCCCTGCCGCAGATCCTGCCCGACCCCGCGCCGCGCGACCCGCGCCGCGACGGTCGCGAGCACGCCAAGCTGGCCAAGCGCCTGCGCCGCCAGGTCGGCCAGGCCATCGCCGACTACGCGATGATCGAGGCCGGCGACAAGGTCATGGTCTGCCTGTCCGGCGGCAAGGACAGCTACACCCTGCTGGACGTGCTGCTGCAGCTGCGCAGGAAGGCGCCGGTACCGTTCGAGCTGGTCGCGGTCAACCTGGACCAGAAGCAGCCGGATTTCCCCGAACACGTATTGCCCGAATATCTGAAGTCGATCGGCGTGGACTTCCACATCATCGAACAGGACACCTATTCGGTGGTGACCCGCGTGGTGCCGGAAGGCAAGACCATGTGCTCGCTGTGCTCGCGCCTGCGCCGCGGCGCACTGTATGCGTACGCCGAGGCCCACGGTTTCACCAAGATCGCGCTGGGCCACCATCGCGACGACATGGTGGCGACGTTCTTCCTCAACCTGTTCCACCACGCCAAGCTGTCCGGCATGCCGCCGAAGCTGCTCAGCGACGACGGCAGGCACGTGGTGATCCGCCCGCTGGCCTACGTGCGCGAGGCCGACATCGTCGAATACGCGGAAGCGAAGCGCTTCCCGATCATCCCCTGCAACCTGTGCGGCAGCCAGGAGAACCTGCAGCGCAAGCAGGTCGGGCTGATGCTGAAGCAGTGGGAGAAGGACCACCCCGGCCGGGTCGAGCAGATCGCCCGCGCGCTGGCCGACGTGCGCCCGTCGCAGCTGGCCGACCCGAAGTTGTTCGACTTCCTGTCGCTGGGCCACCGCGAAGGCGCGGCGCGGGCCGATGCGCGTGCGTGGCTGTCCGGCGAGACGCACGCGACTCCGGAAGACGGCGACGCCTGATGCCGCAGCCAAGTATCGACCGTCATTCCGGCGAAAGCCGGAATCCATTTTGTTTTTGCTTTCTTCGCAAAGATCAAAGGCAAGATGGATCCCGGTTTACCAGCCATTCGGCTGTTGAAAGCCGCCGGGATGACGAGCAAAAGCAAGAACGAATCCCGAACCCCAATCACGAATCACGAATCCCGGCCTTTAAATGTTCTTCCGAAACCTGACGCTGTTCCGCTTTTCCGCCTCCCTCGATTTTTCCAATCTCGACGAACTGCTGCCCGAAGCCGCGCTGAAGCCGGTCGGCCCGCTCGAACTGGCTTCGCGCGGCTTCGTCTCGCCGTTCGGCCGCGACGAGCCGGCGCTGTCGCACCGCATCGGCGACGCGATCTGGCTGACCCTGGGCGGCGAGGACAAGATCCTGCCGGCCGCGGTGGTCAACGACCTGCTGGCGAAGAAGCTGGCCGAGATCGAGGAGAAGGAAGGCCGCAAGCCCGGCGGGCGCACGCGCAAGCGGATCAAGGAAGACCTGCTGCACGAGTTGCTGCCGCGCGCCTTCGTCAAACCCTCGCGTACCGACGCGCTGCTCGACCTGGAGCACGGCTTCCTCGCCGTCGACACCTCGTCGCGCAAGAACGCCGAGGCGGTCGCTTCGGAAATCCGCCACGCGCTGGGTTCGTTCCCCGCGCTGCCGCCGAACGCCGAGGTCGCGCCGCGCAACGTGCTGACCGGCTGGATCGCCGGCGAGCCGCTGCCGGACGGGCTGGCGCTGGGCGAGGAATGCGAACTGAAGGACGCGATGGACGGCGGCGCGGTGGTCAAGTGCCAGAACCAGGAGCTGCAGAGCGAGGAGATCGCCAAGCACCTGGAAGCCGGCAAGCAGGTCACCCGGCTGGCGCTGGTGCTGGACGACCACGTGTCCTTCGTGCTCGGCGAAGACCTGGTGGTGCGCAAGCTGAAGTTCCTCGAAGGCGCGGTGGACCAGTTGGAAAACACCGAGCGCGACGACCTGCGCGCCGAACTGGACGCCCGCTTCGCGCTGATGAGCGGCGAAGTGAAGCGGCTGTTCGCCGTGCTGGAACAGGCGCTGAAGCTGAGCAAGGCCGAGAGCTGACCGCGCCCGCATCGCACCGGTAACATTCGCGCATGCCCCGCCTGCTGCATCGCCTGACCGGCCCGCGTCCGCGCACCGTGGAGCGCGATACGGTCGCCTTCGCCATGGACGACGGCTCCACCCTCGACGTGCAGCGCGTGCGCGACCCGCGCGCGCGGCGGATCAAGCTGAGCGTGGACGAGCGCGGCGCGCGCCTGACCCTGCCGGCGCGCGCCAGCCTGGTGTCGGGCGAACGCTTCCTGCACGAACACCGCGACTGGCTGCTGGCGCAGCTGGCGCACTTCCACCAGGCCGACGCGGCGGCCCCGCTGCGTCGCGACGAAACCGCCATGCTGCTGCTGCGCGGCGACGCCGTGCCGCTGCACTGGCACGCCGGCCGCTATACCCGCCTGCAGCGCGAGGCCGACCCCGGATCGGGTCCGGGGAGATCG
>JBDHQQ010000078.1:0-11311 GCA_039807145.1 Pseudoxanthomonas sp. | reverse complement strand
CCACAGCGACGAGATCGAGGAACTGCAGCGCAGGGTCGCCGCGCAGCACGGCTACGAGATCGAGGAGCATGCGCTGGTGCTGTACGTGCGCAAGAAGCGCTGAGGCTTCGGCAGGAGCGCACCGCAGGGGCGCGACCGAAGGCGAATAACCGGCACGCCCCTTGCGGGGCGCTCCCACGGCAAAATCAGCCCGCGTCGGCCAGTAGCCGCTTGGCCGCGGCGCGCGCTTCCTTGCTGACTTCCACGCCGCCGAGCATCCGCGCCAGTTCCTCTTCGCGCTGTTTCGGCGCCAGCGCTTCGACCGCGCTCTGGGTCATGCCTTCGACCGGCGCCTTGCTGACCCGGTAGTGCGCGTGGCCCTGCGCGGCGACCTGCGGCAGGTGGGTCACGCACAGCACCTGGCGCTGCGCGCCCAGCGCGCGCAGCTTCTGCCCGACGATCTCGGCGACCGCGCCGCCGATGCCCGAATCGACTTCGTCGAACACCATCGTGGCCACCGCGTCCGAACCCAGCGCGGCGACCTCGATGGCCAGCGACACGCGCGACAGCTCGCCGCCCGAGGCGACCTTGCGCAGTGGGCGTGGCGGCTGGCCGACGTTGGCGGCGACCAGGAATTCGACGCGCTCGCCGCCCAGCGGATCGGGACGCTCGCGTTCGTTCGGCTCGATCTCGACCTCGAACGTGCCGCCGCCCATGCCCAGTTCGCCGATCAATGCGCTGGTGGCCGCGGCAAGCCGTTTCGCCGCGGCCTTGCGGCTGGCGCCCAGCGCGGCGGCGGCCTTGCGCCAGGCGTCGCGGGCGGCATCGATTTCGCCGTCCAGCCTGCGCAAGCGTTCGCCGGCGCCGCGCAACGCATCCAGTTCGGCGGCAATCGCCCCGCGCTGTTCGTCCAGCCGTTCCGGCGCGACCCGGTGCTTGCGGGCCAGGTCGTGCAGGCGGGCGAGGCGGCGCTCCATCTGCTCGAACTTCGCCGGGTCGGCATCCAGGTCGTCGCGGATGCGGTCGAGCTGGGCCAGCGCTTCGTCCAGTTGCACCTGTGCGCCTTCGATCAGGCCATCGACCTCGCGCAGGCGGGGCTCGTGTTCCAGCACCCGCGCCAGGGTCGCGCGGACGTGGCGCAATTCTTCGGTCGGCGTGGTGGCGTCGTCGCCGGACAGGCGCGTGGACGCGGCGTTGCAGGCGTCGATCAGACCGGCGGCGTGGGCCTGGCGGCGGTGGTCGGCGTTCAGCGCGGCGATCGAATCGGGCGCGAGGTCCTCGCGCTCCAGTTCGGCCAGCTGGTGCTCGAGGTAGGGAATGCGTTCGGACGCGTCGCCCTGTTTCGACAGCGCCTCGCGCTCGCCCAGCAGCCGGTTCCACTGCGCGGCGGCGGCGGCCACCGCCGCGCGTTCGGCTTCGTTGCCGGCGAAGTTGTCCAGCAGCGCCAGCTGGCTGGCCCGCGACAGCAGGGCCTGGTGTTCGTGCTGGCCATGGATTTCGACCACCAGCGCGGCCAGTTCGGTCAATTGTGCGAGCGTCGCGCTGCGGCCGTTGATCCATGCGCGCGAACCGCCGTCGGCGCGGATCACCCGGCGCAGCAACGCGTCGCGGCCGTCGTCCAGCTCGTTGTCGCGCAGCCAGGCCAGCGCGGGCGAAGCGTCGTCGAGGGCGAATTCGGCCGACAGTTCCGCGCGCTCGGCGCCGTGGCGGACCACGCCGCTGTCGGCGCGCAGGCCCGACAGGAAGCCCAGCGCATCGACCAGCAGCGATTTGCCGGCGCCGGTTTCGCCGGAAATGACGGTCATGCCGGGGCCGAACTCCAGTTCGGCGGCGGCCACGACGGCGAAATCCTGCAGGCTCAGGCGGGTCAGCATGGCGGGGGATTGTAGCGGGCGGGAACCCGCCGGTTGAGATGTCCCGCGTCGCCATGCCGACGGAGGCACGGCTTGCAAACCCCGGCGGGCGGGGCTATCTATCCGCCATGAATTCGCCTTCCCCCGCGCGGGACCTGCGCCTGGAACCGCGCGCGCGCCAGCTGCTGCGCACGCTGATCGCCAGCTACATCCGCGATGGCGAACCCGTCGGTTCCCAGACCCTGGCCCGTTCGGCCGGGCTGGACGTCAGCCCGGCGACGATCCGCAACATCCTGGCCGACCTCGAGGACATCGGCCTGCTGACCTCGCCGCACGCCTCGGCCGGGCGCGTGCCCACCGCGCAGGGCTACCGGGTGTTCGTGGACAGCCTGGTGCAGGTGCAGCCGCTGGGCGAAGGCGAGGTGGCGCGGCTGCGCAACGAACTGCCGGCCGGGTCGGGCACCCAGTCGCTGCTGGGCAACGCCTCCGAGCTGCTGTCGGCGATGACCCACTTCGTCGGCGTGGTCAGCGCGCCGAAGCGCGAGCAGTTCGCGTTCCGCCACATCGACTTCGTGCCGCTGGACGGGCGCCGGGTGCTGGCGATCCTGGTGTTCGCCGACAACGACGTGCAGAACCGGGTGATCGAGCCGCGCCGCGCCTACGAGCCGGGCGAGCTGGAGCGGGTGGCCAATTACCTGAACCACCATTTCGCCGGTCGCCCGCTGGCCGATATCCGCGCGACCCTGCTGTGCGAGCTGCGCGCGGCCCGCACCGAAATGGAAGGCCTGCTGGCGCAGACCGTGGAGCTGGCCGAACACGTGCTGGTCCCGCCCGGCGACGACATGGTGCTGGCGGGGCAGACCCGGCTGATGGGCGTGCAGGACCTGTCCGACCTGGACCGGCTGCGCGAGCTGTTCGAAGCCTTCGCCCGCAAGCGTGAAATCCTGCAGCTGCTGGAACGCACGATCAGCGCGCCGGGCGTGCGCATCTTCATCGGCGAGGAAACCGGCCTGGCCCCGCTGGGCGGGCTGTCGGTGGTCACCGCGCCCTATGCGTCGGGCGGGCAGGTGCTGGGCGTGCTGGGGGTGATCGGGCCGTCGCGGATGGCCTACGGCCGGGTGATCCCGGTGGTGCAGGCCGCGGCGGACGCGCTGGGCCAGGCCCTGGATCCCAGGTAGGAGCGCCCCCGGGCGCGACCGGGAAAATGGCGCTGCGCGGAGAATTCCGCAGCCCGGAAAATTTCCGGTCGCGCCCGAGGGCGCTCCTGCGGGCTTGAATCCGGGGCGACAGACCCCATCCGTTCCCGGTCTGGCGGCATGGGAGCCGCCCGGGAAGCCTGAATGAACCAGCAAGAACCGAATCCGGAAACGCCCGAGTTCGATGCCGCCGGCACCGAAGAAAACGCCCTGCAGACCGAACTGGAAAGCCTGCGCGGCGAACTCGAGCAACTGAAGGCGCAGTCGCTGCTCGAGCGCGCCGACCTGGAAAACCAGCGCAAGCGCATGGCGCGCGACATCGAGCAGGCGCGCAAGTTCGCCAACGAGCGCCTGCTGAGCGAACTGCTGCCGCTGTTCGACGCGATGGACGCCGGGCTGGCCGCCGCGCCGGCCGACGACCCGCTGCGCGCCGGCCTGGAACTGACCCTGAAGCAACTGCACAAGATCGCCGAGAACAACGGCCTGAGCGAAATCTCGCCGGCCACCGGCGACGCATTCGATGCCGAGCGCCACCACGCGGTCAGCGCCGTGGACAACGCCGAAGTGCCGCCGGGCGCGGTGCTGCAGGTATTCCAGAAGGGCTATGCGCTGAACGACCGCCTGCTGCGTCCCGCGCTGGTGGTGGTCGCGCGGCAGGACTGACGTTTTCCCGCTTTCCCCTTGAAGGGGAGGGCCGGAACCCCACATTGGAACCATTCCCGGCCCGCGCCGGTACATATCGAAATCCCGAGGGAGCAAACCACAATGGGCAAGATCATCGGCATCGACCTGGGCACGACCAATTCGTGCGTGGCGATCATGGACGGGGGCAAGGCCCGCGTCATCGAGAATTCCGAAGGCGACCGCACCACGCCTTCCATCGTCGCCTACAGCAAGGACGGCGAAGTGCTGGTCGGCGCCAGCGCCAAGCGCCAGGCGGTGACCAACCCGAAGAACACCTTCTACGCGGTAAAGCGCCTGATCGGCCGCAAGTTCACCGACGCCGAAGTGCAGAAGGATCTGGGCCTGGTGCCGTACGCGATCACCGCGCACGACAACGGCGACGCCTGGGTCGCCACCAGCGACGGCAAGAAGCTGTCGGCGCAGGAAATCTCGGCCAAGGTGCTGGAGAAGATGAAGAAGACCGCCGAGGCCTTCCTCGGCGAGACCGTGACCGAGGCGGTGATCACCGTGCCGGCGTACTTCAACGACAGCCAGCGCCAAGCGACCAAGGACGCCGGTCGCATCGCCGGCCTCGACGTCAAGCGCATCATCAACGAGCCGACCGCGGCCGCGCTGGCCTACGGCCTGGACAAGGGCGACGGCGGTGGCGACCGCAAGATCGCCGTATACGACCTCGGTGGCGGCACCTTCGACGTGTCGATCATCGAAATCGCCAACGTCGACGGCGAGAAGCAGTTCGAGGTGCTGGCCACCAATGGCGACACCTTCCTCGGCGGCGAGGACTTCGACAAGCGCGTCATCGATTACCTGGTCGACGAGTTCCAGAAGGAGCAGGGTATCGACCTGCGCAAGGACCCGCTGGCCCTGCAGCGCCTGAAGGACGCGGCCGAGCGCGCCAAGATCGAGCTGTCCAGCGCGCAGCAGACCGAGGTCAACCTGCCGTACGTCACCGCCGACGCCAGCGGCCCGAAGCACCTCAACATCAAGCTGACCCGGGCCAAGCTGGAAGCCCTGGTCGACGATCTGGTCAAGAAGAGCATCGAGCCCTGCCGCATCGCCCTGAACGACGCCGGCCTGCGCGCCTCCGACGTGACCGAGGTGATCCTGGTCGGCGGCCAGACCCGCATGCCGAAGGTGCAGCAGGCGGTGGCCGAGTTCTTCGGCAAGGAACCGCGCAAGGACGTCAATCCCGACGAGGCCGTGGCGCTGGGCGCCGCGATCCAGGGCGGCGTGCTGGCCGGCGACGTCAAGGACGTGCTGCTGCTCGACGTGACCCCGCTGTCGCTGGGCATCGAGACCCTGGGCGGCGTGTTCACCAAGATCATCGAGAAGAACACCACCATCCCGACCAAGGCCTCGCAGGTGTTCAGCACCGCCGAGGACAACCAGTCGGCCGTCACCGTGCACGTGCTGCAGGGCGAGCGCGAGCAGGCCCGCTTCAACAAGTCGCTGGCCAAGTTCGACCTGACCGGCATCGAGCCGGCGCCGCGCGGCATGCCGCAGGTGGAGGTGTCGTTCGACATCGACGCCAACGGCATCCTGCACGTCAGCGCCAAGGACAAGAAGACCAACAAGGAGCAGAAGGTCGAGATCAAGGCCGGCTCGGGCCTGTCCGACGACGAGATCCAGCGCATGGTGCAGGACGCGGAAGCGCACCGCGACGAAGACAAGAAGTTCCAGGAACTGGTGCAGGCGCGCAACCAGGCCGACGGCCTGATCCACGCCACCCGCACCGCGATCAAGGACAACGGCGACAAGATCCCGGGCGACGTGATCGGCCGCGCCGAGGGCGCCATCGCCGAGCTGGAAACCGCGATCAAGAGCGACGACAAGGCGCAGATCGAGGCCAAGTCCAAGGCGCTGGAGGAAGTCGCGCAGTCGGTGTTCGCCGCCGCGGCCGCCGCCGGGCAGCCGAACGCCGGCGATGCGGGCCAGCCGGGCGCCGGCCAGCCGGCGGGCGACGACGTCGTGGATGCCGAGTTCACCGAAGTCAAGGACGACGAGAAGAAGTGATCGGGCATTGCGCCTGATTCCGTAACGACGATGGAGCGGGGCACCCACCTCGCTCCATCTTGCTATCCGGTGCCATAGCAGCCATGAGCAAACGCGACTATTACGAAGTGCTGGGCGTGGCCCGCAACGCCAGCGAGGAAGACCTGAAGAAGGCCTACCGCCGCTGCGCGATGAAGCACCATCCGGACCGCAACCCCGGCGACAAGGCCGCCGAAGCCGCGTTCAAGGAATGCAAGGAAGCCTACGAAGTGCTGTCCGACGGCGGCAAGCGCCGCATGTACGACCAGCACGGTCACGCCGCGTTCGAGCACGGCATGGGCGGCGGCGGGCCGGGGCCTGCCGACATGGGCGACATCTTCGGCGACATCTTCGGCAACATCTTCGGCGGCGGTGGCGCGCGCCAGGCGCGGCGTGGCGCCGATATCGGCTACGTGATGGAGCTCGACCTGGAAGAAGCGGTTTCCGGGGCCGAGAAGCGCATCGATGTCCCGACCCTGGCCGCCTGCGGTTCCTGCCATGGCAGCGGCTCGGAGGACGGCGACACCGAAACCTGTTCCACCTGCGGCGGACGCGGCCAGGTGCGCATGCAGCGCGGCATCTTCGCCATGCAGCAGACTTGCCCGCACTGCCACGGCGGCGGCAGGATCATCAAGAACCCCTGCAAGGCCTGCCACGGCGCCGGCCGCGTCGAGGAAGAGAAGGTGCTGTCGGTGAAGATTCCCGCCGGCGTCGACAGCGGCGACCGCATCCGCCTGGCCGGCGAGGGCGAGGCCGGCCCGCCCGGCACGCCGCCGGGCGACCTGTACGTGGAGGTGCGCGTGCGCGAGCACGACATCTTCCAGCGCGACGGCGACGACCTGCATTGCGAAGTGCCGATCCGCATCTCGCAGGCCGCGCTGGGCGACACCGTGCGCGTGCCCACCCTGGGCGGCGAAGCGGAAATCCGCATCCCGGCCGAGACCCAGACCGGCAAGCTGTTCCGCCTGCGCGGCAAGGGCGTCAAGTCGGTGCGCAGCCGCAGCGAAGGCGACCTGTTCTGCCGCGTGGTGGTCGAGACCCCGGTCAACCTGACCACGGAGCAGCGCGAGTTGCTGGAGAAATTCGAAGCGACTTTCGTCGGCGACGAGGCGCGCAAGCACTCGCCGAAATCGGCGACCTTCCTCGACGGCGTCAAGGGCTTCTGGGAGCGGATGAAGTCCTGACAGCTGAAACCAATTCGGTTTCCTAGAATGGCGCCCGGACTTCCCGGGCGTTTTTCTTTTGAGCGAACCAAGACCCGTCATCGGCATCGTCGGCAGCGAGGGCGCGTACGGGCGCTGGCTGGCGCGGTTCTTCCGCGAGCGGATGGGGCTGGCAGTGCTCGGGCGCGACCCGATTGCGGCAGGCTCGCCAAGCGAACGCGAGATGATCGAGCGCAGCGACGTGCTGCTGTTCTCGACGCCGATCCGGCATGCGCCGGCGTTGATCGCCGAGTACGTGCGCATCGCCGATGGCGCCGAGCGCGGCAAGCTGTGGCTGGACGTCACTTCGATCAAGTCGCCGGCGGTCGCGGCGATGCTGCGGTCGCAGGCCGAGGTCGTCGGCCTGCACCCGATGACCGCGCCGCCGAAATCGCCGACGCTGAAGGGCCGGGTGATGGTGGTCTGCGAAGCGAGGCTGGATGCGTGGCGCGGCTGGTTCGAGGATTTCCTGGCCGCGACCGAAGCGCCCTGCGTGCCGGCCACGCCCGAACAACACGACCGGGTCATGGCTCTGGTCCAGGCGATGGTGCACGCCGCGCACCTGGCCCAGGCCGGGGTCATCCGCGAGTACGCCGGCGAATTCGGCGGTCTGGAAGGCCTGCTGCCGTTCCGCACCGCCTCCTTCGAGATGGATGCGGCGATCCTGTCGCGCATCCTGTCGCTGAATCCGGCGATCTACGAGGACATCCAGTTCGGCAACCCCTACGTCGCCGGCATGCTCGACCGGCTGCTTGCGCAGCTGTCGAAGCTGCGCGACGCGGTCGGGCAGGGCGACGAGGCGGCGCGCTCGGGCTTCCGCGAGGAATTCTTCGCCGGCAACCGCGCCGCGCTGGGCGAACGCACGCTGGCCGACGGCAACTACAGCTACGAACGCCTCGGTTACCTGCTGGCCGACCTGGCCGACGCGCAGGCGCTGAGCGTGCACCTGCCGGAGGACCGGCCCGGTTCCCTGCGCGCGCTGCTGCACGTGTTCGAACGCCACGGCATCAGCATCGCTTCGCTGCATTCCTCGCGCACGCCCGCGGGCGAGGTGCATTTCCGCTTCGGCTTCGACAGCCATACCGCACCGGACGCGCTGCTGGCCGCGGCGGCGGAAGTGGACGGCAGCGGCATCGGCCGGGTGCTGCCATCCGAGCCGCATTGAGCAAAGTGCGCATTTTCGGCGGGAAATCCGCCATTTCGCCGCTTGCGACCGGGTCTTTTGCAGGGCCGGGCGGCGCGGGTCGCGGCGTAAACTGTGCGGATGAACGCCAACATCACCCTCTCCAGGCGCGCCCAGGCGCTGACCAGTTCCGCCATCCGTGAAATCCTCAAGGTCACCGAACGCCCGGAAGTGATTTCCTTCGCTGGCGGGCTGCCGTCGCCGGCGACCTTTCCGGTCGAGCGCATGTGCGAAGCCACCGAGCGGGTTTTGCGCGACGCGCCGCAGGCGGCATTGCAGTACGGCCCGACCGAAGGCTACCTGCCGCTGCGCGAATGGGTGGCGCAGCGCCTGGCCGCGCGCGGCGCGCCGGTCGATCCCGGCCGCGTGCTGATCGTCACCGGCTCGCAGCAGGGGCTGGACCTGCTGGGCAAGACCCTGATCGACGAAGGCAGCAAGGTACTGGTGGAAACGCCGAGCTACCTGGGCGCGCTGCAGTCGTTCTCGCTGTTCCAGCCCGCGTTCGCCTCGATGCCCTCGGACGGGCAGGGCATCGACACCGACGCGCTGACGCCGGAATTGCTGGCCGGCGCGCGTTTCATGTACTGCCTGCCGAATTTCCAGAACCCCACCGGCCGTCGCCTGCCGCTGCAGCGACGCAAGGCGCTGGTGGAAAAGGCCGCCGCGGCCGGCGTGCCGGTGGTCGAGGACGATCCGTACGGCGAACTGTCGTACGGCGGCGAACAGCTACCCAGCCTGCTGTCGCTGAACCCGGGGCAGGGCATCTACATGGGCTCGTTCTCCAAGGTGCTGGCGCCGGGCCTGCGCCTGGGCTACGTGGTCGCGCCGGAGCCGCTGTATGCCAAGCTGGTGCAGGCCAAGCAGGCCGCCGACCTGCACACGCCGTCGTTCAGCCAGCGCATCGTCCACGAGACGGTGAAGGACGGCTTCCTCGACGCGCATATCCCGACCATCCGCGACCTGTACGGCCGCCAGTGCCGGCACATGCTCGACGCGCTGGAACGGCATTTCCCGGCCGAGGCGCAGTGGACGCGGCCGGAAGGCGGCATGTTCGTCTGGGTCACGCTGCCCAAGGGCATCGATTCAACGAAGCTGCTGGCCAAGGCGATCGAGCAGAACGTGGCCTTCGTGCCCGGCGCGCCGTTCTTCGCCACCGACCCGCAGTCCAACACGCTGCGCCTGTCGTTCGTCACCGTCCCAGCGGAAAAGATCGAAGCCGGCATGCGGATACTGGGCGCGCTGGTCAAGGCCGAAGTCGCGGGACTGGCGCAGGCCGCGTGACGGGTTGGGGCGACCCGACTCGCGAAGGCTGTTGCGGGGAACATCGAAGGCAAAGGTCTTCGCAGCCGGGGTCGCTGCCACGTATCCTGTCGGCATGACTTCTCCCGTCCGAGTCCTCATCCACGGCGCCAGCGGGCGCATGGGCCAGGCGCTGCTGCGGCTGGCTTCCGCGCAGCCTGGAACCTTCGACGTGGTCGGTGCGGTATCGCGCAAACCGGCGCAGCGGGTGGTCGACGGCGTGCCGCAGTTCGCCGCCAGCGAGTTGAACGGCGTGCCGGCGTTCGACGTGCTGATCGATTTCAGCCTGCCCGAAGCCTTCGATCCCGTGCTGGCCCTGTGCGTGCAGCGCGGTGCGGCGCTGGTGTCCGGCACTACCGGCCTGTCCGAAGCGCAGCACGCCGCGCTGCAGGCCGCGACGCAGAAGATCGCGTGGCTGTGGGCTTCTAATTTCAGCCTCGGTGTCGCCGTGCTGACCGAGCTGGTCGAGCGTGCGGCGACCGCGCTGCGGGGCTGGGACTGCGATGTCGTCGAAGCCCACCATACGCAGAAGAAGGATGCGCCTTCCGGCACCGCGCTGACCCTGGGGCAGGCGGCCGGATCGGCCGGCGCCACCGTGCATTACGCCAGCCTGAGGGCGGGCGACATCGTCGGCGAGCACCTGGTCCAGTTCAGCGGACTGGGCGAGCGCATCGAACTGACCCATCGCGCGACCAACCGCGACATCTTCGCCCGAGGCGCGCTGCACGTCGCCGCGCGATTGGCGGGCAAGCCGGTCGGCAGCTACCGGGTGCGCGACCTGCTGGATTGAAGGCGCCGGCGACGGGCTGGCCGATCGCCACGCCCCCGGCTTCCCAGTGGTATGGATTAGGTGCGCCGGCATCGCCCGGGTCCGCTGAAAGCTGGCGCGCGGCCGGGCTTGCCGGTACAATTCCCGCTCGCCTGTTACCCGCCGCCACGGACCGGAGAAACGCCGAGTCCGCGGTTTCTTGCAGCCGCAAACCGGCGGGACAGGGTTCCTTCACCCCCAAGGCGAACCCCGTGACCCAACCCGCAATCCTCGTGCTCGAAGACGGCAGCGTATTCGAGGGCGAATCCGCAGGCGCAGCCGGTCTTTCGGTCGGCGAAGTGGTGTTCAACACCGCGATGACCGGCTACCAGGAAATCCTGACCGACCCGTCCTACGCCCGCCAACTGGTCACCCTGACCTATCCCCACGTCGGCAACACCGGCTGCACCGACCAAGACGACGAAGCGGCCAGGGTCTGGTGCGCCGGCCTGATCGTGCGCGACGTGCCCAGCCGGCCCAGCAACTGGCGCAGCCAGGTCGCGCTGCCGGAATGGCTGGCCGCGCGCGGCATCGTCGCCATCGCCGGCATCGACACCCGCAGGCTGACCCGCATCCTGCGCGACAAGGGCGCGCAGAACGGCGCGCTGATGGCCGGTGCGGCTCCTGGAGAGCGACTCGACGTGGAGCGGGCGCTTGAAGCCGCGCGCAAGTTCCCCGGCCTGAAGGGCATGGACCTGGCCAAGGTCGTCAGCACCGACAAGCCCTATCCGTGGCGCAATGGGCAACTCGACCTGGACAAGGGCGAATTCGTCCGCGCCGAGCCGAAGTTCAAGGTCGTCGCCTACGACTACGGCGTGAAGCTCAACATCCTGCGCATGCTGGCCGAACGCGGCTGCGACGTGACCGTGGTGCCGGCGCAGACGTCCGCGGTCGACGTGCTGGCGATGGATCCGCACGGCGTGTTCCTGTCCAACGGCCCCGGCGACCCGGAACCGTGCGACTACGCCATCGACGCAATCCGTGAATTCGTCGCGAAGAAGATTCCCGTCTTCGGCATCTGCCTGGGCCACCAGCTGCTGGCGCTGGCCAGCGGCGCGAAGACCCTGAAGATGCCG
>JBDHQQ010000077.1:0-11375 GCA_039807145.1 Pseudoxanthomonas sp. | reverse complement strand
CGCGTCAGGCCAACCGCCTCACGTTTGAACTCTTCGCTGAACTTTCTTCGCTGCGCCATGACACTCCTCCTGCCTCATGATGAGGCTTCTTTGAAGTGTCCGTGTTAGCGGGGTAGAACCCGGATGAAGCAAGCGTAGCCTGGACGCAGCACAGCGGAAAAACTTCTTAACGGTCGAAGGGCCGGTCATCCGGGATTTAGTGCGATCCTGGATTACGGCCTTGCGGCCTTCATCCGGGTTACGGCTGCTGAAAACAGCGGGTCAAGATCCGCCCTACCCTCTTTGATTTGTAGAGCCGGATTTATCCGGCTGCTCTTCGTTAAGACGCAAAAGCAGCCGGATAAATCCGGCTCTACAAAACGGCCATGAAAAAGGGATGGCCCGAAGGCCATCCCTGCGCATTACATCGTATCGGGCAAACGCCAAACCCGCCCGAACGAACGCTGACGATCAACCTCCCGCCTGCAGCGGCACCACGCGGATCTCGACGCGGCGGTTCAGCGCGCGGCCCGATTCGGTGTCGTTGCTGGCGATGGGGCGGGTCTTGCCGAAGCCGACGATTTCCAGCCGCTCGCGCTGCACGCCCTGGCCGGACAGGTAGTTGCCGACGGACGCCGCGCGCTGCTCGGACAGGCGCTGGTTGACCGCGTCGGTGCCGATGCTGTCGGTGTGGCCGGACACCTCGACGATGGTCTGGTTGTATTCGCGCAAGGTGCTGGCGACGTTGTTCAGCGCCGGATAGAACTGCGGCTTCAGGTCGGCCTTGTTGAAGTCGAAGGTGACGCCATCGGGCAGGTTGAGCTTGATCACGTCGCCTTCGCGGCTGACGCCGATGCCGGTACCCGCGGTCTGGCGGCGCAGTTCGGCTTCCTGCTTGTCCTGGTAGGCGCCGATGCCCGCGCCGGCCAGGCCGCCGATGCCCGCGCCGACCATCGCGCGCTGGCGGCGTTCAGTGGCGTCGCCGCCGCTGAGCAGGCCCGCCACCGCGCCGATGCCCGCGCCGATCAGGGCGCCGCGCTTGGTACGGTTCGGATCGTTGGGGTCGTTGGTCTGGCCGGTGTAGCTGGCGCAGCCGCCGAGGGTGGCGACGGCGATCACGGCGAGCAGGCCGATCTTCAGCGAGGTATTCATGATGGAACTCCTTGGGTGATTGCCCGGCGCGAAGGCGCGCCGGGGGCGGGGCAAACACTGCACGGCAAGACTGCCAAGACGAACATGAACGCGACGAAAAGCGCCGCAACAGGCGCTTTCGCCCGCCCGGCCCTATTCCGGCAGCAGCTCCCTGGCCGATTCCGCGTGGAAGGTGTGGTCCCAGTCGGCCATCAGCGCCAGGTACAGCAGCTTTTCGAACTCGCCGCCGAACCGGCGGATCACCGCGTCCGGGTCGGGCACCAGCTTGGCGTCGGCGATCAGGCCGAAGTGCACCCGGTTGTCGTAGCTGAGGATGGACAGGCCCAGCCCGATCGAGCCGGTCTGCGGCACCCAGAACATCAGTTCCCGCACCCGGCTGCCGCCCAGGTACAGCGGCTGCTGCGGGCCGGGCACGTTGGTCGCCACCGCGGTCGCCTTGCGGCTGAATAGCTCCAGCGCCACGCCCTGCAATGCCGACGGGGCCATGCCCAGCGCGGCCAGCAGCCCGAACGCGACGATGGCCTGGCGCGATTTCTTCAGCTGGTTCATGCACTCGGCCACGCGCTCCAGCCGCCGCACCGGGTTGGCTTCCCCGACCGGCAGTTCCAGGAACACCAGGCCGAAGTGGTTGCCCAGCTTGCGCGCGTGTTCCAGCGGACGCAGGTTCACCGGCACCGTCGCGCGCAGGGTCACGCCGTCGAGGTCCTCGCCGCGCTCCAGCAGGTAGCCGCGCAGCGCGCCCGCCGCCGCCGCCATCAGCACGTCGTTGACCGTGCAGTCGCAGGCGCGGCCGACCGCCTTCACTTCGTCCAGGTCCAGCGGCTCGGCCCAGGCGACCCGCTTGCTGACGCCCAGCTTGCCGCGCAGCAGGGTTGGCGGATCGTCGGACAGGGCCAGCGCGGCGAGCAGTTCGCGGCCGATCTCGCCGCCCTCCTTCGCCAGCATCGTCGCCAGGGTCGGGTCCTGGACCATCTCCATGCCCTTGCCCAGCATCCTGCCGCCGAGCTTCATGTAGCGGTCCATCGCACCGACCCGGCGCGCCACGCCGGCGCCGTCCTGCTTCAGCCACGCGCTGCCCAGGTCGGCGCGCTTCTCCGGCCGCCGCTGCACGTCGGTCAGCGACAGCAGCACCTGCACCAGGGCGATGCCGTCGGCGTAGCTGTGGTGGATGCGCGCGATGACCGCCGAACCACTGCCGTATTTCTCGACCAGGTGGAACTGCCAGAGCGGCTTGGTCTTGTCCAGCGGCGACGAAGCCATCTGGCTGACGAAGCGCTCCAGCGCGCGCTTTTCCGAACGCCGGTCGCTACGCCCCGGCAACGCCGAGATGCGCACGTGCCAGTCGAGGTCGAAATCGGCGTCGTCCATCCACGAAGCCCCGGTCGGCGTATCGACCGCCTTCTGCCGGAACCGCGGATAGGCGAGGAAGCGCTGGCGGATCAGCCGCTTCAGCCGGTCGAGCGTCATCGGCTCGTCCAGCATCAGCACGCCGGTGATCATCATCGGGTTGGTCGGCCGCTCCATGCGCAGCCACGCGGTATCGACGCGCGACATCGCCTCGCGGCGAGGTTTCCGTGACGCCTTGCTGGTGGCCATGCGCTGCTCCTCGTCCCCGGCGCGAGTGAACCATGCGCCGGCGAATGGCGTCAACGCCGCAGCATGCCTATCCCGCAGCCGGTCATTTGCGCAGCAGTTGCAGCGCCTTGCCGGCCATCGCGAAGGCGAACGCCCCGATGATGTGGGTGGCCGCGCCCAGGCCGACGCCGCAATCCAGCTTCAGTGCCGCATCGGCGCCCAGCTGCGGGCGCAGGCCGCAGACGCTGCCGTCGGCCTGCGGATACTGCACGTTCTCCAGCGAATACACCGCCGGCACGCCGAAGTAGCGCTGCGGGTTCTTGGGGAAGTTGAATTCGCCGCGCAGTTTCTTCCGGACCAGCGCCAGCAACGCGTCGTGCTCGGTGCGCGACAGGTCGCGGATGCGCACCTGGGTGGGATCGGTGCGTCCGCCGGCCGAACCGGACACGACGATCGGCAGCTTGCGTCGCCGGCACCAGGCGATCATTTCGACCTTGGTGCGGAAGCTGTCGCACGCATCCAGCACCAGGTCGAAGCCGCGGCCCAGCAGTTCCTCCAGGTTGCCCGCGGTCGCGAACGCCGGCACGGCCTCCGCCTCGACCAGCGGATTGATCGCGCGGCAGCGCTCGGCCATCGCCTCGGCCTTGTTGCGGCCGTACTGGCCGGCCAGCGCCGGCAATTGCCGGTTGGTGTTGGACACGCACAGGTCGTCCGCATCGATCAGGCTCAGGCGGCCCACGCCGGAGCGCACCAGCGCTTCGACCACCCACGACCCGACCCCGCCCAGCCCGACCACCGCGACGCGCTTGCCGGCGAAGCCTTGCACCGCGCCCTGCCCGTACAGACGGTCGATGCCGGCGAAGCGTTCGCGCAGTTCTTCCTTCATCGGCGGATTGTAACCGTGGCGAAAACCGTGAAGTCCGTCGTACCATGCGGCCGTCCACCCTCAGGAGCCCGCCAGATGGCCAGCGAAACGCCTGTCACCGCCAAGAAGTCGAACGCCTCCCGCTACCTGTTCCTGTTCCTGCTGGGACTCGTGGTGGGCGTGGTCGCCACGGTCTTCGCGCTGCGCGCGATCCAGGCGCGGCAGGATCCGTTCCCGCACAGCGTGATGCACGTGATGGCCAAGCAGATGGACATGCTGGGAACGACGGTCAAGAGCAACCGCTGCGCGGCCACCGACACCGTGCCCTACATCCGCACCCTGCGCGCGGTGGGCAACGATCTGGAAGTCGCCTTCCCGGGTCTGGCCGAGGACCAGCGTTTCGGCACCCATTCCAGCGACTTCCGCGGCAAGCTGGACGCCGCGCTGTCCACGCCACCGACCGATTGCGCCGCCGCGTCGGAAACGGCCAAGCAGATCGGCGCGGCCTGCAAGGCCTGCCATCAGGATTTCCGCAACTGATCGCGGCCGCGGGCCGCTGAATCGCCACTGACGCGCAACCCGGCGCACGCGCCGGGTTGATGCCGCGTTCATCGCCGCGCGCCGACCATCGTCGCATCGCCACGATGCACGACCGGGAGGTTCCGATGAAATTCCGCTACGCATTCGCCGCCGCTGCCGCCGTCGCACTGGCCGGCTGCGCCACCTCGCCAGGCTCCGGGCCTTCCTATGGCGGCTACAACAACGGCGGCTATTCGCGCAATGCCTGCTACGACTGCGGCATCGTGACCCGCATCGACGCCATCTCCACCGGACGCACCCAATCATCCGCCACCGGCGCGGTGCTGGGCGGCATCGTCGGCGCGGTCGCGGGGCGGCAGATATCCAAGGAAACCGGCGGCAGCAAGGGCAACAAGAACATCTCGGCGGCGGCGGGCGCCGCGGCGGGCGCGGTCGCCGGCAACGCCATCCAGAACCGCACCAGCGGAAGCTACGACATCACCGTGCGCATGGACGACGGCCGCAGCGTGGTGGTCAACCAGCACAACCTCGATGGCGTGCGCGAAAACGCCTATGTGCGCGTGGTCAACGGCCGGGTGGTGGTGCGCTAGGACCGCGCCCAGCTGCCTCGCCGGCTACGGCAGCGGCAGTGCGCCGCGATGGGCGCAACCGGTGAAGGTCCTGCCGTCCAGGCTCAGCTTCGCCTGCCATCCCGAAACCGCGTCGGCCATGCTGTCGGCGCATAGGCCCGGCACGATCTCGACCCGCGCGGCGGGCGTCGTCGATTCCCACGCGTAGCCATCGCCGGACTTCGCCGGCAAAGACGCCGCCCCGGTCGCGGCTTCGCCGGGGCGCTGCAGCTCCCATCCCGCCGCAGTCAGCGACAGCGACCAGAACGGCTCATTGCCGCGCGCCGTGAATATCGTGTCTTCCAGCGCGGCATCGCAGCGCGGACCCTCGACATGGGCGCGCTCCACCGATTCGACGACCAGCGCACCATTCCGCTCGCCGGCCCAGCCGTCGAGGAAGAACGCCGGTTGCCCGTTCGGGCCCGCGAAGCGCTCGACCAAAGCCTGCGCTTCGGGTGCGAACGTCACGATCCGCTGGCCGTCG
Organism: Pseudoxanthomonas sp.; assembly: GCA_039807145.1. Lineage (GTDB taxonomy): Bacteria > Pseudomonadota > Gammaproteobacteria > Xanthomonadales > Xanthomonadaceae > Pseudoxanthomonas_A. Next base: position 6,172 of record JBDHQQ010000077.1, on the reverse strand, counting down.
CTGCCGCACGGCGTGAGGTCATAGCCATCCTTGCCCGCAACGACCTCGCCGCGCACGCGCCGCAGATCGCCGGCGGAGGCGTCCGGGGCGACGGTCGGCACGGATGCCTCCTCCGCGGCGTGCGTCGCCTGTCCCTGCGTGTCCGGCGCCCCACCGCAGGCCGACAGCAGCAAGGTCGCGCCCGCCATGCCCAGCAGGACCGATTTCGTCGTTTCCCTCTTCATCGCCGCACCCGCCCATCGCCATGGTTTCGGGAAAGGGTATCCGCAGAACCAAAGAAAAACCCGGCATGCGCCGGGTTTTTCCGTTTGGCCGGCCCGCGGGCGCGACCTGTATCGGGCTGTCGCTTCAGATCGGCTGCACGGCGTCGGCCTGCAGGCCCTTCTGGCCCTGGACGACGGTGAAGCTGACCTTCTGGCCTTCCTTCAGGCTCTTGAAGCCCTGGGTCTGGATGGCGCGGAAGTGCACGAACACGTCCTCGCCATTCTCGCGGCTGATGAAACCGAAGCCCTTCGCATCGTTGAACCACTTGACGGTTCCGTTCTCACGCTCGGACATACGCTTTACTTTCTCCTTGAAACAACAGGTGGTGGAAACGCCGGGTCGCGGCGGCTGGTTGCAAGGAGGAAGCGCGTAACGATGCCGCGGCCTGCAAAGGCCCGCCGCATCTGGCCACAATCCACGATGAATCCGGCAAGCACAGCGCCTGCAAGGTAGCGCGACATCTGTAAAAATGCAAACCCCTTTCGGGCCCTGCCCTGCCCCACATAACCAACTGATTGAAAAGGAATTTCTCTTGGACGCTCAACCCATTTGCTACGCGTTGGCGGTGCTGCTTATCGTGGTGGGCATCGTCGGCGTGGTCCTGCCGGCCCTGCCCGGCCTGCCGCTGGTGTTCGCCGGCATGCTGCTGGCGGCCTGGGCGGACGACTTCCAGCGCATCGGCTGGATCGCGCTGCTTGTCCTCGGCCTGATGACGCTGCTGTCGCTGGCGGTGGATTTCCTGTCCACCGCGGTCGGGGCGAAGAAGGTCGGCGCCAGCGCCAAGGCCCTGTGGGGCTCGGTGATCGGCACCTTCGCCGGCCTGTTCTTCATGCCGATCGGGGTGTTCGTCGGGCCGTTCGTCGGCGCGCTGCTGGGCGAGCTGTGGCACGGCCGCGAGTGGCGCAAGGCCACCAAGGTCGGCTTCGGCACCTGGCTGGGCATCGCGCTGGGCGTGGTGCTGAAACTCGGGCTGGCCTTCGCGATGCTGGGACTGTTCGTGTTCGCGTGGTTCTTCTGAAAACCCGTGTCATGCCGGGGATGACAATATGAGGCTCCCGATCCCGGATGATGCACACCGACCCCCATACGCCGCGCCGATGAAGACTTCTTCCCTCCATGTTTCCATGCTGGCCCTCGCGACACTGTCGGCGCCGGTCCTGGCCCAGGACGCGGGCAAGGCCAACGCCGCCGACGCCTGCACCGCGATCGAGTCCGACGCCGAGCGCCTGGCTTGCTACGACCGCGCGCTCGGCCGGCATTCCGCCGACACCCATGCCGCCGATGCCGACGCGCTGGCCGCCCGCCAGCAGCTGGAGCAGCGCAAGGCCGCCAGCGCGCCGGCGGCGGATGCCACGCTGCGCGAACGCGCACGGCACCGCCTGGGCGCGGTGTTCGCCCTGGACGACCCTTCCGCCGCCGACGCCCTCGCCAATGCCGGCAAGGGTTCGCTGCTGGATGGCCGCTGGGAGCTGGCGAAGGACTCCAAGCTGGGCGTGTTCCAGATGCGCGCCTACAAGCCGGTGTACCTGCTGCCGGGATTCTGGAGCAGCCATGTCAACACGACCCCGCATTCGCCGAACCCGCGCAACACGGTGACCGACCCGCTGGAGCTGCAGGACATCGAGTCGAAGTTCCAGCTCAGCTTCAAGACCAAGTTCGCTCAGAACCTGTTCGGCGACAACGGCGACCTGTGGGGCGCGTACACGCAGAGCTCGCGCTGGCAGGTGTTCAACGGCGATGCCTCGCGCCCGTTCCGCGAGACCAACTACGAGCCGGAAGTGATGCTGGTGTTCCGCAACAACTACAGCCTGGGCGGCTGGAAGGGCCGCATGACCGGCATCGGCATCAACCACCAGTCCAACGGCCGCGCCGATCCGCTGTCGCGCAGCTGGAACCGCGTGGTCGCCAGCTTCGGGCTGGACCGCGAGAACTGGGCGCTGGTGCTGCGGCCGTGGTGGCGCGTCCCCGAGGGACGCGACGACGACAACCCCGACATCGAGAACTACATCGGCCGCGGCGACGCGATGCTGACCTATGCCCGCAACGGACACGTGTTCACGGCGCTGGGCCGGCACTCGCTGCGCACCGGCAAGGATTCGCACGGCGCGGTGCAACTGGACTACGGTTTCCCGATCAATCGCTCGTTCCGCGCGCACGTGCAGCTGTTCCACGGCTACGGCGAAAGCCTGATCGACTACAACCACGAGGCCACCTATCTCGGCCTGGGCATTTCCCTGCTGGACTGGTACTGATGAACGACGACGTGACCCTCTACCACAACCCGCGCTGCGGCAATTCGCGCGGCGCGCTGGCGCTGATCCGCGAGGCCGGCTTCGAACCGCGGGTGGTCGAATACCTGCAGTCGCCGCCCGACCGCGCCGCCCTGCTGGCGCTGATCGAACGCATGCAATTGCCGGTGCGCGACGTGATCCGCAGCAAGGAGCCGCTGTACGCGGAACTTGGCCTGGCGAACGCCGGCGACGACGCGCTGATCGACGCCATGCTGGCGCATCCGGTGTTGATCAACCGCCCCATCGTGGCGACGCCGCTGGGCGTCAGGCTGTGCCGGCCGCCGGAACTGGTGCTGGACATCCTGCCGAAGCGCTGACGACGCGGTTTCCATGGGGCCGCCGTCGGCGCATCCCGGAAGCCTCCCGCCTGGCATAAGATTCGGCGGCCGTACCCCTCCATCGCCCGCAAGGAAGCCCATGCCCCGTCCGCACCGTTCGTTCATCGCCTACGCTTCGGCCCTGCTGGGCTTGCTCAGCCTGCTGGCGGTGCTGTGCTTCCATTTTCCCGAACTGCTGACCAGCAAGGATTTCCGCGCGGTCTACAGCGAACAGTTCGCCCGCCACCTGCTGCTGGCCGGCCTGGGCGCGGCGTTCGTGATGGGCACGCTGGCGATCCTGCGCGATCGCAACAAGCGGATCGCGCTGCTGGGCGTGGGCAGCGCCACGCTGGCCGTGCTGCTGGGCGGAACCAACGTGCAGTTCGACGCCATCGGCAAGACGCCGTACTCGCTGGGGCTGGACTGGTTCGTGATTTCGCTGTTCTTCTCGGCGCTGGTGTTCGTGCCGCTGGAGCATTACCTGGGCAAGCGCCGGATATCGCCGCTACGGCCAGGCTGGCGCACCGACGTGGCGTATTTCTTCATGAGCCACGTGCTGGTGCAGTTCATCCTGATCCTGGTCACCGCGTCCACTTCCACCCTCGCCGGCCTGGCCGCGTTTCCGGCGCTGAAGGACGCCATTCAGTCGCTGCCGGTGTGGGCGCAGTTCCTGATCGCGGTGTTCGTCGCCGACCTGGCGCAGGCGCTGCTGCATCGCGCCTACCACAACGTGCCGTGGCTCTGGCGCTTCCATGCCGTGCACCACTCCAGCCGCGAAATGGACTGGCTGGCCGGGTCGCGCATCCATTTCGTGGAAATCGTGATGACCCGCAGCGCCGTGCTGCTGCCGCTGCTGGTGCTGGGCTTCTCCGCACCGGCGGTGAACGCCTACGTGATCCTGGTGGGCCTGCAGGCGGTGTTGGCGCACGCCAACCTGGGCATCCGCTTCGGCTGGCTGGAATACCTGCTGGTGCTGCCGCGCTACCACCACTGGCACCACGCTCGGCACAAGGACTACCTGGACGTGAACTACGCCATCCACCTGCCCGTGGTGGACATGCTGATGGGCACCTTCCGCCTGCCGAAGCGGCAGGAGGAATGGCCCGCGGAATACGGCGTGATGAAGCTGGAAACCGTGCCGCGTGGCATCCTGCGCCAGCACGCGATGCCGTTCCAGGGCGGGAAGAAGTTTGACGACTACGTGGCCTGAATTCCGGCCGTAGAGCGGGGCTTGCCCCGCTGCTCTTGCTTCTTCCGGACAGAAAAGCAGCGGGGCAAGCCCCGCTCTACGAAGGCGTCAGAGCCAGTCGGTCAGGCCTTCGCGCGCATAGACCTCGCGGAACGAGGGCAGCGCCTTCATCCGCGCCGCGTGCGCACGCAGCGCCGGCCACGCGTCGGTGGGCTGCGGCATGTTGCGCGACCAGCGCATCAGCATGGTGAACAGGAAATCGGCCGCGGATCGCTGCCCGCCGAGCAGGTACGGGCCGTTCGCTTCGAGATGGTCGCCGACCTGCTGCCACGCGGCTTCCAGTGAAGCGCGCGCGGAGGCCTTGGCCTTGTCGATGTTCTCCACGCCCGCCGGCTCGTCCGGATAGAACCAGCCGCGGTAGGCCGGCATCAGCGTGTAGGCGCCGAAGAACATCCAGCGGTAATACGCGGCGCGTTCCGGCGTGCCGACAACGGGCGCGAGGCCGGCCTGCGGATGCAGGTCGGCCAGGTGCATCGCGATGGCCGCCGATTCGGTCAGCACCTGTCCGTCGATGAGCAGCGTCGGCACCCTGCCCTGCGGGTTGAGCTTCAGGTATTCCGGCGACTTCTGCTCACGCCTGTCGAAGTCGAGCATGCGCAACTCGTGCGCGACGCCCAGTTCGATCAGCAGCCAGTGGACGACCAGCGAAGCGGTGCTTCGGGAGCCGTAGAGGACGACGGGCATTCAGAGGTCTCCATGTATTTAGGGCCGTCATTCCCGCGCAGGCGGGAATCGCTCGTGCTCGTGCTCTTGCTGTTGCTTTTATCTCTTCGTCCACAAAGGTGAAGGCGAAAGGCAAGAGCGATTCCCGCCTGCGCGGGAATGACGGGCAAAAGATTCATGCCACCACCACCGGAATCTTGCCGATCCTCGCCTGCCATTCCTTCGGTCCGGTCTGGTGCACCGAGGTGCCCTGCGAATCGACGGCCACCGTCACCGGCATGTCGTTGACCTCGAATTCGTAGATCGCCTCCATGCCGAGGTCGGGGAAGCCGACGACCTTCGCCGCCTTGATCGCCTTCGAGACCAGATAGGCCGCGCCGCCGACCGCCATCAGGTAGGCGGAGCCGTGCTTCTTGATGGCGTCGATCGCCGCCGGGCCGCGCTCGGCCTTGCCGACCATGCCCATCAGGCCGGTCTGCGCCAGCACCTGTTCGGTGAACTTGTCCATGCGCGTGGCCGTGGTCGGTCCGGCCGGACCGACGACCTCGTCGCGCACCGGATCGACCGGGCCGACGTAGTAGATGAATCGGCCCTTCAGGTCGACCGGCAGCGGCTCGCCCTTGTTGAGCATGTCGACCATGCGCTTGTGCGCGGCATCGCGACCGGTCAGCAGCTTGCCGTTGAGCAGCAGCACTTCGCCCGGCTTCCACGCGGCGACTTCCTCGCTGGTGACGGTGTCGAGATCCACGCGACGCGCGTTGTGCGGGCTGTAGGTCAGCTTCGGCCAGTCTTCCAGCGACGGCGGATCGAGCATCACCGGGCCGCTGCCATCGAGGGTGAAATGCGCGTGGCGGGTCGCCGCGCAGTTCGGGATCATCGCCACCGGCAGGTTGGCCGCATGGGTCGGGTAATCCTTGACCTTGATGTCGAGCACCGTGGTCAGGCCACCCAGGCCCTGCGCGCCGATACCCAGCGCGTTGACCTTCTCGTACAGCTCCAGGCGCAGTTCCTCGGCGCGATTGGACGGGCCGCGCGCCTGCAGGTCGGTGATGTCGATGGGTTCCATCAGCGATTCCTTGGCCAGCAGCATCGCCTTCTCGGCGGTGCCGCCGATGCCGATGCCGAGCATGCCTGGCGGGCACCAGCCGGCGCCCATGGTCGGCACGGTCTTCAGCACCCAGTCGACGATGGAATCGGAGGGGTTGAGCATGGCGAACTTCGACTTCGCCTCGGAGCCGCCGCCCTTCGCGGCGACGATCACGTCGATGGTGTTGCCCGGCACGACCTTGACGTTGACCACGCCCGGCGTGTTGTCCCTGGTGTTGGTGCGCTTGCCGGCCGGATCGGCCAGCACGCTGGCGCGCAGCTTGTTGTCCGGATGGTTGTAG
>JBDHQQ010000076.1:0-11499 GCA_039807145.1 Pseudoxanthomonas sp. | reverse complement strand
CGGATGCCGTTGGCGTTGAAGCTGATGATCTTCACGGGGCCGGGATCGGGATTCGGAATCGGCAAAGCCTAACCGATAGGCCCGCGGATCGTCGTCATGGCGATATGCTTTGGGCGAATCCCCGCTCCGACCCCAACCCCGGCCCATGCACAAACAACGCTTCCTGCAACTGGCCCTGCACGCCGAGGCGCTGCGCTTCGGCGAGTTCACCCTGAAATCGGGACGGCGCAGCCCGTATTTCTTCAACGCCGGGCGCTTCGACAGCGGCGCGAAGCTGGCCGAACTGGCCGCCTGCTACGCCGATGCGGTGGACGCGGCCGGGGCCTCGTTCGACCTGCTGTTCGGCCCGGCCTACAAGGGCATCCCGCTGGCCACCGCGCTGGGTTGCGAGTACGCGCGCCGCGGGCGCGACCTGCCGCTGGCCTTCAACCGCAAGGAGGCCAAGGCCCACGGCGAAGGCGGCACCCTGATCGGCGCGCCGATGGCCGACCGCCGCGTCCTGATCGTCGACGACGTGATCACCGCCGGTACCGCGATCCGCGAGGCGCTGGCGCTGATCGGCGACGCGGGCGGCACGCCCGCCGGGATCGTCGTCGCGCTGGACCGGCAGGAAATCCTGCGCGAGGACGACCCGGAACGCCGCTCCGCCGCGCAGTCGGTGGCCGTGGAAACCGGCGTTCCGGTGATTGCCGTCGCCAGCCTGCGCGACCTGCTTGCATTCGCCGGGGAAAACGCCGAACTTGTCGGCCATCGCGACCAATTGCTGGCCTACCGTGCGCGCTACGGCAGCGCCGCCGCCGGCTGATCCAGGGGGATTGCATGCGTACAAGACCGCTTCCATGGCTGGCGCTGGGCTTCGCCGCGCTGGTCGCGCCCGCCGTGGCGCAGAAGGCCGACAAGAAGCTGTACTGCTGGGACGAGAACGGCAGCCGCGTATGCAGCGACGCGCTGCCGCCCGACGCGGTGAACCGCGCGCGCGACGAGATCAATTCGAAAAGCGGTTTGCGCACCAGCAGCGTGGCCGCGCCGTTGACCGACGCCGAACGCGCCGCCGCACAGGCCGCCGCCGTGCTGGCCGATGCGCAGCAGCGTGCCGCGCAGTCGCGCGAGGTCAGCGACCAGGTGCTGCTGCAGAGCTTCGCCAGCGAAGACAAGCTGCAGCGGGTGTTCGACGAGCGCAGGCAGCAGCTCGACGACAACGTGCGCATGGGCGAATACAACCTGACCAGCCTGCGCGGCGGGCTGATCGCCCTGCTGAACCAGGCCAGCGCACGCGAACTGGCCGGCAAGCCGGTGGCCGACACGCTGCTGGCCGACATCCGCAACCGCCACGCCGAACTCTCGCGCCAGCAGTCGCTGCTGGCCGACTTCGCCGGCGCGCGCGCCGCGCTGGACGGGGAAATCGCGGAGACCCTGGCGCGGTATCGGGAATTGAAGGCGAAGAGCGATGCGGCCAGTGCGGCGGCGCAGGGTGTGGCTCCGACTAATCAATAGTATCAATCGATAGTGAGGCGACATCGTCGTGTCCGAACCGCCCAAGAAGGTTGTTTATCGCGGTGTGTCGATGACGGCCGACTGGCCTGAAAAGATCCGGCAAGCACAAGAGGTGCAAACCTGCATCGTCAACGGTCAAGAGGTCTCGCGCATCCGGTATGGGGATGAGTCGGATGATTGGGGAGCTGACAGGAAACCATGCCATGACTGCGGCGCAATCAAAGGCGAGTTTCACGTCGAGGGCTGCGATGTGGAGCGATGCCCAGGTTGCGATGGCCAGAGATTCAATTGCGACTGCGAGCCTTACGAGGAAGAAGACGAGGCCTAACATTTCGCCACAGTCGACCGACATCCCCACTTCGCAGATCGTCGACAGCTGAACTTATGCGTTAGACCTCACACAGGCGTCATGACCACTGAAACAGACGAACATTTCTATGATCGGGCTGATGCCCATATCCACTTGGCCAACGACCAAATGAAAGACATTGGTCGCGGCAAGGTTAGTGCATCGTTCCTCTACGGTGCTTCTCGCTTCAATATCTATGTCGCCGCATGCAATTGCGACTCGAAAGATCACATGGTCAATGAGCGTGCTGGAATCCGCGAGTATTACCTTGCGGAGTACGCCAAGATGCTGGAAGAGCATCTGGATGACTACATTGGGAACTACGACGAGTACATGTCCAAGGGGGCGCAGTGAGCGCCGGCCGGGCGGGTTTCAACCCGCCATCTGTTTCCTGACGGCGCGCGTGAAGGCGGGTCATGACCCGCCCTACCGGATGCGGCGAGGCCGGAAACCGATGCCGGCGTCCGCCGCAAGCACCTAGAACGTCGCCTTCAGGTCCGGCGCCACGGTGTACAGGCGGCCGCGGAACGCAAGCTGGATGCGGTCCAGCGCCTCGCGGTTGTCGGCTTCGAAACGCAGCACCAGCACCGGCGTGGTGTTGGATGCGCGCAGCAGACCCCAGCCGTCCGGCCAGTCGGCGCGCAGGCCGTCGATGGTCGACAGCAGCGCGCCGTCGAAGCGCACGCCGTCCACGAAACGCTCGACCACCGCATGCGGGTTGCCGTCGGGCACGTCAACTTTGATTTCCGGGGTGGCCACGCCATCGGGCAGCGCGTCGAGCACCTCGCCGGGGCTCTCTTCCCGCGCCGCCAGGATTTCCAGCAGCCGCGCCGCGGAATACAGGCCGTCGTCGAAGCCGTACCAGCGTTCCTGGAAGAAGAAATGCCCGCTCATCTCGCCGGCCAGCGCGGCGTCGGTCTCGCGCATCTTCGCCTTGATCAGCGAGTGCCCGGTCTTCCACATCAGCGGCTGGCCGCCGTGGCGCAGCAGCCAGCCCTGCAGCTTGCCGGTGCACTTCACGTCGTAGATCACCTGCGCGCCGGGGTTGCGTTCCAGCACGTCGGCGGCGAACAGCATCAGCAGGCGGTCGGGGAAGATGTTGTGGCCGTCGCGGGTGACCACGCCCAGGCGGTCGCCGTCGCCGTCGAAGGCCAGGCCGAGGTCGGCGTCGAACTGCCTGACGCTCTTGATCAGGTCTTCGAGGTTGTGCGGCTCGCTCGGGTCCGGGTGATGGTTGGGGAAGGTGCCGTCAATCTCGCAGTACAGCGGCACGACTTCGGCGCCGATGGCTTCCAGCAGCTTAGGCGCGATCTCGCCGGCGACGCCGTTGCCGGCGTCGACCACCACCTTCAGCGGGCGCTCCAGGCGCACGTCGCCGGCGATGCGCTCGATGTATTCGTCGGCGAGGTCGTACTGCTGCAGGCGCCCGGGCACCGGATCCTGGCGCAGGCGGTTTTCGCTGATGCGCAGGTACAGGTCGGTGATGGCGTCGCCGGACAGGGTCTGCGCGCCGACCACGATCTTGAAGCCGTTGTAGTCCGGCGGATTGTGGCTGCCGGTGACCGACACGCAGCAGCCGGTGCGCAGGTGGAAGGCCCCGAAGTAGGACACCGGCGTGGGCGCCATGCCGATGTCGGTGACGTTGCGCCCGGCCTTGCGCAGGCCTTCGATCAGGCCCGCGGCCAGGTCCGGGCCGGACAGCCGGCCGTCGCGGCCGACCACGATGTCGGACAGTTCCTGTTCGGCCATCAGCGTGCCGATGGCCTGGCCGATCCGTTCGGCGACCGGCACGCTCAGGTTCTGCCCGACCACGCCGCGGATGTCATAGGCGCGGAAGATGCCGGGATCGACCTCGATGGGGGCGGACGGCGGGGCGGCGGCCTCTTCCTGCCGCGGCGCCGCGACGGGCGGCGGTGGCGGGGTCGGTATCCGCTGCAGCGCTTCCTGCAGGGTCAGTTCGTTTTCGACCTCGGGCTCGACCGGCTTGGCGCGCGAACGCAGCCGCGAGAAATCCAGGCGCGGGCCGACCCAGGCCAGCGCGGCCAGGCCGGCGCACAGCAGCGCGGCGATGGCGCAACCCAGCCAGCCCAGGCCCCACGGACCGCTGCCGGTATCCTCGGCCGCGGCCACGACGCGCAGCGGCGTCCCCTTCACCGGCCGCGCCAGGCTTTCCGCGCGCTCGGCCAGCGCGGCGTCGCCCTTTTCCAGCAGCGTGGCGCTGCCGTGACGCAGCGCGACGTAGGTACCCTTGGGCGGCTCGGCCTGCTGCAGCGTGGCGACCAGCGACGTCAACGGCAGCACCGCGCTGGCGATGCCGCGCAGTTGTCCGTCGGCGCTGCGCGCAGGCGCGGCGACGCCCAGCGCGTTGCCGGCGCCGTCGCGCACGCTGTCGGCGACCGCGGCGTTCTCCTGCAACGCGCTTTCGAACAGGGCGAGCCGGGCGAAACCGGACTTGGGCAGGCCGGCATAGGCGGCGTCGAGGTTGGCGGGCACGATTTCGACCTGCTTCGCACCACTCCAGCCCTGCGCCAGCGCTGCCGCGGCGGCGGCGTTGTCGCCGGTGGCCAGCGCGGCTTGCACCGGCGCGCTGGCCAGGCGTTGCGCCAGCTGCTTGCGCTGCGCCTCCAGCGCCTGTCCGCTGGCGGCCACGGTCTGGTCGCGCAGGCTTTCCAGCGCGCGCTGGGCGCTGTCGGCACGCCACTGGCTGACGCTGCTCCAGCCCAGCCACACCGCCAGCAAGGCCGGCACCACGGCCAGCAGGCGCACCGTCTGCCGCCCGTCCGCACCCAGTTTCAATCCGCTCAGTTCCAGCTTCGCCACGTCGTCTCCCTCAGCGCAAACCCGTATGGCCGAAGCCCCCTTCGCCCCGCGCGCTGTCGGCGAAAGTATCCACCACTTGCAGGCTGACGCGCGCGATGGGCATCACCACCAGCTGGGCGATGCGGTCGCCGGGCTGGATGACGAACGGCTCGCGGCCGCGGTTCCACACGCTGATCAGCAGGGGACCCTGGTAGTCGGCGTCGATCAGGCCGGTGCCGTTGCCCAGCACGATGCCGTGGCGGTGGCCCAGCCCGGAACGCGGCAGCACGACCGCGCACAGGTGCGGGTCGGCCAGGTGGATGGCGATGCCGCTGGGCACCAGCGCGGCGTCGCCCGGCGCCAGGGCCAGCGGCGCTTCCAGCGCGGCGCGCAGGTCCAGCCCGGCGCTGGCCTCGGTGGCGTAGGCCGGCAACGGCCATTCGTCGCCGAAGCGCGGGTCGAGCAGCTTCACTTCCAGCGGATGGGTCGTGCTCATCGAATCGGGCTCATGCGTGCAGGCGCTCCACGATCAGGTCTGCCAGTTCCCCGGCCAGCTGGGTCTTGGGGGCCGAAGGGAAATCCCGCTCGCCATCGGCCCAGTACGCGGTCAACGCGTTGCGGTCGCTCTCGAAACCGCCGTCGGCGATGCCGACCCGGTTGGCGACGATCAGGTCCAGGCGCTTGGCGGCCAGCTTGCCGCGCGCGTACTCGGCGACGTTGTCGGTTTCGGCGGCGAAGCCGACCACCAGCTTCAGCTTGCCCTGGGTCAGCGCGGCCACTTCCGACAGGATGTCCGGCGTGCGCACCAGGTCCAGCGCCAGCGATTCGCCGGTTTTCTTGATCTTGCTGGCCGCCGCCACGCGCGGCGCGTAGTCGGCCACCGCGGCCGCGCCGATGTAGATGTCGGCGGGAAACGCGGCGAACACCGCCTCGCGCATCTGCGCGGCCGAGCGCACGTCCACGCGCTGCACGCCCTCCGGTGTCTCCAGATGCACCGGGCCGGCGACCAGCACCACCTCCGCGCCCCGCTGCTGCGCCGCCGCGGCGACGGCGAAACCCATCTTGCCGCTGCTGCGGTTGCCGAGATAGCGCACCGGGTCGAGGTCTTCGTAAGTCGGGCCGGCGCTGACCACGACCTTCAAGCCCTGCAGCGGGCCGGTGCGCGCCGGCGCGGTCGACCGGGCCGGCGTTTCCACCGCGGCCAGCGCCTCGACGATGGCATCGGGTTCGCGCAGGCGGCCGGGGCCGGACTCGCCTTCGGCCAGCGGCCCGTCGTCGGGGCCGATCACCTGCACGCCGCGGGCGCGCAGGCTGGCGACATTGGCCTGGGTGGCGGGGTTCAGCCACATGCGGTGGTTCATCGCCGGGGCGACGGCCAGCGGCGCGGTCGTGGCCAGGCACAGGGTCGAAACCAGATCGTCCGCGTGGCCGCCCGCCAGCCGCGCCAGCAGGTCGGCGGTGGCCGGGGCGACGATCACCCGGTCGGCCCAGCGGGCCAATTCCAGGTGGCCCATCGCCTGCTCGGCGGCGCTGTCCCACAGGCTGGTGCGGGCGGCATGGCCGGACAGGGCCTGGAAACTGAGCGGCGTGACGAACTGCTGTGCGCCGGCGGTCATCGCCACCTGCACCTCGGTGCCGGCCTCGCGCAGGCGGCGCACCAGTTCCAGCGCCTTGTACGCCGCGATGCCCCCGCCCACGCACAGCAGGATGCGCTGGCCGTTCAGGGCATGTGCCTTGGAAGCTGGCGTCACGTCGGATTTTTCCTACGACCGGACGGGCCGATAGCTTACCCGATGGTCCACCGTGCCCCGATGCCGATACGGCATGAGCCCATGCACGCTGGGATCCCCGAACGACGACGGTGCTTCCATGCACATCCGCGATTGGCCGGCGGACGAACGTCCGCGCGAAAAGCTGCTCGACCGCGGCCCCGCCGCGCTGTCCGACGCCGAACTGCTGGCGATCTTCCTCGGCTCGGGCCTGCGCGGACGCGATGCGGTGCAGACCTCGCGCGAACTGCTGGCCGAACACGGCCCGCTGCGCAAGCTGCTGGACCGCGAACCCGGCGACCTGGCGCAGCTGCCCGGCCTGGGCCCGGCCCGCGCCTGCAAGCTGGCCGCCGCGCTGGAACTGGGCAACCGCCACCTCGCCGCCAGCCTGGAGCGCGGCGTCGCCCTGACCGACCCGTCCAGCGCCGGCCGTTACTTCGCCCAGCGCCTGCGCCATCGCGCCCACGAGGTCTTCGCGGCGCTGTTCCTCGACACCCGGCACCGCGCGCTGGCCTTCGAGGAACTGTTCCAGGGCACCATCGACGGCGCCGAGGTGCACCCGCGCGAAGTCGTCCGCCGCGCCCTGGCCCATAACGCCGCCGCGGTGATCGTCGGCCACAACCATCCTTCCGGCTGCCCCGACCCGTCCGCGGCCGACCGCGCCATCACCGCCCGGCTCAAGCAGGCGCTGTCGCTGGTCGAAGTGCGCCTGCTGGACCACTTCGTCGTCGGTGACGGCAGCCCGGTGTCGCTGGCGGCGCGTGGGTGGGTGTGAATACCGGCATTTCCAGCGGGATTGCCGAGCGCATCCTGTGCTGCGCGGCCACAAGGTCATTCTGGACAGCGACCTGGCTGCGCTTTACGGCGTGGAAACCAGGCGACTCAATGAACAGGTGCGCCGGAACCCGGGGCGGTTCCCGGCGGATTTCCTGCTCGAACTGACCGCCGGGGAGTTCGCGAACTTGAAGTCGCAAAATGCGACTTCAAGTTGGGGCGGTCGCCGCAGCCCACCCTTGGCCTTCACCGAACACGGCGCGCTGATGGCCGCCAGCGTGCTCAGTTCGCCGCAGGTCGTGGAAATGAGCATCTACGTCGTTCGCGCCTTCGTGCGACTGCGCGAGGCCCTCGCCGGCAACCGCGAACTGGCCCGCAAGATCGCCGAGCTGGAACGCCGCATCGGCGCCCGGTTGGCCGACCACGACCAGGCCATCGCCGAGATCCTCGGCGCCATCCGCCAGTTGACGACGCCCCTCGAACCGAGAAAACGGCCGATCGGGTTCGTGCCCCCCAAGCGACCGCCACGGCCCAGCCGCCTCGGCTAAAATGCCCGGCCAGCATTTCCCAGCCAGATTTCCGTGAAATCCCAACTCCGCGGCCTGATCGAACAGGCCATCGCCGCCCTGCGCCGATCCGGCGCGCTGCCTTCCGGCTTCGCCACTCCCGATTTCGTGGTCGAGCGCCCGAAGGACCGCAGCCACGGCGACTTCTCCACCAACGCGGCGATGCTGCTGGTGCGCGCGGTCGCGCAGACCGATGGCGGCAAACCGAACCCGCGCGCGCTGGCGCAGCAGCTGGTCGATGCCCTGCCGCCGTCGGATGACGTCGCCAGGGTCGAGATCGCCGGCCCCGGCTTCATCAATTTCCACCTGGCCCCCGTCGCGTACCAGCGCGAAGTCGCCACCGCCCTGCGCGAAGGCGCCGCCTACGGCCGCAACGATTCGGGCAAGGGCGTGGTCGCCGGGGTCGAATACGTCTCGGCCAACCCGACCGGCCCACTGCACGTCGGCCACGGCCGCGCCGCGGCGATCGGCGACTGCATCGCCCGCGTGCTGGCCGCCAACGGCTGGGACGCGAAGCGCGAGTTCTACTACAACGACGCCGGCGTGCAGATCGAGAACCTCGCGCGCAGCACCCATGCGCGGCTGCGCGGACTGAAGCCCGGCGACGCCGACTGGCCGGAAGCGGCCTACAACGGCGACTACATCCAGGACGTGGCCGACGCCTACCTGCGCGGCGACAGCGTCGAGATCGAGGGCCACGTCGTCGCCGGCGCGAAGGACGCGGACGATCTCGACGCGATCCGCAGGTTCGCCGTGGCCTGGCTGCGCCGCGAGCAGAACGCCGACCTGGCCGCGTTCGGCGTGGACTTCGACGTGTACTACCTGGAAAGCTCGCTGTACGCCGACGGCAAGGTGGAAGAAACCGTCCAGCGCCTCAACGCATCCGGCCACACCTACGAGGAAGACGGCGCGCTGTGGCTGAAGACCACCGACTTCGGCGACGACAAGGATCGCGTCATGCGCAAGTCGGACGGCAGCTACACCTACTTCCTGCCGGACGTGGCCTACCACCTGAGCAAGTGGCAACGCGGCTACGCGCGCGCGATCACCGAGCTGGGCGCCGACCACCACGGTTCGCTGGCGCGCGTGCGCGCCGGCCTGCAGGCGCTGGACGTGGGCATTCCGCAGGGCTACCCCGAATACGTGCTGCACCAGATGGTCACGGTGATGCGCGGCGGCGAGGAAGTGAAGCTGTCCAAGCGCGCCGGCAGCTACTTCACCCTGCGCGACCTGATCGACGAGGCCGGGCGCGACGCGACGCGCTGGTTCCTGATCGCGCGCAAGCCCGATTCGCAGCTGGTGTTCGACATCGACCTCGCGCGCCAGCAGAGCAACGACAACCCGGTGTTCTACGTGCAATACGCGCACGCCCGCGTCTGCAGCCTGCTGCGCCAGGCCGGTGAGAAGGGCTACGCCTACGACGAAGGCCACGGCGTGGCGAACCTGTCGAAGCTGGACGACGAAGGCGCGCTGGCGCTGATGGTCGAACTGTCGCGCTACCCGGAAACGGTCGAAGCCGCCGGCGCCGCGCTGGAGCCGCACCTGGTCGCGCGATACCTGCGCGAACTGGCCTATGCTTTCCACACATGGTACGCGGCGACGCCGGTGCTGGTCGAGGACGCCGCGCAGCGCGACGCGCGCTTGGCGCTGGCTTCGGCCGCGCGGCAGGCGTTGGCGAACGGACTCGAATTGCTCGGCGTGAGCGCGCCGGAGCGCATGTAAGGTTAAGGAGCAGTCAAGTGGCAGCACGACGCAACAAGAACCAGGCACGTCGCAATGGCGGCAGCAACGGCACGCCCGGCTGGATGTGGCTGGTCATCGGCGCGGTGCTGGCCGCGGTCGCGTTCCTGGTCGTGCCCGGCCTGTTGAAGAAGGACGGCTTCGATCCGTTGAAGCCCACGCCCAACCCCGACGCGCAGCCACCGGCGCAGATCGCCGAAGCCGACATCGACGCCACGACCGAGACCCCGACATCCGCGACTACTTCGGCGGAACCCGCGCCGAAGCCGACCCAGTACGAGTTCTACGACCTGCTGCCCGGCAAGGAAGTGCAGATGTCCGACGCCGAGCTGGCCGCCAGCGCGCGCGAGGAACAGGCACGCGAGCAGCGGGCGCAGGCTGTCGCGGCCCGGCAGCAGGCCGCGGACGCCGTTGCGGGAGCGCCCGCCGTCGCCGATGCCGCGCCCAAGCCCCTTGCCGAAACCGCGGTCGCTCCGAAGCCGGTATCCGCGCTCCCGGAGAAGCCCGCCACGACCGTCGCCAGCGCCGCCCCGGCGGCGGACGCCGCGCGCTACATCCTCCAGGCCGGCGCCTTCGGCGCGTCCGGCGACGCCGAATCGACCAAGGCGAAGATCGCCATGCTTGGCCTGAGCGCCCGCGTCGAATCGGCGCAGATCAACGGCAAGACCGTGTACCGCGTGCGCATGGGCCCCTACGGCACCGCCAGCGAACTGGCCGAAGCCAAGCAGAAGCTGGCCAGCGGCGGGCTGCCGGCGATGGCGATCAAGGCGCAATAACCCACGCTGCGCCAAGACCGCCCAACGACCGTGGTCCTTCGCTTGGTGAACAACCCCACGCCGCTGCGCCGGATCCTGATCGTCCTTGCCTGCGCGGCGTTGGTCGCCTGCGCCTCGCCCGGCGCCGTGGAAATCGTCCGCGATGCGCCGCCACTGGACCGCAGCCTGGTTGCGCGGATCACGGCGGACGATTTCGCCGCCGCCGCTTTCACTTCCGCCGACGGCACTACGCTGCCGTACCGGCTGCTCGCACCGCAGCGGATCGAACCCGGGCGACGCTACCCGCTGGTCGTGCAGTTCCACAATTCCGGCGGCATCGGCACCGACAACCGCGCGCAGATCGAGAAGGATGCGTCCGCGCGGGCCTGGGCCCTGCCCGAAGTCCGCGCGGACCATCCGGCGTTCGTGCTGGCGCCGCAGTTTTCCGCGCGCAGCGCCGACTACGACAACCCGAAGACGCCACGGGCGGCCTTCGCTGCGCCGCAATTGTCGGCGGCACTGGAGTTGATCGACCGCATCGCAGCGACGCATCCCGTCGACCGGCAGCGCATCTACGCCACCGGGTTTTCGATGGGCGGCTCCACCGCATGGCTGGCCGCGCTGGCGCGGCCGGATTTCTTCGCCGCCGCGGTACCGGTCGGCGCCATCGCGCCGGAGCGCGCACGGGCCGCGACGCTGGCGCGGCTTCCGATACTGGCGCTGCACGGAGACGCCGACACCGAAAACCCCATCGCATCGGATCGCGAAATGATCGCGGCGATCCGTGCCGCGGGCGGCCGCAATGCCCGCCTGCGCGAATACGTCGGCCTCGAACACCAGCCGCCCGGCGATTTCATCCCCGGCCGGTGGTGGCGCGACTGGATGTTCGCGCAACGCCGCGAATCCCGCTGAATCCAACCACTCCGGAGTGCTTCCATGACCCAGACCGCCCTGATCACCGGCGCCACTTCCGGATTCGGCGCCGCCGCCGCCCGCCGCTTCGTCGCCGGCGGCTGGAAAGTCGTCGCCACCGGCCGTCGCGGCGAGCGCCTGCGGGCGCTAGTCGACGAGCTCGGCGCCGCCAACGTGCACGCCGCCGCGTTCGACATTTGCGACGAAGCGGCGATGCACTCGGCGCTGGACGCACTGCCGGAAGGCTTCCGCGACATCGACCTGCTGGTCAACAACGCCGGCCTGGCGCTGGGCACCCAACCGGCGCAGAAGGCCTCGCTGGACGACTGGCGCACGATGAT
>JBDHQQ010000075.1:0-11640 GCA_039807145.1 Pseudoxanthomonas sp. | reverse complement strand
CGTCTACGTGACCGCGGACACAGCATTCGGCGCGTATGCCAGCGAAGAGGGTTCGATCTTCGTTCCGTTCGCCATGCTGCGGGAAATGGGCAGCCGCGACGAGCTTGCCGCGCTGCTGGGCCACGAATACGCGCACGTGCTGCGCAACCATTCCAAGCGCACCGCGCTGGAAAGCAGCCGCAAGATGCTCGCCGGCCTGAGCACGATGTACCTGGACGACCAGTACGGGGAAAAGGCGATGGATGCCCGGCGGCCGGAGACCCGCTACGTGCGCCAGGCCCTGCTGCGCGAAACAGCGATGCAGTCGGTGCAGGCGGGGCTCATCCCCTCGCGCACCCGCGAGCAGGAAGACGAAGCGGACCGCGTCGGCACCGACCTGCTGGTCGCCGCCGGCTACAACAGCGTCGGCATGCTGGATCTGCTCGACCACATGTCGCAATGGGAACGGATGCAGGCCGATGCCGCTTCCGCCCAGGCCCGGGAACAGGGCAGGCTTGCCGGCATGATCACCCGCTATTCGCTCAATTCGGATCGCGCCCGCACGGCCACGCGCAAGACGGGCGACAAGGAGATCACCGAGGGCCTGGTCAACCTGGCGGTGGCCGGGGTGGGCAGCGGCGTGGAAAAGCTGTCGCGCGGGCACCAGGACACGGGCAAGCGTACCGAACAGGTGCTCGCATACCTCGAACGCAAACATGCCGATGCGCCCCGCCCCGACATGCGTCCCCTGCCATGGGAAGGCAACGGCCAGGTGGATTCGCTCTGGAGCTCGCTGGACCAGTTGCACGCACTGATGGGGAAGAACGAACCGAAGCTGATGGTTCCCGGCAAGGAACAGGATGCGATGCTGAGATCGCTGCGCAACTCACCCGCCGCGCAAACGCCGTTGGGGCGCTACGTCGCCCTGCGCTTCCTCGAACCCCGGATGGAACGCGACAAGGCGATGACCGGACTGCAGGAGGAACTGGCCCGCCCCGATTCGCTGTACCTGGCGCATGAACTGGTGCTGGACCTCGCCAGCCGTTCGAGTGACCGCAAGCAGGCGCTGGCGCTGTTCGAAACCAGCCGCAAGAGCCTGGGCGACCCGCCCGAACTGCTGCATTACGGAATCCGCATGAACCGCCGCGCGGGCAACATGGACGCCGCCCGCGTCTATGCCGCGCGTTGCGCCGGCAGCGGCGACGACCGCATCAAGGAAGTCTGCCGAAGCGAACTCTAGGCCGCCGCCTTCCACCCATGCGGGCGGCGATTGCCGGTGTGGCTGGAAAAGGCCCGGCGGCCCCACATACACTTCACCCAAGGCCGCTCGCCGCATCCCGCACAGCAGCAACCGGCGGTTCCCCTTCTGGTCTCCCAGGCAGACGGCGGCCTTTCGACCGGAACCGCCGATCTTCGCCATCGATTCGCTGCATGCGCCCTGCCCTCGCCGCGGACGCATGCCGGAGCCCGCAACGTTTTGAACAGCAAAGCAAAAGACGCCACGCCCGAGCACACGCCGCTGATGAAGCAGTACTTCGCCGCCAAGGCGGAGTACCCGGACCTGCTGCTGTTCTTCCGCATGGGCGATTTCTACGAGCTGTTCTACGACGACGCACGCAAGGCGGCGCGGCTGCTCGACATCACCCTGACCCAGCGCGGCAGTTCGGGGGGCGCGCCGATACCGATGGCCGGCGTGCCGCACCATTCCGCCGAAGGCTACCTGGCGCGGCTGGTGGCCCTGGGCGAATCGGTGGCGATCTGCGAGCAGATCGGCGACCCGGCGCTGGCCAAG
Organism: Pseudoxanthomonas sp.; assembly: GCA_039807145.1. Taxonomy (GTDB): domain Bacteria; phylum Pseudomonadota; class Gammaproteobacteria; order Xanthomonadales; family Xanthomonadaceae; genus Pseudoxanthomonas_A. Next base: position 9,869 of record JBDHQQ010000075.1, on the reverse strand, counting down.
GGCATCGTCGAACGCAAGGTGGTGCGCATCATCACCCCGGGCACGGTCACCGACGAGGCGCTGCTGAACGAACGCCGCGACACCCTGCTGATGGCGGTGTCGCGCGGCAGGCAGGGTTACGGGTTGGCCTGGGCCGACCTGGCCGGCGGACGCTTCCTGGTCAACGAAGTGGAAAACGACGACGCGCTGGAGGCGGAACTGGCGCGGCTGGAACCGGCCGAACTGCTGCTGCCCGACGAGGAAGGCTGGCCATCGTTCCTGTCCGTCCGCAGCGGTGTGCGCCGCCGCGCGCCGTGGCTGTTCGACGCCGATTCCGGCCGCCGCCAGCTGCTGCAGTTCTTCGGCCCCGGATCAGGTCCGGGGCAGGCTCTGCACGACCTGTCCGCGTTCGGCATCGACGACAAGCCGTTGGCGACCGCCGCCGCGGGCGCCTTGCTGGGCTACGTGCAGGAAACCCAGAAGCAGCAGTTGCCGCACCTGACCGCGATCGCGGTGGAGTCGGCCGGCGACGCCATCGCGATGAACGCCGCCACGCGCCGCCACCTGGAGCTGGACACGCGCGTCGATGGCGACACCAAGCACACCCTGCTCGGCGTGCTCGACACCACGGTCACGCCGATGGGCGGACGCCTGCTGCGGCGCTGGCTGCATCGTCCGCTGCGCGACCACCGCGCACTGGGCGAACGCCACCAGGCCGTGGCCACGCTGATCGACGGCCGCGCCGGCGATGAACTGCGCGAACGGTTCCGCGCCCTGGGCGACGTCGAGCGCATCCTGACCCGCGTCGCCCTGCGTTCGGCGCGACCGCGCGATCTTTCGACCCTGCGCGATGGTCTGGCCCTGCTGCCGGCGATCCGCGACGTATTGGCGCCACTGGATTCGCCACGCCTGGGCGCGCTCTCGCGGGAACTCGGCGAACACGCCGACGTCGCCGCCCTGCTCGCCGGCGCGGTCGCGCCGCAGCCGCCGCTGAAGCTGACCGACGGCGGCGTGATCGCCGAAAACTTCGACGCCGAACTGGACGAACTGCGCCGGCTCAGCACCCACGCCGACCAGTTCCTGGTCGATCTGGAACAGCGCGAGCGCGAAAGCAGCGGCATCCCGACGCTGAAAGTCGGCTACAACCGCGTGCACGGCTATTACATCGAGATCAGCAAGGGCCAGGCCGACAAGGCGCCGGTGCATTACACCCGCCGCCAGACCCTGACCGGCGCCGAGCGCTACATCACCGAGGAGCTCAAGCAGTTCGAGGACAAGGTGCTGTCGGCGCGCGAGCGCTCGCTGTCGCGCGAGAAGCTGCTGTACGAGGAACTGCTGGACGCGCTGAACCGCCAGCTGGAACCGCTGAAACGCTGCGCCGCGGCGCTGAGCGAACTGGACGTGCTGGCCGCCTTCGCCGAACGCGCGCAGGCGCTGGACTGGTCGCAACCGGAACTGACCGGCGCGCCCGGGCTGCGCATCGAGCGCGGCCGGCACCCGGTGGTCGAAGCGGTGCGCGAGGAGCCGTTCGAGCCGAACGACCTGGACCTGCATCCCGAGCGGCGCATGCTGGTGATCACCGGCCCGAACATGGGCGGAAAGAGCACCTACATGCGCCAGAACGCGCTGATCGTGCTGCTGGCGCACATCGGCAGCTTCGTGCCGGCGTCGCGCGCCGCGATCGGCCCGATCGACCGCATCCTGACCCGCATCGGCGCCGGCGACGACCTCGCCCGCGGGCAATCGACCTTCATGGTCGAAATGGCCGAGACCAGCTACATCCTGCACCACGCCACCACGCAGTCGCTGGTGCTGATGGACGAAATCGGCCGCGGCACCTCGACCTACGACGGGCTTGCGCTGGCCGACGCGGTGGCGCGCCACCTCGCCGCGAGCAACCGCTGCCACACCCTGTTCGCCACCCACTATTTCGAACTGACCGCGCTGGCCGAACCGGGCAGCGGCATCGCCAACGTGCATCTGGACGCGGTCGAACATACCGATAAAAGCGGCGGCGACACGCTGGTGTTCGTGCACGCGGTGAAGGAAGGCGCGGCCGACCGCAGCTTCGGACTGCAGGTGGCCGCGCTGGCGGGCCTGCCCAAGGCCACGCTGCAGCAGGCGCGACGACGGCTGGCCGAACTGGAGCAGCGCGGCCGCGAGAGCCACGCCGCCGAAGTCTCGCCGCAGGCGCTCGATTCACCGCAGCAGTTCGGCCTGTTCGCTTCCGCACCGTCCGCCGCGCAGGAAGCGCTGGCCGCGCTGGACCCGGACGAACTGACCCCGAAGCAGGCGCTGGAAGCGCTGTACCGGCTCAAGTCGCTGCTGTAGGCGATTCCCCGGACCACCCTGCCCGTTGCGATAGACTCGCCGCATCCAACGCCGAGGGGGATGCATGGCCGTCGCTGTCTTTTTCCTGTGCGGCCTGGCGATCGGCTTGGCTCCGTATCTCGTGCTCAAGCGTCGTTCGCAGGGAGCCGCGACCCCGCCTTCTCCCCCGCTCCCGGACCGTACCTCGACCGATGGCGCGCCCGGTCCATCCGCTGAAGACGATGCGAGGCTGGCGCAGGAAAGACTGCTCCAGCTTAAGCGCGAGGTGGAAGCCCAGGACGAGCATATCCAGCGTCCCGCGGACCTGCTTTCCCATGCGCAATTCAACGAAGCCGTGGCCCTGCTGGCCGGGCCGCACTATCGATCCGGAGACGTGCTGGATTATCTGGGCGCACAGGGCTACGTACTGCCTTCGATGGCGGCGGCGTCGCTGCCGAGGCGCCGGGACATCGATCCGGCGGCCGTGGTGGCGATCGCCCCGCGCCTGGGCGCATATGCGCTGCATTTCGTCCTCGATTACCTGCAAACCCTGCCGAACGCGGATTCCCTGCATGCCCTGCTGAAGCATGCGCGCGACTGGTGGTGGGACTTCCCGCCCTTTCGCCAGCGCCTGCAGCAATACCTGCGCTGGGCAGCGGAGCAAGCCGACGCGGGAACCGAAGTCGGCCTCGACGACTTGAACGATGAGTCGCTCCAGACCGCCAGGGAAACGCTGAAGCGCTTCCAGGACCTGGTGCCTGCCCGATTCCTGCAGCACCTGCAGGAAGAACAGGAACGACGCCGGGAAAGGCGCGTGCTCGGCAGTTTCGGGCGCGTGCTCGACGCACCGCCGCCCGGCCGCCGCTTTTCTTGCGAAGCCCTGCAGGAGCAGGCAGGCCTGGTCGGCAAGTCCCTGCACCGCGATGGCGGCGCCGGCTCGGTGTTGGTGTCCGGCGAGCACGGCGTGGGCAAGAGCGTGCTGATCGACACGATCTGCGAGCGCCTGCTCGCGGAGGGCTGGCTGGTATTCGAAGCCTCGGCCGCCGAGCTGCTGGCCGGGCAAAGCCACGTCGGCGAGCTGGAAGGCCGGATACGCGAGATGCTTGGCGTACTGCATCGTCCCAGGGCGATCTGGCGGGTGTCCGACTTCCACGACCTGCTGAAGAAGGGCGCGCATTCCCAGGATCCCCGCGGCATCCTCGACCTGGTCCTGCCGGCGATCGAACGCCGGGAACTGCGCGTGCTGGGCGAAATCACGCCGCGCCAGCTGGCGCAATTGCTGGTCGCACGGCCCCGGATCCATCAGTCGTTCGACATCGCCCACTTGCCGCCCGCCGATGCCGCAACGGTACGCGAGCTGACCGGCGAATGGGCGCAGGCCCAGTCGGCTCAATGGCAACAACCCGTGGCCGACGCGGCAACGCGGATGGAAGCCGAGCGCATGGCGACGCAGTTCTTCCCCGAGCAGCACGAACCCGGCCGTGTCCTGCGCCTGCTGGACGATGCGCTGCAGGCGGCCACCGCCGCGCAGCCGCCGGCCCTGCCGCTGGATGCCGACGACCTGATGCAGGCCGTGGCCGCACGCAGCGGCCTGCCGCTGGACGTGATCGACGACCGGCAGAGCCTGGACCTGGCGAAGCTGCGCGAATTCTTCCTGCAGCGCGTGATGGGCCAGGACGAAGCCGTCGAATGCCTGCTCGACCGCATCGCCATGGTCAAGGCCGGGCTGACCGACAATGGCCGCCCCATCGGCGTGTTCCTGTTCGCGGGCCCGACCGGCACCGGCAAGACCGAACTGGCCAAGGCGCTGGGCGAACTGCTGTTCGGCAGCGCAGAGCGGGTCCTGCGCCTGGACATGAGCGAGTTCCAGACCGAAGACTCGGCGTGGCGGCTGCTCGAGGACGGCTCGACCGAGGCCCACTCCCTGGTCACGCGCATCCGCGAGCAGCCGTTCTCGGTGGTGTTGCTCGACGAATTCGAGAAAGCCCATCCGCGCGTGTGGGACCTGTTCCTGCAGGTGTTCGACGACGCCCGCCTCACCGGCCGCAGCGGCAACACCGCCGACTTCCGCCACTGTTTCATCATCCTGACCAGCAACGTCGGCTCGACCATCCAGCGCAACGCCGGGCCCGGCTTCACCGCTTCGGGAGGGCACTATTCCCGATCGGCCGTCGAAAAGGCGATCCATGAAACCTTCCGCCGCGAGTTCATCAACCGGCTGGACAGGGTGGTGCTGTTCAACCCGCTCGATCGCGGCCTGATGCGCGGGATCCTGCACAAGGAACTCGACCGCGTGCTGACCCGTCGCGGCCTGCGCATACGCGACTGGGCGGTGGAATGGGAACCGTCCGCCATCGAGTTCCTGCTGGACAAGGGATTCACCCCGGATCTCGGCGCACGGCCCTTGCGCCGTGCCATCGAGCATCATCTGCTTGCGCCGCTGGCGCGCCGCATCGTCGAGCACCGCGCTCCCGAAGGCGATCAGTTCCTGTTCGTGCGCAGCGCGGGCAAGGAACTGGAAGTGCTGTTCATCGATCCGAACGCCAGCGGCGAAACGCCGGCCCAGGCCGCCGCACCGACGCACGAGGCGAGCGACCTGCGCGGACTGGTTTATGCGCCCGGCACCGGAACTTCGGCCGTGTCCCTGCTGCAGCGTACCCTGCTGGCCCTGCAGGAACGCGTGGGCGGCGCGGCATGGCAGGAAGGCCGCGCCACGGATTTCACGCAACTGTCGGCAGATGGTTTCTGGTCGCGGCCGGACCGATTCGCGGTGCTCGACAGGATCGAGCGCCGCGACCGCATCGAAAGCGCGCTCGAAAGCGCGCAGCGCATGAGCCAGCGCTTGACGCCGAACCAGGGCAATGCCGGGTTCTGCGGCCAGCTTGCACAGCTGCTGTATCTGCTGGACCTGGCCATCGAGGCGTTGATCGCGCATGCCCCGCAGGATGCCCTGCTCGTGGTGGATGCGGGCGGCGCGGAGCCAAGGACGGCAGCGGAAAGCCGGGACTGGTGGAACCAGTTGCTGGCCATGTATTCCGCGTGGGCGGCGCGTCGCAACATGCGCGTCGAAATCCTCAAGCAGGATCCGGAAACCGCCTGCGCCTGGCTCGCCGTTTCCGGCTTCGGCGCATACGACTGCCTGCGCCCGGAAGCCGGGCTGCACGTCCTGGAACTGGAACAGCCCGACCAGACCCTCCGCCGCGTCAGCGCGCAGGTGCGGATCGACCCGGACCTGCCCGGACGTCCGCGGATCCAGGCGTCGGCCTCGGACGGCGCCAGCCACGAACTGCGGGTATGCCGGCGTTATCGCCCCGCGCCGTCGCCCCTGGTTCGCGACAGCGTGCGCGGCTGGCGCACCGGACGCCTGGACCGCGTACTCGCTGGCGAATTCGACGTGATTCCCGGCGAGGCAAGCAGCTGACCCGGCGATGGTGGAATACCGGCGTTCCGGCCCATTCCATCGGCTCCACCGACGAGCGAACATGACCGGTACGGCATGCCACCGGCATGTCATAGTCCTCAGCTATCGATACGGTCGCAACAATCGATTTCCATTGATGACGTCTTGCCTTTAGCCTGTGTGTTCAGCCAGCCAGGAGCCATCGTCATGAGCAAGCCAACCGACGACAAGAAGTGCCCCGTCACCCATCTGACCACCGATTTCGGTGCGCCGGTGCCGGACAACCAGAACAGCCTGACCGCCGGCCCGCGTGGTCCGCTGCTGGCGCAGGACGTGTGGCTCAACGAGAAGCTGGCCAACTTCGTGCGCGAAGTCGTTCCCGAGCGGCGCATGCACGCCAAGGGCTCCGGCGCGTTCGGTACCTTCACCGTCACCCACGACATCACCCGGTACACCCGCGCGAAGATCTTCAGCGAGGTCGGCAAGAAGACCGAGATGTTCGCCCGCTTCACCACCGTGGCCGGCGAGCGCGGCGCGGCCGACGCCGAGCGCGACATCCGCGGCTTCGCGCTGAAGTTCTACACCGAGGAAGGCAACTGGGACATGGTGGGCAACAACACGCCCGTGTTCTTCCTGCGCGATCCGCGCAAGTTCCCCGACCTCAACAAGGCGGTCAAGCGCGATCCGCGCACCAACCTGCGCAGCGCGACCAACAACTGGGACTTCTGGACGCTGCTGCCCGAGGCGCTGCACCAGGTCACCATCGTGATGAGCGACCGCGGTATCCCGGCCAGTTATCGCCACATGCATGGCTTCGGTTCGCACACCTACAGCTTCTGGAACGAGAAGGGCGAGCGCTTCTGGGTGAAGTTCCACTTCCGCACCCAGCAGGGCATCAGGAACCTGACCGACGGCGAGGCCGCCGAACTCGTCGGCAACGACCGCGAAAGCCACCAGCGCGACCTGTACGACGCCATCGAACGCGGCGACTTCCCGAAGTGGACGATGTACGTGCAGGTGATGCCCGAGACCGATGCGGAGAAGGTGCCCTACCATCCCTTCGACCTGACCAAGGTGTGGCCGCACGGCGACTATCCGCTGATCGAGGTCGGCGAGTTCGAGCTCAACAAGAACCCGGAGAACTTCTTCGCCGACGTCGAGCAGAGCGCCTTCGCGCCCAGCAACCTGGTACCGGGCATCGGCGTGTCGCCGGACAAGATGCTGCAGGCGCGCCTGTTCAACTACGCCGACGCGCAGCGCTACCGCCTGGGCACCAACTACCAGCAGATTCCGGTCAACAAGGCACGCTGCCCGGTGCACAGCAACCACCGCGACGGCATCGGCCGCGTCGATGGCAACTACGGCGGGCTGCCGCACTACGAGCCCAACAGCTTCCAGCAGTGGCAGGAGCAGCCGCAGTACCGCGAGCCGCCGCTGAAGATCAACGGCGACGCCGACTGGTGGAACTACCGCGACGACGACGCCAACTACTACAAGCAGCCCGGCGACCTGTTCAGGCTGATGAGCGCGGCACAGCAGCAGGTACTGTTCGACAACACCGCGCGCGCCATGGGCGATGCGCCGGAGTTCATCAAGCGGCGCCACATCGATAACTGCACCAAGGCCGACCCGGCCTACGGCGCGGGCGTGGCGAAGGCGCTGGGCCTGTAAGCCGGATCGTCCTGACGGGCAAGGCGGGAATCCACTGGATTCCCGCCGCCGGCGCGCTACTATCGGCACTCCATCACAGTCAGTCCGAAAGGAAGCGCCATGAGCAACAACAGCCTCGCCGACGCCCTGTTCCAGCAACTGCAGGGCGCGCCGCTGCAGCAGATCTCGCAGCAGCTGGGTGCCGGTCAATTGCAGACTTCCAATGCCGTCGGCGCGGCGCTGCCGTTGCTGTTGGGTGCGCTGGGCAAGAACGCCTCGCAGCCGGGCGGCGCCGAAGCGCTGTTCGGCGCGCTGCAGAACGACCACGCCGGCGGGCTGGACCTGGGCGGCCTGCTCGGCGCCGTGCTGGGCGGCGGCGCACCGAGCCGGCAGACCAATGGCGAAGCGATCCTCGGCCATATCTTCGGCGCCAGCCAGCCGCGTGCCGAAGCCAGCCTCGCCCAGGCCACCGGTCTGGGCAGCGACAAGACCGCGACGCTGCTGAAGGTGCTGGCGCCGATCGTGCTGTCGTTCCTCGCCCAGCGTTTCCTGAGCGGACAGGGCGGCGCGCAGACCAATGCATTGGGCCTGGGCCAGATCCTCGGCCAGGAGCGCCAGGTGCAACAGCAGCAGGGCGGCCTTGGCGGCGGCCTGCTGGGCGCGGTGCTGGACCAGGACGGCGACGGCCAGTTGGGCCTGGGCGATCTGCTGAAGATCGGCGGCGGCCTGCTGGGCGGTCGGCGCTGATTTCTTCCCGCAATCGGTTCGCGAAAACGCCGGCAGCGATGCCGGCGTTTTTGTTTGCACCAGCAGCATTGCCGCTTTCCCTCTCCCCGCATGCGGGGAGAGGGTGCCCAGCGGGCGGGAGAGGGGCCGACGGAGCCGATCCAATGCACGGCCGGCCACGATTCGAGCGCCAAGACAAGAAGGGTTCACCGCACTCGACAGGATTGCCGCATCGGGAAGGCCACCGGCTCCGGCGCCGCCCCTCACCCGGCTTCGCCACCCTCTCCCCCGTATGCGGGGGAGAGGGATGCTTCGGCAGGCGCCATGCGGAAGCCGGCTACAGCGCGTCGATATCACCCAACGCCTGTATCAACCGGCGAGCGCGCTTGTCCGGCTTGCTCACCGGCGGGCGGTAGCCGCCGGCTTCGGCGCGGCGCTGCGCGCGCTGTTCCTCGCGGCGCTGCCTCGATGCCTCGCTTTCCGCATACAACGCCTGCGCGACCGCTGCCGGCCCACGCGTGTCGCTGAGCGCGATGATCTCAATCTCGAAGATCTCGTCCGCGCGCGCGACGCGCAGCGCATCGCCGACCCGCACCGCACGCGCCGGCTTGGCACGCTGCCCGCCGACATCCACCTTGCCGGTTTCCACCGCCTGCTTCGCCAGCGCCCGCGTCTTGTAGAAGCGCGCGGCCCAAAGCCAGATATCGAGGCGGATGGCAGGGGTTTCGGTCACAGGAAAGCGTTGGCGGGGCTGCGGCGTATTATCGATTATCGCGGCATGCGCGCCGTATAAATATAGTTAGCTATCCAGAACATGGCTCGAAAACCACCTCCTGGGAAATGCGTTCATTGCTGCAACCACTCCGACAAGAGGAACTGGGATCACGTTTTTCCTGAGTCATGGTATCCGACCAACACACCACAGAATCTGGAAAAGTGGAAGATCCCAACTTGCCTAAATTGCAATAAGGAGTATGGAGTCATTGAACAAGAACTCCTGATTCGGCTCGCGCTTTGTCTCGACCCAAATTCAAGCAATAACAAGGGAATTATTGAACGTGCAATGCGTTCCATTGATCCAACAAAAGCCAAAAGACAAGGCGATAGACGCGCGCGTCAAGCCAAGCGGGAACAGGTGCGACGAGAAATGATGGTCGGGCGTGACATTCCGGGCGAAGGCATATATCCGGGTCTCGGCGAACGCTGGTACCGTCCAGTCGAGCATCGTGCAGCAATTACAGTTCGCGCAGACCATGTGCGCAAGCTGTGCGAGAAGATCGTTCGCGGAATTGTCTACCTTGAAGACGGCCTCTATATTGAACATCCTTTCGACATCGAGTTTTTTGCATTAACAGATTCTGGCGCTGAGAGCTTCGTTGAAATCCTCAACAAGTTCGGTCAAGTCCTATCGAGAGAACCAGGAATTATTGTTCGTCGAGCAGTCGCCCATGAAGATGGCACCTCAAGTATCTGGGAGATCACAATCTTCGGGCAGTTCGTGATGTATGCAACGGTGACTCGAGACGACTAACAATTCGTGCGTGGACTCTCCGTCAAGCAAATCCAAACACGTAAGGCGGGTCAAGACCCGCCCTACCATGGGCTTGTCGGTAGGGCGGGTCTTGACCCGCCATCAGCCAGCAAGCGTAGTCCGGATGCGGGCCAAATGCCCGAATCCAGGACCACCGGGAACCTGGATTGACCAGCCGCCCGGCTGTTGAAAAGCGCATCGCCTCGCTGCATCCGGGCTACGCTGCTTCATACCGTCTGTGGACACGACAATCGCGAATCCCATGAAACTCCT
>JBDHQQ010000074.1:0-11702 GCA_039807145.1 Pseudoxanthomonas sp. | reverse complement strand
TGCTGAACAACGCCGGCGTCGCCGACGTCAATTCCAGCTTCGTGCTGCGCACGGTCAAGCAGACCCGCGCGCTGCCGCTGGGGCATCTGGGCTGAGATTCGCGGCAGCGGCTTCGCTCGTGATCGCTTTTGCGATCACCAACAATGAGAAAGTCGGACGACGGCTTGGCCGTCGTCCGACTTTCTGACTGCTTTAGGGTTGATCGGGCAGGTACAGCGCGGCGATCTTGCGCGCCAGCCGGTACGGCTCGGGGTCGTTGCGGTTGGTCAGCACGACCACGGTGAAGCGCTTCTGCGGCCAGCGCACGATCACGTTGCGGCCGCCGATGGTTTCGCCCGAGTGCCAGCGCATGTCGCCGTGGATGCGCCAGCCGTAGCCATAGCCGTCCACGTCGGCCTCGTCGTGGATCGGGTTATGCAGGGCGAAAGCGTCGGCGCGCGTCGCGTCCGAGAGCAGGCGGCCGTCGTACAGCGCCGCGTCCCACTTCGCCAGGTCGTCGATCGACGAATACACGCCGCCGTCGCCGAGCACCGCGCTGGTCGAACTCTGGTCGGTGCGCACCCATTTGCCGTCGACCAGGCTGTGGCCGTAGGCGCGGTTGGCGACGGTGGAAATCCCGTTCTCGTAGGCCACGGTATTGGCCATGCCCAGCGGCGTGAAGATGCGCTCGCGCAGGAAGGTGGCGAAATCCTGCCCCGACGCCTCACCGACGATCAGCGCCAGCAGCGCGTAGCCGCCGTTGCTGTAGCGGTAGCCGGTGCCCGGCGCGAAATACAGGCGGTCCTCGCGTTCCAGCAGGTGCAGCACGTCGATGTCGTGCACCTGCCCGGTGGCGTCGGGCGCCATCAGGTCTTCGTAGTCGATCAGGCCCGAAGCGTGGGTCAGCAGGTGGCGCAGGGTGATCGCGTCGTCGCTCGCCGGCAGCGACGGCAGCCACTTGCGCACCGGATCGTCCAGCGACAGCTTGCCGTCCTGCGCCAGCAGCAGGATCGCCGCGGCGGTGAACTGCTTGGTCACGGAGGCGAGGCGGAAATTGGTGGCCGGCGTCACCGGCACGTGCGCTTCGAGATCGGCCAGGCCGTAGCCGCGCCGCACCAGGGGTTCACCGTCGCGCAGCACCAGCACCGCGGCGCCGGGCACGTCGCCGGTGTAGTCGCGCATCAGCGCATCGACCGAAGCTTGCATCGTGTCTTCCCGGGCGGCGCAGCCCGCCAGCGACAACATCGACAGGGCGAGGGCGAGCAGTACGAAGGGAGCGAGGCGCATGGCCGGATTGTAACCACGCGGCCGCTTCGCCGGCGTCCGTCAGTCGCCGCGGCAGTCGGCGTCGCGGGTCAGCGTCCTGGTCCAGCCCTGCTGCGCGGCGCAGCGTTCCCTGCGTTCGGCCTCGCGCTGGCGCGCCGCTTCGGCTTCGGCGGCCTGCTGCGCCTGCACGCGCCGCGTCGCGGCCAGCTCCGCCAGCTTCGCCCGGATCTGCGGCAGCGCCGCCTGGGCGGCGCGCTCGCCTTCCAGGATCGCGCGGTTCTTCTGCGCGAAGTCGGCCGGGCCGATGTCGTTGACCTGCGGCCGGATCACCACGTCGGCGCGCGCCAGTTCCTGTGCGCCGAGCTTCTGGCCCATGATCTTGATGCTCTGGTTGACGTTGCCCAGCAGGCTGGCGGGCGAAGCGACGCCATCGGCCTTGCTGCTGATGTCCACCGCGATGACGAAATCGGCGCCCAGTTCGCGCGCCGCGTCCACCGGCACCGGGCTGACCACGCCGCCGTCGACGAAGTGCGACTGGCCGATCGCCACCGCCTCGAACACGCCGGGCACCGAACTGGACGCGCGCACCGCCTGGCCGGTGTTGCCGCGCACGAACACCGTGCGCTGGCCGTCCTCCAACCGGGTGGCGACCACCGCGAACGGTTTGGCCATCTTCTCCAGCGAGCGCTGGCCGACCAGTTCATTGACGTAGTCCTGCAGCTTCTGCCCCTTGACCACGCCGCCGGAGAACAGGCTGACGTCGCGGATGCGCGATTCGTCCAGCGCGAACGCCTTTTCCTGCATCGCGTAGGCATCCATGCCGCTGGCGTACAGCGCGCCGACCACGCTGCCGGCGCTGGTGCCGGACACCACGACCGGCTTGATGCCGTTGGCTTCCAGCATCTTGATCACGCCGATGTGGGCGAAGCCCTTGGCCGCGCCGCCGCCCAGTGCGATACCCACCTTGAGCGGCGGTGGCGCCACCGTGGCGGGCGCGGCCGGCGGCGCCTTGGGCGTGCTGGAACAGGCGGCGACGAGGCTGGCGAGCAGGACGGTGGCGAAGAGGCGCATGGTCGAGGGACGGCCCGGAAGGGAAGCGCAGCTTAATCCGCGCTTCCGCAACGGCCGCCGAACCGTGCGCTAGCATCGCCGCATGAACGCCGCATTTCCCGTTGCCGTCCCGCCCTCGCGCATCGAACGCTGGCTGCTGGCCGGCGGCGTGGTGGTGGCACTGATCGCGTCGTTCGTGATCGCGCGCGATCGCCTGACCTGGAGCCTCGAAGTGGTCTGGGCCATCGTCGGCCTGGCCCTGGTGGCGGGAAACTGGAAGCGCTTCCCGCTGACCCGCCTGCTGTGCTGGCTGCTGGCGCTGCACGCGCTGGTGCTGATCCACGGCGGGGCCTACACCTATTCGCTGACGCCGGGCGGATTCTGGCTGCAGGACCTGCTGGGCACGGCGCGCAATCCGTGGGACCGGCTGGGCCACTGGATGCAGGGCTTCGTGCCGGCGATCCTGGCGCGCGAACTGCTGCTGCGGCTCACTCCGCTGCGTCGCGGCGGTTGGCTGGCATACCTGGTGCTGGCGGCGTGCCTGTGCTTCAGCGCGTTCTTCGAGCTGATCGAATGGTGGGCCGCGCTGGCCTACGGCGCCGATGCCGACGCCTTCCTCGCCACCCAGGGCGACCCATGGGACACCCAGTGGGACATGTTCCTGTGCCTGTGCGGCGCGGCGACCTCGCTGCTGCTGTTCCCGCGCCGGCACGACCGCCAGCTGGGCGCGGGGGTGCTTGCGGGCAAGTGACGGCCGGACCGCGCCGGCTTAAGGGGACGCGTCGGGAAACAGCGCGCCGCGCACGACGTCGAGCAGTTCCTCGTCCGGGTCGTTGCTCTGTTCCCAGTACATCACCCCGCCCAGCCCACGCTCGCGCACGAACGCGGCCTTGGCCCGCAACGCCTGCGGGTCGTCGTAGCTGATCATGCGCCGTTCGGCCGCGCTCCACAGCCACGCCGCCTGCGCGGCCTCGTCCCAATGGCGGACGAAGCCGCCCTTGTCGAGGAAGTCGCGACGGATCTGCTGCCAGCTCGTGTAGCCGCCGTCGCTACCGAAGGACTGGTACAGGCCGTCGTGCTCCGGCGCGACATCGCCGAAGCGGCGACCGTAGAACGCCAGGCCCAGGTTGAGCTTCTTCGCCGGCACGCCGCCGGCGAGGAATTCGTCCACCGCGCGCACGGCGTTGCGGCTTCCCGGCGGCGCCAGCGCCGAAGCGCGCAGCCCGGCGTGGTGGCCGGTGGTCGGGGTCAGGCTGCCGTGGAAGTCGTAGGTCATCAGGTTGATCCAGTCCAGCACCCTGGCGATGCGCGGCAGGTCCAGCCCCTGGGCGGCTTCGCCGTCGGCGGCGGCGATGGTCAGCAGGTAGTGGCGCGCGTGCTTGCGGCCCAGTGCGTCCAGCGTTGCGCGCAGTTCTTCCAGCAGTTGGCTGAAGTTGTCGCGGTCGGCCGGTGAATGGCTGATGCCGGGGCCGGGCAGGGTCGGGTATTCCCAGTCGATGTCCAGCCCGTCCAGGTCGTGCGCCAGCATCAGCGCGGTCGAAGTGTCGATGAAGACCTTGCGCGCGGACGCGGTGGCCGCGGCCTCGGAAAAATGGCCCGCGCCCCAGCCGCCGATCGACAGCACCACCTTGAGCCGCGGGTTGTCCTCGCGCAGTCCGGTCAGCGCGGCCAGCGAACGCGGCGCGGTGTCGCGCGGCAGGAACACCTCGTGCCGCGGATTCACCGTGGCGAAGGCGAAGTTGATCACGTCCAGCTTGCGCGCACTGATCGGCGGCAGTTTCTGCGCGTCGGACACGTAACCGATGACCTGGAACGACGGTGCGCCGTCGCGTGGAGCGGCAGCTGCGCCGTGCGCCGACAGCGCCGCCAAGCAGACCAATCCCGACAGCAATCCCGATGCGATGTTCAATGGCGCGCCGAAGTCCGTGGAGGACCGCGAACTATACGTGGTGTCTCGCCGCAGGAGCGCACTTCAGGGCGCGACCGGAAAGCATCGGGCTCGCGGCATTTTCGCAAGGCGTCATTCTCGCGGTCGCGCCCTGAAGTGCGCTCCCGCGGAAGGCGACTCAGTCCGCGGGCGGTTCGCGCGGCGGCGGAAAGCGCAATACAACCCCGCGTGGTTCGCCGGGGCGATGCCACAGCACCGGCACGTCCTGCGGTGGCGGCGGTTCCAGTTCGTCGCGTTCGTCCTGGGCGGCGGATTCCTCTTCGTCCTCCCAGCTGTAGCGCTTGCGCGGCGGCTGCGGGTCCAGTTTGCGGAACAGCCACGCCGCCAGCAAACCGGCCAACGCGCCGCCGAGGTGCGATTGCCAGGACACGCCCGCTTCGCGCGGCAGCACGGTCAGCAGCATGCCGCCGTAGAACAGCAGGCCGACCATGCCGGCGGCGATCGACGCGCGGTCGCGACGCAGCACGCCGAGCGCGAACACCAGGAACCCCAGCCCGTGGGTCACGCCGCTGATGCCGAGGTGGCGCGACCCGGCGTCGCCCAGCAGCCACGCGCCCAGCCCGGAGCCCAACCACAGCAGCGGCAGCGCGCGCAGCGTCGCCCGCGGGTACACGCTGCCGGCCAGGGTGCCGAGGATCAGCACGGCCACCGCGTTGGCGGCGAGGTGATCGACCGAACCGTGCAGCAGCGGCGCGGTCAGCACGCCGAACAGGCCGCGCAGATCGTGCGGCGCGACCGCATGGCGCGCCACGTCGAAGCTAGCCTGCGCCGAATACACCAGGATCAGCAGCAGCACGCCGGCCAGGCTCAGGTTCAGCGCCCGCAGGATGCGGCGGCGGTCGAAGCGCCCCTGGGCCTCGGGATCGAAGCGCGGATCGTCGGGATGGCGGGGTTCCATGTCCCTTCGATGGCGGCGGAACGGAGGGAATGCAAGGCTTCGGCTTTTGCTTCCCGGGGCAGGCGGGAAGAGCCTTTAGAATGTGCCGATGAACGAACCCCTGCCCACCGTGCGCCTGAAGAACGCCTGGCGCTCCAGCCATCCGTGGATCTTCCAGCGACTGGTCGAAAAGCCGGCGCAGCGGCCGAAGCCGGGCAGCATCGTCGACGTGTCCGGCGTCGATGGCGCCTTCATCGGCCGCGGTTTCTACAACGGCCATTCGCGCATCGCCGTACGCATCCTTGAAACGAACCCCGACGTCGCCGTCGACTCGGCCTGGTTCGCGCGCCGGATCGCCGAAGCGGCGTCGCTGCGTCGCGACGTGCTGAAGCTGGACGAAATCTCCAACGCCTGGCGGGTGGTGCACAGCGAAGGCGACGGCCTGTCCGGCCTGGTCGTCGACCGCTACGACGACCTGCTGGTGGTCGAGTTCTTCAGCGCCGGCATGTTCCGCCATCGCGAATGGATCTATGACGCACTGCGCGCGCAGTTCCCGGGCTGCCGCTTCCACAGCTTCGCCGACGAGCATGTGCAGAAGCAGGAATCGTTCGATTTCCGCGACACCACCGGCACCGCGCCGGCGACCATCGAGGAATACGGGGTGAAGTTCCGCGCCGACCCGGCCGGCGCGCACAAGACCGGCTTCTTCGCTGACCAGCGCGAGAACCGCGAATGGCTGAGCCGCCAGTGCGCGGGCAAGCGCGTGCTGGACCTGTGCTGCAACACCGGCGGCTTCGCCGTGTACGCCGCCGCGCGCGGCGCGTCCGAGGTGCTGGGCGTCGACATCGACGCCGACGTGATCGAGATCGCCAAGGCCAACGCGAAGCTCAACCACGTGCGCCCGAAGTTCGTGCAGGCCGACATCTTCCCGTACCTGCGCGACGCGGCGAACAACGGCGATCGCTACGACGTGGTGATCCTCGACCCGGCCAAGATGACCCGCGATCGCGAGCAGGTCATCGCCGCGCTGAAGAAATACCTCGACATGAACAAGCTGGCGCTGGGCGTGGTCAAGCCCGGCGGCCTGTTCGCCACGTTCTCGTGCACCGGCCTGGTGTCGGAGGAACAGTTCCTCGACATGCTGCGCCGCGCCGCGTACTACGCCGGGCGCACGGTGCAGGTGCTGAAGGTCGCCGGCGCCGGCGCCGACCATCCGTTCCTCGCCCACGTGCCGGAATCGCGCTACCTGAAGGCGGTGTTCTGCCGTGTGCTGGATTGAGCGCCCGTACGATCCTGCCGGCTTGCGCAACGCTGCTGCTCGCGGCTTGCGCCAGCGCGCCGCAGCAGGTCGGCGCATGGCGGTCGCTGTTCGACGGCCATTCGACCGCGGGCTGGCACAACGTCGGCAAGGCCACGCTGGACCCGCGCTGGCAGGTGGTGGATGGCGCATTGACGCTGACCGCGGCCGGCGGCGGCGACATCGCCAGCGATGCGCGCTTCGGCGATTTCGAACTGGAGGCCGAGTGGCAGCTTGCGCCGGGCGGCAACAGCGGCCTGTTCTACCGTGCCGAGGATGCGGACCCGGCATGGCGTCGCGCGCCCGAGTACCAGCTGCTCGACGATGCCGCGGCCGAGGACCGCTTCATCGCCTCGCATCGCGCCGGTGCGGCGTACGACCTGGTCGCGCCCGAAGGCGCCACGCTGCGGTCGGCCGGCGAATACAACCGCACGCGCGTCGTCGCCTGTGGTGCGCGCGTTGAACATTGGCTCAACGGCGTGCGCGTCGTGGCCTACGATCTCGACGGCGAGGACTGGAAACGACGGGTCGCCGCCAGCAAGTTCGCCGGCGAACCCGGCTTCGCCACCGCGCGCAGCGGCCACATCGCCGTGCAGGACCACGGCGCGATGTTGCGCCTGCGTTCGATGCGCATCCGCGAGCTGGCCGGCTGCCACTGAGCCGGCGCCGCCTGCGCTACGCGTCCTGCCCCTTCGCCAGCAGGCTGGTGCGGCGGCTGTACAGCACGTACACGACCAGGCCGAAGAAATTCCACAGCAGGCACCACAGCTGGGTCCGCGTCGGCAGGCTCCAGAACAGGTAGGCGCAGCCTGCGATCGCCAGCGGGCCGACCGCCCACGCCAGCGGCGTGCGGAACACGCGCGGGCGATCCGGTTCGCGCTTGCGCAGCACCAGCAGGCACGCGGCCACCGCGACGAAGGCGATCAGCGTGCCCGCGTTCGCCAGCGCGGCGATTTCGTCCAGGCGCGCGACGCCGGCCAGCACCGCGGTGATCAACGCGGTGAACACGGTGATCGCCACCGGCGTGCCGCGCTTGCCGACCTTCGACAGCCCGCGCGGCAGCAGGCCGTCGCGCGACATCACGAAGAAGATGCGGCTCTGGCCGTAGAAGAACGCCAGCAGCACCGTCGGCAGCGCGACGATCGCGACCACGCCGATGCCCAGCGCCGCGGAGCCGTGGCCGAGTTCGCGCATGATCAGGGCCAGCGGCTCGGCGCTCTTGCCGAACACGCTGAAGCTCATCGCGCCGACCGCGGCCAGCGCCACCAGCAGATAGATCAGCGTGCAGCCGATCATCGAGCCGACGATGCCGATCGACAGGTCGCGGCCGGGGTTCTTGGTCTCCTCGGCCGCGGTGGAGATCGCGTCGAAGCCGTAGAAGGCGAAGAAGATGATCGCCGCCGCCGCCATCACTCCGCGCTCGACGCCGTCCGGCCCCATCGACTTGGAAAAGCCGTAGGGCATGAACGGCTGCAGGTTGCCGGCGTCGAAGGCCGGCAGCGCGACCGCGATGAACACCGCCAGCGCGATCAGCTTGAACACCACCAGCACCGCGTTGACCGTGGCGCTCTCGCGCGTGCCGACGATCAGCGCGCCGGCGACCACGAAGGTGATGCCGATCGCCGGCAGGTTGATGACCCCGCCGGCGTGCGGCCCGGCCGCGAGCGCGGCGGGCAGCGCGACGTTCCATCCGGTCTGCGCCTGCACCCATTCGAGGAAACCGACGAAATAGCCCGACCATCCGACCGCCACCGTGCTGACCACCAGCGAGTATTCGAGGATCAGGCTCCAGCCGACCACCCAGGCGATGGTTTCGCCCAGCACCGCGTAGCTGTAGGTGAAGGCGCTGCCGGCTGCCGGCATCATCGTCGAAAGCTCGGCGTAGGCCAGCGCCGCGCAGGCGCAGACCGCGCCGGCGATGACGAACGACAGCAGTACCGCCGGCCCCGCCTTGTCCGCGCCGACGCCGATCAGCGTGTAGATGCCGGTGCCGACGATGGCGCCTATGCCCAGCGCGACCAGGTGCGGCCAGCTCAACGTGGGCACCAGTCGGCGGCCTTCCTCGTGCTGGGTGATGCCGTCGATGGATTTGCGTCGCAGCCAGCTCATAGGGACTCGTGTCTTTCCGGGGATGGCGGAGTGTGCGTCATGATTCGATTTCCGCCAATGCGCGATGCGGCATTGGCCGGGGCACGGGCCGGTCAGCCGGGTGCATGACGCCACCCGGCGGCGACGGCGATGATCGCGGCCAGCGTCAGCAGCACCCACCAGCCGTGGCGCTGATGAAACGGAATCGGCTCGCGTCCGATCAGTCCGCGGGCGCTGCCCGGGTTCACGACCCACCCGTGCTCGCAGGCAGGGCACACCAGCTGGTACGCCTGGTGCCGCACCCAGCCGAACAGGTGGTAGAAATGCCCGTAACCGTATTTCAGGCGCAGCCGGAAGTCGCGGTCCTCTCCGCAGTGCGGGCAGAACTGGTGTTCCCCGATGCCGAAATGCACGGTGCGCTCGGCCCGGCCCCACAGGACCATCGTTCGTCCCCTGCCCGAAAGCGCCAGCATAAGCCGGCGCGCGCCACAGGATCAGGCCTTGAGACGCGCCCGGCTACACTGTCGGCATGGACAACCAGACCCTCCTGCTGATCCTGCTCGGCCTGTCGGCAGCCATCGTCGTGCTGCTGGCCGTGCTGCTGCTGCGCAAGCCCGAGCGCGCGCTGGAGCGTGCGCTGCGCGAGGAACAGCGCGACGGGCGCGGCGAGTTGCGCGAGCAGCTGGCCGGACTCGCGCAGCAACAGGCGGGACGCATCGATGGTTTCGGCACTAGCCTGACCGATTTCCGCGACCGCACCGACAAGCGGTTGGACGATTTGCGCGCCGCCCTCAACGACGATGCGCACAAGTCGAGACTGGAACAGGCCACCCGCCAGCAGCAATTCGAAGACAACATGGCCGCCCGCCTGCGCGAACTGACCCAGCGCAACGAGCAGCGCATCGGCGAGATGCGCGCCACGCTGGAACAGCAGTTGCGCGCCTTGCAGGACGACAATGCGCAGAAGCTGGAGAAGATGCGCGAAACCGTCGACGAGAAACTGCAAAGCACGCTAAACACGCGGCTGGATTCCAGTTTCAAGCTGGTGTCCGAGCGGCTGGAGCAGGTGCAGCGCGGGCTCGGCGAGATGCAGCAGCTGGCCATCGGCGTGGGCGACCTGAAGCGCGTGCTGACCAACGTCAAGAACCGCGGCAGCTGGGGCGAGGTGCAACTGGAGAACATCCTCGAACAGACCCTCACCGCCGAACAATACGCGCGTGGCGTCAATGTCCGCGCCGAAAGCGGCGAGAAAGTGGATTTCGCCGTGCGCCTGCCCGGGCGCGGCGCACACGATGCGCCGGTGTGGCTGCCGCTGGATTCCAAGTTCCCGCACGAAGACTACGAGAAGCTGCTCAATGCGCAGGAGCAGGGCGATGCGGAAGCGGTGCGCGCGACCGGGGTGCAGCTCGAGCGCGCCGTCCGCATCCAGGCCAAGTCGATCAGCGACAAATACATCGCGCCGCCGCAGACCACCGACTTCGCGGTGATGTTCCTGCCGACCGAAGGCCTCTACGCCGAGGTCATCCGCCGTCCCGGACTGGTGGACCTGCTGCAGCGCGAACATCGCGTGGTGATCGCCGGCCCGACCACGGTGACGGCATTGCTCAACAGCCTGCAGATGGGCTTCCGCACGCTGGCCATCGAGCAGCGTTCCAGCGAGGTCTGGGGCCTGCTGGGCGCGGTGAAGAGCGAATTCGGCAAGTTCGCCGGCATCCTCGAAAAGGCCGAGAAGCAGATCAACACCGTCGGCAAGAGCCTGGGCGACGCCAGCCGCAAGACCCGCACCATCGAGCGCAAGCTGCGCGGCGTGGAATCGCTGGGACAGGAACAGGCGCAGGCACTGCTCGGCGAACTGGATCCGGACGAGCCGGTTCACGACGTGCCTGCCGACGAAGACGAATAATCGCCGGTACGCATTCACTAACAAAGGAAAACGGCGCCGTTCGGCGCCGTTTTTCCTGCCGTGCGAGGGGCGAAGCGATCAGCCGCCGCCCTGCAGCGGTACCACCGCCGGCATCGCGTCCATCGGCACGGTCGGATTGTCTTCCTCGTCCTTCAGGTAATCCGGCAGTTCGTCGTCGATGTTGTGCTTGCGGTCGCTTTCGATCTGGTAATTGCGCCGCTGCAGCCACGCGTCGCGGACCAGCGCGTAATCGTCCGGCGTGCCTTCGCGCTGCGCGTCCAGCGGCAGCAGGTCGGCGCGCACGTTGACCAGGTTCAGGCCCTGCAGGAACAGGCGGGTCTTGTCGTCTTCGATCTGCCGCACCGGCGACAGCGGTGCGTCGCCGACCAGGCCGAACGTGTCGCGCACCGTGCGTGGACCGAAAAAAGGCAGCTCGACGTAGCGCGAGCGCTTCCAGCCCCAGGTGCCCAGGGTCTGGCCGAAGTCCTCGCTCCGGCGCGGCAGCCCGGCGTCGCTGGCCGGGTCGAACAGGCCGCCGATGCCCAGGGTCGAGTTCAGCAGGAAGCGTCCCAGCGCCTGTCCCGCGCGCCCGGGCTTGCCCTGCAGCAGGCTGTTGACCATGGTCAGCGGCTGGCCGAGGTTCGCGAAGAAATTGCCGATGCCCAACCGCATCGGTCGCGGCACCGCCTTGACGTAGCCGCGCGCCAGCGGCCGGGCGATGCCGCGATCCACCGCGTTGTTGAAGCGGTGCATCTTGCGGTTGAATTTCTCCCACGGGTCGTAGCTGACCGGCAGCGGCGCTTCCGGCGGCAGGGTCGGGTCGGCCACCGGGTTGTAGGCCTGGCCGTAGATCGCGGCGAAATCGTCCTCGGCCGCAGTCGGCGCGCCCGCCTCCGGTGCCACGGCCGCGGGCGGGTCCTGCGGTTGCTCGGCGGCGAGGGCTTGGACGTGCGCGTCGGCAGCTGCGGAAGTCGAAACTTCCTCGGCCGGCGGCGCGTCCATTGCGACCGGCGCGGTGCCTTCGACCACGGTCGCACCACTCGCCGGCAGTGCGGATTTCGGCGTCGACGCGCAGGCCGAGGCCAGGGCGGCGAACAGGACGGCGGCGGCGATGCGGTACGGCTTCATCCGGGTTCCTTGCGACCCGGTCGCCCGGGCCTGGATGTAGGGGGGAACGCGCCCTGGACTTCTTGCACGGCGTGCCGTGCGGCGGCGGCGGTCGCTCAGGCCAGCGTCTGGTCCAGGCGGTAGGCGGCGCGCAGCTCGGCCAGACCCGCGGGTTCGCCGACCAGCC
>JBDHQQ010000003.1:0-48006 GCA_039807145.1 Pseudoxanthomonas sp. | reverse complement strand
GCGCCCGTCGAGGCGGCCCCGGTCGAAGCGCCGCCGGCCGAAGCGCCTGCCGCCCCCGCCGAGGCTGCGCCGACCGCGCAGCAGGCCCCCGCCGCCGTTTCCCCGGCCGGCTGATCGAAAGCACAACCCAAAGGTAGTCGCCATGTCCGTGACCCATCCCGAAGCCGTCGATCACCACGACGACCACCACGAGCACAAGCAGGGCTTCGTCGAGCGCTGGTTCTTCTCGACCAACCACAAGGACATCGGCACGCTGTACCTGCTGTTCAGCTTCTTCATGGCGATCGTGGGCGCGGCGCTGTCGGTCGGCATCCGCGCCGAACTGGCGGTTCCCGGCCTGCAGCTGGTCAAGCCGGAGGTGTTCAACCAGCTGACCACGATGCACGCGCTGGTGATGATCTTCGGCGCGATCATGCCGGCCTTCGTCGGCCTGGCCAACTGGATGATCCCGCTGCAGATCGGCGCGCCGGACATGGCGCTGCCGCGCATGAACAACTGGTCGTTCTGGATCATGCCGTTCGCGTTCAGCCTGCTGCTGCTGAGCTTCTTCCTGCCGGGCGGCGCGCCGGCGGGAGGCTGGACCATGTACCCGCCGCTGATGCTGCAGGGCGGCTACAACGTCGCCTTCACCGTGTTCGCGGTGCACATGATGGGCGTCAGCTCGATCATGGGCGCGATCAACATCATCGCCACGGTGCTGAACATGCGCGCGCCGGGCATGGACCTGCTGAAGATGCCGCTGTTCGCCTGGACCTGGTTGATCACCGCGTTCCTGCTGATCGCGGTGATGCCGGTCCTGGCCGGCGCGGTGACCATGCTGCTGACCGACAAGTTCTTCGGCACCAGCTTCTTCAACGCGGCCGGCGGCGGCGACCCGGTGATGTACCAGCACATCTTCTGGTTCTTCGGGCACCCCGAGGTCTACATCATGATCCTGCCGGCGTTCGGCATCGTCAGCGAGATCATCCCGACCTTCAGCCGCAAGCCGCTGTTCGGCTACCAGGCGATGGTGTACGCCACCGCGGCGATCGCGTTCCTGTCGTTCATCGTGTGGGCCCACCACATGTTCACGGTGGGCATGCCGCTGGGCGGCGAGATCTACTTCATGTTCGCGACGATGCTGATCTCGATCCCGACCGGCGTGAAGGTGTTCAACTGGGTGTCGACGATGTGGCGCGGGTCGATCAGCTTCGAGACGCCGATGCTGTGGTCGCTGGCGTTCGTCGTGCTGTTCACCATCGGCGGCTTCTCCGGGCTGATGCTGGCCGTCGTGCCGGCCGACTTCCAGTACCACGACACCTACTTCGTGGTCGCGCACTTCCATTACGTGCTGGTGACCGGCGCGCTGTTCGCGATCATCGCCGCCATCTACTACTGGTGGCCGAAATGGACCGGCCGCATGTACAACGAGAAGGCGGCCAAGTTCCACTTCTGGTGGACGCTGGTGTTCGTCAACCTGCTGTTCTTCCCGCAGCACTTCCTGGGCCTGGCCGGCATGCCGCGCCGCATCCCCGACTACAACGCCGTGTTCGCGGACTGGAACCTGGTCAGCTCGATCGGTGCGTTCGGCATGTTTCTGACGCCGTTCATGATGTTCCTGATCCTGTGGAGCTCCAAGCGCAGCGGCGCCAGGGCCGAAGCACGCGCCTGGGAAGGCGCGAAGGGCCTCGAATGGACGGTGCCGTCGCCGGCGCCGCACCACACCTTCTCGACCCCGCCGGTGCTGCGTCCGGGCGACCTCGCCCACGACGACGTGGGCCACTGAGGCGCCGACGCCGCAATGAGCCCGCAGCCTTCCGCCGCCGATGACCAGGACGCCCGCCGCAAGCGCGCGGTGCGCACCGCGCTGATCGTGGCCGGCGTGGCGGTGCTGATCTACGTGGCGTTCCTGCTGAGCGGGGTGCTGGCGTCGTGAGCGACGGGAAGGCGAATGCCGCGGGGCTGGGCAAACTCGTCGGCGTGGTGGTGGCGGTGTTCCTGCTGACCTTCTCGCTGGTGCCGCTGTACCGCATCGCCTGCGAGAAGGTGTTCGGCATCCGCCTCGAGCAGGGGCCGGGCGAGGCGAAGGCCGCCGCGGCCGCCGCAAGGCAGCGCCTGGTCACCGTGCAGTTCGACGGCACGACCAACTCGAAGCTGCCGTGGGCGTTCCATCCCGAACAGGCGACCCTGCAGGTGGTGCCCGGCCAGCTGTACGAGGCGAAGTATTTCGCCCGCAACGACGGCAAGCGCGCCATCGTCGGCAGCGCCGCCCCGTCGGTGGCGCCGGCGCGGGCCTCGGGCTATTTCACCAAGACCGAGTGCTTCTGCTTCACCGCGCAGACCCTGCAGGCCGGCGAAACCCGCGACATGCCGGTGCGCTTCATCGTCGATCCGGCGCTGCCGGACGACATCCGCACCATCACCCTGTCGTACACCTTCTACAAGAACGACGCCCTGACCGCCGGCCTGGAGCAATCCGGATCGGCCGGGACCGCATCCACCGCGCCGCTTGCGGCGCCCTGATCCGCAACGGAAGAACACGCCATGGCCAATACCCATTCGCCGGACGCCAACCGCTACTTCGTGCCGCACAGCAGCCGGTGGCCGTTCGTCGGCTCCATCGCCCTGTTCACCACGATGTTCGGCGTGGCCAACTGGCTCAACGACATCGCGTGGGGCAAGTGGGTGTTCTTCGCCGGCGTGCTGATGCTGCTGGCGACGCTGTTCATGTGGTTCGGCGACGTGGTCCGCGAGTCGCTGCGCGGCAACTACAACCAGCAGGTCGACGTGTCCTTCCGCATGGGCATGGTCTGGTTCATCTTCTCCGAAGTGATGTTCTTCGGTGCGTTCTTCGGCGCGCTGTTCTACGCCCGCCAGTACGCGTTGCCGTGGCTGGGCGGCGAGGGCGACGGCGCGATGACCAACGCGCTGCTGTGGGACGGTTTCAGCGCGGCGTGGCCCAGCGCCGGCCCCGGCCAGGTCGGCGGCGCGTTCAAGACCATCCCGGCATGGGGCTTGCCGCTGCTCAACACGCTGATCCTGCTGACCTCCGGCGCGACCATCACCATCGCCCACCACGCGCTGAAGGCGGGCAACCGCAAGCAGTTGCTGATCTGGCTGGGCGCGACGGTGCTGCTGGGCTGCCTGTTCCTGTTCTTCCAGGCCGAGGAATACATCCACGCCTACCACGAACTGAACCTGACCCTGGGCTCGGGCATCTACGGCTCCACGTTCTTCATGCTGACCGGCTTCCACGGCGCGCACGTGACCCTGGGTACGATCATGCTGGCGATCATCTGGCTGCGCTGCGCGAAGGGCCACTTCAGCAAGGACAACCACTTCGCGTTCGAAGCGGTGGCGTGGTACTGGCACTTCGTCGACGTGGTGTGGCTGGGCCTGTTCCTGTTCGTCTACGTGCTGTAACGGCCGTGATGGGCGGTTCGTGAATGGGGGATTGGTGGAAGCAACGTCACCCGCTTTTTACGAATCACCAATCACCAATCACGAATCCCGGCTCCCTCAGCCGCTGATGCCGTGCGGCTTGATCCAGCCCATCCAGATGGCCAGGATCACCAGCAGGATCAGCGCGATCGACAGCGCGATGCGCCGGGTCAATGCATTGACCGTACGCTTGCTCTGGCCCTTGTCCACCAGCAGGTAGTACAGGCCGGCGCCCAGGTTCCACACGATCACCGCCAGGAAGGCCACGACCACCAGGGTCTTCAGCGAGTCGCTCATCGTGTCCTCTTTTCGGGTAGCGGCGGATCGGGGCCGTATTATTGCAGCCATGGGTAATGAACGCGCGAACCGGCGCCTGCATCCGCTGTTGGGATGGGCCTTGGCGTTGCTGGCGACGGCGGCGTTCTGCGGCCTCGGCTTCTGGCAGCTGGGCCGGGGGAAACAGAAGGAGGCGATGCTCGCCGCCGTGCATGCGACGCTGGCCGAGCGCATCCCGCAGCCGCTGTCGCTGGCGACGGATACCTCGCGCAGGCACGGATACGACTGGGCGGCCGGCGAGGGCGTGTTCGCCGATGCGCCGGCGGTATTGCTGGACAACCAGCAGCGCGATGGCAGGGTCGGCGTGCGGGCGTATCGCCTGTTCGTTCCGGCGGGCGCGTCGCCCTTGCTGGTGGAACTGGGTTGGCTGCCGGTGCCGGGCGACCGGACGATGCCGGCGATCGCGCGTCCGTCCGGGACGATCCGCGTGCAGGGCCTGCTGGCGCCGCCCCCATCGCATGGCATCGCCAGCGCGATCGCGGTGAAACAGCCGGGGGGCGAACTGCTGACCATCGGACTGGATGCGGGCAATCTCGCCTCCGGCCTCGGCATCGATGCCTTGCCGCCGCGCATGCTCAAGCTGGACCCCGCGATCAAGCTCGGCTACGCGCGCGACCTCGACATCCTGCCCAACACCCTGACGCCGGAGCGCCATCTCGGCTACGCGGTGCAGTGGTTCGGGCTGGCGCTGGCGGTATTCGCCACCGCATTGCTGCTGGATCTGCGCCGGCGCAGGCGCGGGCATGAGAAAATGGCGGCATGAGCAGTTCTTCTTCCGGCGCCGCACCGTCCCGTCGCGGCCGTTTCGTCCTGATCGTCCTGCTGGCCGTGTGCGTCGGTCCGATCCTGGTGGCGATGGTGATGAGCCGTCTGGACCTGGTGCCGTCGGCCAACAACAGCAAGGGCGAACTGCTGTCGCCCAAGCCCGACCTGCGCGCGGCCCGGTTGGCGCGCGCGGACGGCGGCGCGTACGCGTGGGAACCGGAACGGCGCCTGTGGCGCATCGCGATGTCGCCGCCGCCGGGCTGGTGCGAAAGCCATGCCGCCGCGTGCACGAAGCAGGCGCAGGACCTGGACAAGGTCTGGCAACTGCTCGGCAAGAACGCGAATCGCGCCCAGGTGCTGTGGTTCGGCGCACCGCCGGCGTCGCCGCCGCCTTCGGCCGGGTGGCTGCCGATGCGCGAGGACGCGCAGCTGTCGGCCGCATTGCCGCGCAACCAGGCGTCCGCCGATGGCGCGGCGGCCTACGTGATCGACCCCTACGGCTTCGTGGTGCTGCGCTACGCGCCCGGCTTCGATCCGGCGGACCTGCGCCGCGACCTGGGCAAGCTGCTGAGGCTGGAATGAGCCGCGCGCGCCGATGACCCGAATGAATCCCGCCACGCCTACCGTGCACCGCCATCGCCACTTCCATCGCATCGCCTGGCTGGCGGTGGCGCTGGCGCTGGGCGTGATCGTGTTCGGCGCGTTCGTGCGCCTGTCCAATGCCGGGCTCAGCTGCCCCGATTGGCCGACCTGCTACGGCCGCGCCACCTGGCCGCAGGCGGTGGGCGAAGTCGCCGACCACGCCGCGTCCGCGATCCGTCCGTTCGAGACGCACAAGGCCTGGCGCGAACAGGTGCACCGCATGCTGGCAGGTTCGCTCGGCGTGCTGGTGCTGGCGCTGGCGCTGCTGGCCGCGCGCCGCCGCCGTTTCGGCGTGGCGCAGATCCTGGTCGCCTCGGTGCTGGTCGCCGCCGCCATTCCGCTGTACATGCGCGGCCTGCATGTGGCGTCGTCGGCGCTGGCGATCGTCGCCGAATCGCTGCTGTTGTTCGCCGCGCTGCGCTGGTCGAACACCGACCTGTCGCGCGCTTCGGCGCTGACCCTGGCGGTGATCATCTTCCAGGCGCTGCTGGGCATGTGGACGGTGACCTGGCTGCTGAAGCCGGTGGTGGTGATGGGCCACCTGCTGGGTGGACTGCTGACCTTCTCGCTGCTGGTCTGGACCGCGTGGCGCGCGACCGATCGGCCGATCAAGCTGGCCGAGGCGCTGCAGCTGCGGCACTGGGTGATCGGCGCGATCGCGGTGCTGGCGCTGCAGATCGCGCTGGGCGGCTGGACCAGCGCCAACTACGCGGCGCTGAGCTGCGGCGCGGGCAGCTGGTCGGCGGACAACTTCCCCAAGTGCGTCGGCCAGTGGTGGCCGCCGCACGATTTCGGCGAAGGCTTCGTGCTGTGGCGCGGCGTCGGCGTCGATTACGAAGGCGGCGTGCTCGATGGCGCCGCGCGCATCGCCATCCAGATGACCCACCGCATCGTCGCGACGCTGGTCGCCGCCTACCTGCTGGTGCTGTCGTGGCGGCTGCTGCGCATTCCCGGGATGCGCGGCTGGGGCGTCGGCCTCGTCGTGCTGCTGCTGGCGCAGGTCGGCCTGGGCATCCTCAACGTCAAGCTGGCGCTGCCGCTGCCGGTCGCCGTCGCCCACAACGCCGGCGCCGCGCTGCTGCTGTTCACCCTGGTGTCGCTGCTGGCGCGCCTGCGCAAGCCGGAGTAGACCGTGCGCGTCGCCTTCGACCAGTACTGGGAATTGACCAAGCCGCGCGTGGTGGCGCTGATCGTGTTCACCGCGCTGGTCGGCATGTTCCTCGCCGTGCCGGGCCTGCCGCCGCTGCGCGAAAGCGTGTTCGGATTCCTCGGCATCTGGCTGGCGGCCGCGTCTGCGGCGGCGATCAACCACCTGATCGACCAGCGCATCGACAAGGTGATGGCGCGCACCTCGCAGCGTCCGCTGGCGACCGGCGCATTGGCCCCGGCGCAGGTGCTGGCGTTCGCGGTGTTCCTCGGCGCGGCGTCGATGGCGATCCTGATCGCGCTGGTCAACCCGCTGACCGCGGGGCTGACCTTCGCTTCGCTGATCGGTTACGCGATCGTCTATACCGGTTTCCTGAAGCGGGCCACGCCGCAGAACATCGTCATCGGCGGCATCGCCGGCGCCGCGCCGCCGCTGCTGGGCTGGGCCGCGGTCACCGGCATGGCGCGCGGGCTGGACGACTGGGCCAGCGCGCTGTCGCTGGTGTTGATCATCTTCATCTGGACGCCGCCGCATTTCTGGGCGCTGGCGATCTTCCGCCGGGACGACTACGCGCGCGCGCTGATTCCGATGCTGCCGGTGACCCACGGCGTGGAATACACCCGCTGGCAGATCCTGCTCTACACCGTGCTGCTGGTGGTGGTCACCGTGCTGCCGTGGCTGCTGGGCATGAGCGGACTGTTCTACCTTGGCGGCGCGCTGGTGCTGGGCGCGGTATTCCTATGGTACGCGTGGAAGCTGCTGGACCCGCCGGACGAACTGTTCGCGATGAAGGTGTTCAATTATTCCGTGGTGTACCTGATGGCGCTGTTCGCCTTCCTGCTGCTCGACCACTGGCTGCTGCCGTTCCTGCAGCCGGCAGCGGGCATCGAGTTCGCGCCCGCCGCGTGACGCGCGGTGCGGCAGCGGTCAGCGCCCGCCGCCCGGCGTGCCCAGCAGGTTCTGCTGCCAGAACAGGATGCTGGCCGCGCCGAACCAGTCGCTGTTGGCCTTCTTCTGGAAGCCGTGGCCTTCGTCGTCGTACAGCAGGTACCAGACCGGCTGGCCGTTGCCGCGCACCGCCTTCACGATCTGCTCGGCTTCGGTGTACGGCACGCGCGGGTCGTTCCTGCCCTGGGCGACGAACAGCGGCGACTTGATCTTCGACGCGTTCTTCAGGGGGGATATGCGGTCGAACACGGCCTGCATCGCCGGCTCGCGTTCGTCGCCGTATTCCGCCCGGCGCAGGTCGCGACGGTAGCTCTCCGTATTGTTGAGGAACGTCGTGAAATCGGAAATCCCGACCAGGTCGATGCCCGCCCTGATCCGGTCGCTGTAGTGCATCAACGAGGCCAGCACCATGTAGCCGCCATAGCTGCCGCCCATCACGCCGACGCGCCCGGCGTCCAGCGCCGGCTGCTGCGCGATCCAGTCGAGCAGCGCGCCGATGTCCCTGACCGAATCCTCGCGCTTTTCCGCATTGTCCAGCGACAGGTAGGTCTTGCCGTAGCCGCTGGAGCCGCGCACGTTCGGCACCAGCATCGCCACGCCCAGTTCGTTGGCCAGGAACTGGGCGGTCGGGTTGAACGTGGGGAACGACTGCCCTTCCGGGCCGCCGTGGATGTTGATGACCACCGGGTACTTGCCGCCCGCAGCCGCTTTCGCCGGCAGGTACAGGAACGCGGGGATGGTGCGCGGCTTGCCGTTCACGCTGTCGAAAGTCGGGTAGCGGATCAGCGTCGGCGCGATGAACTTCGACGCATCCAGCCCGCCCACTTCGCTTTGCGTCCAGCGTTGCAGTTTCTTCGTCGCAAGGTCGATCACGTACGCATCGCTGGGCGACGTCGCGGTGTTCCGGTGCAGCGCGATGCGCTGGCCGTCCGGCGAGAAATCGAAGCTCCCGGTCGCGCCGATGGGCAGTTCGGGTAATTCCACTTCCGCGTGCGCCGGCAGGGTGACGACATGCAGCCTGTCGATGCCATCCTCGTTGCTGGTGTAGGCCAGGTATTTGCCGTCGGCGGAAATCCGGAAGGAATCCACGTCCCAGTCGCCGGCGCTGATCTGCTCCAGCCTGCCGCTGCCCCATTCGTGGTAGCGCAAGGTGCGGAATTCGCTGGGCTTGCCGTGCAGCGGTTCGTCGGAAACGAAATAGACCGCCTTCGGCGGCGAATTGCCGTTCGGTGCGAACCTGAAGTCGCCGAATGCGGCCTTGCCGCCGTCCACCGGAAACAGTTCCAGCTTGCCGGTTTCCAGGTCCACCGCACCCGGATACGACTCGCTGACGGACACATACTTCGAGACCAGGAGTTGCTTGCCGTCGGGCGAGAAGTCCAGCGCGCGCCAGCTGCCGCCTTCGGTCACCACCGCGCGCGCCTGGCCGGTCCGGGTGTCGCGCACCCACACGTCGGTGTCGGCGCCGTTGCGCGCGGTGCTGGAATACGCCATCAGCGAACCGTCGTGGTTCAGCACGACGCTGCCGTTCTGGCTGTTCTTGCCATCGGTCAGCAGCGTCGTGCTGCGCGTGGCGTAGTCGAACCAGTAAAGCTGGTCGAATTCGTCGCCGCCCTTGTCCTTGCCGAACACGAAGCCGTCGCGCCATGCCTGCGCCGGTGCCGGCACGAGTTCGCCGACCGGCTCGGGATAGAAGGTCAGTTGTTCGCGCATGCCCAGCGGCTGGCACACGCGGTGTGCCTGGTAGGTTTCGGCGAAGCGGGTGGAAACCAGCAGGCAGCCGTCCTTCGTCCAACCGGCGAGATACGCGCCGCGGGTGTTCTGGTAGCGGTTCAGGCGTTCGACCAGCTCGGCGGGAATCGCCGGGATGTTCTCGCTGGTGCGATTGCCGACGACTTCGCGTTCGACTGCGGCGGGTTTCGTCGCGGGCGCCTGCGCGGACGCGGTCAGCGGCAGCAGGGCGGCGAACAGGGCAACAGGCAGGCGATGCACAGGCATGGCGGTTCCCTCCGGAGCGGAAGTGGAAGCCCGAGATTAGCCCGGTTCCGTGGCATGCGGGGGCTCAGGTCACGGCGTGGCCTCGGGTTCCGACGGCAGGCCGAGTCGTTCCGCGACGATCGGGGCCAGCGACTTCATTCCGGCTTCCTTGCCGAGCGCCAGCGCTTGTGCGGGCGGCAGGCGTTCTTCCTGCGCAGCCATCAGCGCCAGCAGCGCGCCGGCGCGGTTGCCCGAGGCGCAGTGCAGCAGCACGTCGCCGTCGCTGTCGTCCAGCAGGCGCTTCAGTGTGGCGGCGTTGGCCGGCGTCAGGTCCTGCGGACCGGCGATCGGCAGTTGCACGTAGCGCAGCTTGCGCTGCCCGGCCGCGCGCGCTTCATCGTAGCCGTGGTCTTCGCTGTCGGGGCGCAGGTCGATCACCGTGCGCACGCCCTGCGCGGCCAGCGCGTCGAGCTGCTCCGGCGTGGGCTGTCCGCCGGTATGCAGGCCGGGGCGCGGCTGGGCGAAATCGCCGGCTTGCGTGGCGGTGGAGAAAAGAAATGCGAGGAGAAGAGTGAAGCCGAAGCGGCGAATGGTGTTCATCGGAGCCTCCGGGAGGCGGTAATCGCTACGAAGTTCCTTTGGTCGTCATTCCCGCGAAAGCGGGAAGGACGATACCAAAGAATTCGATGGGTCTCGGCCGCAGGATGAACCTAATGCGCCGCGCGCGCCTGCAGCAGCGCGCGCAGTTCGTACTTGTCGGCTTCGTCCAGGCCGGTTTCGCGCTGCTTGGCCTGCAGTTCGTCCAGGCGCTGCTGCAGGGTCTGTTTCTCCAGCTGCGCCACCGCGTCCAGCATTTCCGCGCGCCAGTGCGTTTCTTCGCCGGGCAGTTGCTGCATCGCCAGTTTCTGCAGCGAGGCCTGTTCTTCGCGCTCGGCGAAGTGTTCCAGCAGCGCGCCGGTGCTGATCTCGGGGCGCGCGTGCACGATGTCCAGCAGTTCGACCAGCAGTTCAATGCCCGGCTGGCGCAGATGGGCGAAGCCGTAGGGCGGCTCCACTTCCAGCGCCAGCGACGGCGCGTGCAGCAGGCGGACGATGGCGCTGCGGACGAGGCTGGGCCGGTTGCCGGCGTTCGGTAGCGGACGTGCATTGCGCGAGGGCGCGGCGTGCGCGGGCGCCTGCGCGCCGATGCCGGTGATGCGGGTCAGTTCCTGCTTCATCAGGTCGCCGAACGCACCATCGGGGATCTGTGCCAGCAGCGGGCGGGCGCGTTCGGCCAGGCGCGCCTTGCCGTCGAGCGTGGCCAGGTTGATTTCCTTCGACAGTTCGTCGAAGAAGAACTGCGACAGCGGCGTGGCCTGCCGCAAGCGTGCATCAAATGCCTCCTTGCCTTCCTTGCGCACGATGGTGTCGGGGTCTTCGCCATCGGGCAGGAACAGGAAGAACGCCTGGCGCCCGTCTTTCATCCGCGGCAGCGCCGATTCCAGCGCGCGCCAGCCGGCCTTGCGCCCGGCGTTGTCGCCATCGAAGCAGAAGTACACGTCCGGTGCATTGCGGAACAGCAGCTCGGCGTGGTCCGGCGTGGTCGCGGTGCCCAGCGTCGCCACCGCCTGGGTCACGCCGTACTGGAACAGCGAGACCACGTCCATGTAGCCCTCGACCACGATCAGCCGTTCCAGCTTCTGGTTCGATTGCCGCGCCTGCCACAGGCCGTACAGCTCGCGCCCCTTGTGGAACAGCGGCGTTTCCGGCGAGTTGAGGTACTTCGGCCCGTCGTCCTTGCCCAGCACGCGCCCGCCGAAGGCGATGGTGCGCCCGCGCCGGTCGGCGATCGGGAACATCACCCGGTCGCGGAACTTGTCGTAGACGTGGCCGCGGTCGTTCTTCGAGAACATGCCGCCGCGTTCCAGCAGCGCCAGCCGGCGCGCATCCGTGCCCAGCGCGTCCTTCAGCGCGGAATAGCCCTCCGGCGCGTAGCCGATGCCGAACAGCTCGCGGATGGGCGCGTCCACACCGCGGCCGTCGAGGTAGTCGCGCGCCTTGTCGCTGCTCGCGAGCTGGCGCTGGAAGAACTTCGCCGACGCCTCCATCGCCGCGTACAGGTCGCGGCTGTCGTCGTTCTGGTTGCGCTGCTGCGTGTCGCGCGGCACTTCCATGCCGTTGCGCTTGGCCAGTTCCTCCACCGCGTCGAGGAATTCGAGGCGGTCGTAGTTCATCAGGAACGAGATCGCGGTGCCGTGCGCGCCGCAGCCGAAGCAGTGGTAGAACTGCTTGGTCGGCGACACGGTGAAACTGGCCGAGCGCTCGTCGTGGAACGGGCAGCGTGCCGCGTATTCCTTGCCCTGCCGCTTCAGCGGCACGCGCGAACCGACCACCTCGACGATGTCCGTCCGGGCCAGCAGGTCGTCGATGAAGGCGTCGGGGATGCGTGCCATGCCGTCGCGATTGTACTTCGGCACCCTGCCCGCGGCTGGCCGTGATGGCCGGATTCGCGGGAGAATGCGGCCATGGCCGTCGACGATTCCGCAACCCTGCTGGCGCGCCTGCGCGAAACCGTCGGCGCCGCGCACGTGCTGACCGGCGCGCGCGCCACGCGCCGCTTCCGCAAGGGCTACCGCTTCGGCGAAGGGCCGGTGCTGGCGGTGGTGCGGCCGGGCACGCTGGTGGAACTGTGGCGCGTGCTGCAGGCGGCGACCGAAGCCGGACGCATCGTGATCCTGCAGGCGGCCAACACCGGCCTGACCGGCGGCTCCACGCCCGACGGCGACGATTACGACCGCGAGGTGGTGCTGGTCAGCACGCTGCGTCTGGCCGGCGTGCAGCTGATCGACGGCGGCCGCCAGGTCGTGTGCCTGCCGGGGGCGACGCTGGACGCGCTGGAAAAGGCGCTGGCGCCGCTGGGCCGCGAGCCGCATTCGGTGATCGGCTCCTCGTGCATCGGCGCTTCGGTGCTGGGCGGCGTCTGCAACAACTCCGGCGGCGCGCTGCTGCGGCGCGGGCCGGCCTATACCGAGCTGGCGCTGTACGCGCAGGTCGGCGAGGACGGCAGGCTGCGGCTGGTCAACCACCTGGGCATCGCGCTGGGCGACGAGCCGGAACAGATCCTGGCGCGGCTGCAGGCCGGCGACTATCGCGACGCGGACATCGCGCACGATCCCGCGCGCGCCGCTTCCGACCCGCGCTACGCCGAGCAGGTGCGCCAGGTCGATGCGCCGACGCCGGCGCGCTACAACGCCGATCCGTCGCGCCTGCACGAAGCCGCGGGCTGCGCCGGGCGGCTGGCGGTGTTCGCGGTGCGGCTGGACACGTTCGAGCAGGAAGCCTCGTCGGTTTTCTACATCGGCAGCAACGACCCGCACGACCTGACCGGCGTGCGCCGGCACCTGCTGGCCGCGTTCGCACGCCTGCCGGTCTCCGGCGAATACATCCACCGCGATGCCTTCGACATCGGCGCGGAATACGGCAAGGACGTGTTCCTGCTGATCGAGAAGTTCGGCACCGGCAGGGTGCCGGCGGCGTTCGCGCTGAAGAGTCGCGTCGACGGCTGGTGCGAACGGCTCGGCCTGCGCGGGCTGGCCGACCGCGCGCTGCAGGCGCTGGTGGCGCTGCTGCCGGACCACCTGCCGCGACGCCTGCGCGAATACCGCGAGCGCTACGAGCACCACCTGCTGCTGAAGGTGTCGGCGGCGGACGCCGGCGCGACGCGCGATTTCCTGCGGGAGTTCTTCGCCGACAGGGCAGGCGATTGCTTCGAATGCGATGCCGACGAGGGCCGCAAGGCCTTCCTGCACCGCTTCGCGGTGGCCAGCGCGGCGGTGCGCTACCGCGAGGCGCATCGCGGGACCGTCGAGGACATCGTCGCGCTGGACATCGCCCTGCGTCGCGATGACCGCGACTGGGTGGAGACGCTGCCGGCCGACATCGAGGACGCATTGGTCGCGAAGCTCTACTACGGCCACTTCTTCTGCCACGTGTTCCACCAGGACTACATCGTGAAGAAGGGTCGCGACCCGCTGGCGATCGAGCACCGGCTGTGGGAACTGCTCGACGCGCGCGGCGCCGAGTATCCGGCCGAGCACAACGTCGGCCACCTGTACCGCGCCAAGCCGGCGCTGGCGGCGTTCTACCGTTCGCTGGATCCGACCAACAGCTTCAATCCGGGCATCGGCCAGACATCGAAGCGCGCGGACTGGCAGGTGGGCGGCCGCTGAAGAGGCCTGTCGGGCGCGACCTTTATTCCGTTGCCGTCAGCGCGATGGCGCTGCGCGCGTGCGTATCCACGGCGCCAGCAGCCGCAGCCAGCGCGGGCGCGAAGCCAGCAGGAAGGCGACCAGCAGGGCCGCGCCGGACAGGGCCATCACCCAGACCAGCACCGCCATCGAGGCGTGGTCCGCGCGCAGGCACAGCAGCAGCGCGACGACGATGCCGGCGGCGCCCATTCCCCGCAGGATCCGCAGCGTTGCGGCGGGCGGCGCATGGCCCCACGCCTGTTGCGCGTGCGGCTGCATCGACAGGGCCAGCCAGCCCATGCCGGCGATGCTGGCCAGCAGCGCCGCCAGCAGCAGGCCGGCGGCGGACCCGTGCTCAGGCATGCATCGCCTCCGTATCCGCTGTGCGGGCGTGCTGGGCCACGGCGCGGCGCTTCAGCCTGCGCGCGGCGGCGGCGGCGATCGCGGCCACCGCCAGCAGGGAAAGGTCGAAGCCGGCGACCGGCCAGTAGTGCGCGGCGAGCGTGCGCAACAAATGGTCGCCGGTGACGATCCAGTTCAACAGCACCGCGGCCGTCGCCATCGCGGCGATCGCCCAGCACTGTTCGCGCCACGCCGGGTTCGGCAGGCCCTGCGCCACCGGCGCGCTGCGCCAGGCCGCGTGCAGCAGCGCCAGCACCCACGTGCCCCAGAACGCATAGCGTTCCCAGTCGCCGCGCATCGGCAGGCCGTCCGGCAGCAGCTTGTTGGCGACGAGCATGCCCAGCGCGGCCAGCACCATGCCCGTGACCGACGCCACTGCCAGCGCATCGACCACGCGCGCGCCCTGGCTGCCTTGCCGCGCATGCTGCCGCTTGCGTTTCTCGACGAAGAACAGGAAGCCGGTGGCGATGCACGTCGCGCCGGCCAGGCCGCCCAGCACGTACAACCAGCGCAGCAGCCAGTGGCGGAAGTGCTGCAGGTGCAGGCCGGTGAGGAATTCGCTGACCCGGCCCGTCGCCGTGGCCGGCGGATCCTCGCGGATCAGTTCACCGGTCGAGGCCTTGAAGTGGATGCCGTCGCCGACCAGCGCGATGCGGTCGGTGCCGGCGCGATAGACGCTGACGTAGCCGTTGGCGTCGCCGACGTGCTGCAGCAGCAGGAAGCCGACCTCGCCGGCCTTGCCGCGCTGGTGCCAGCGCCGCTGCGCCTCGGCCACCATCGCATCGACGTTCGCCAGCCCCGCGGGCACGCCGGCGCGCAGGTGCGGCAGGCCGGTTTCGCTGGCCTCGATCCGTTCGTGCAGGTCGTGCAGGCCGTGCAACTGGGTGTGGCCGACCGGGAAGTAGTACGTCGCCGCGAAGATCAGCAGGCCGGTGAAGGCGAAGAAGAAGTGGAACGGCAGCGCCACCACGCCGGTCAGGTTGTGCAGGTCCAGCACGCTGCGCAGGCGCGCCTTGTCCGGGCGGAAGGTGAAGAACTCGCGGAACAGCTTGCGGTGCATGACCACGCCGCTGACCAGCGCCGCCAGCATCACCAGCGCCGAGAAGCCGACGATCCAGATGCCCAGGTTCTTCCAGTCCAGGATCAGCCCGTAGTGCATCGGGTAGAAGAATTCGCTGCCGACCTTCAGCCGGTCGTCGGGCAGCTCGGTGCCATTGCGCGGGTCGAGGGTGCGGTACGCGTAGATCGCTTCGTCGGGGTCCTTCGCGCCCGGCACGTCGAAGCCGGCGTAAACGTCCAGCACCGGATCGCGGTGGGTGGTGTAGGCGCTCCAGTATTCGATGGTTTCGAAACGGTCGGGAACCGGCGTGTCCAGCCGCGAGCGCAGCGCGCGCACGTCCGCGGGCAGCGGCTGCAGGCGTTCGAACACCGGCCGCAGCACCTTCTCGAACGACGGCATCGGCTGCGGTTCGAAGCGCGTGGCCGGGATCGCCCAGCGGTCGATCTCGCGGTCGAACACCGACAGCGCGCCGAAGAAGAACGCGGCCATCAGCACGAAGCCCAGCACCAGTCCGAACCAGGTGTGCAGCCAGGCCATCGCCTGGCGGAAGCTTGCGAACATGCCGTCCTACTCAGACCAGCAGCAATTGCACGAACGAAGCGGTCGCCGCCAGCAGCGCGCCGCCACCGGCCAGCACCGTCCACACCACCCACAACCGCCGTGCCGCGAACGCCCACAGGAACGCGACTAGGAACGCCAGCACGCCCAGCAGGCTGGACAGGAACTCGGCATCGTGGAAATCCAGGCCCGCGGCGACCCACAGGCTGGCGCCCGCGGCGACGACGCCCCATGCGAATGCGTAGCCGCCGAACACGGCGGCGCCGATGCGCGACGCGACGCGG
Source organism: Pseudoxanthomonas sp. (assembly GCA_039807145.1). Taxonomy (GTDB): domain Bacteria; phylum Pseudomonadota; class Gammaproteobacteria; order Xanthomonadales; family Xanthomonadaceae; genus Pseudoxanthomonas_A. The sequence continues at coordinate 32,241 of JBDHQQ010000003.1, read as the reverse complement.
AGGCGGGTGGCGGGAGGCGCGGCGGTGCTCATCGGCTTCGGGGAATCCACGCGTCGGTCTGGCCGGATCCGATCATAGCGGGCGTGCCGTTGCCGGCGCGCAATGCGTTCTCCGGCCGGTCCGAAGCGCCGGTGGGCCATTGGCGTCCTTGTCGAACGCGCGGCGGCATGGCGGTCATGTTCACCATCGGGCGCTCAGAACCGGTACGTCACGCTCGCGTTCACGCGCCGCGGTTCGCCCCAGGTGTAGGTGCTGTACCAGCTGAACACGGTGTAGTACTTCTCGTCCAGCAGGTTGCTGACCGAGAGGGCCGCCGACAGCTTGTCATTGAAGCGCCAGCTCGCGCTGGCATCCAGCAACCAGTAGCTGCCGATCGTGTGGGTCACGTATTCGCCGCTCGGGTGGCTCGCATCGCCCCAGGTCTTGCCCTGCCAGCGCGTGCCGCCGCCCAGCGTCAGGCCGGTTCCGCCGGAACCGAACTTGTACGTGGTGTACAGCGTCACCTGATCTTCGGGCGACTCGGTCTGGACTTTGGCGCCCTGCTGCCGCGTCACCTTGTGCACATAGCCCGCATGCACGTTCCAGCGCGGGGTGATCTGGCCCGAGGCTTCCAGTTCCCAACCCTTGGTGAGGTAGCCCTGCTCGCCGCGGTACGCATCGTCGCCGCTGGGCGTGAGCTCGCCGCTGGGCACCGGGTAGTTGTCCTGGTCGAGCCGGAAGTACGCCGCGCTGGCATTGAGCCGGCCATTGGCGAAGTCGCCCTTCCAGCCCAGTTCGTAGTTCTTGCCGTCCAGCGGCTCCAGCGGCTTGCCTTGCGCATCCTCCGCCCAGAGCTGCGGGCTGTAGATGCTGGTGTAGCTGGCATACAGCGACTGCGTCCTGGCCACGTCCCACACCGCGTCCAGGTACGGCAGGACCACGCCGGATTCGCTCACCACCGGGTGCCTGTAGCTGGCAAGGCGCGCGCCGGTGATCAGTTTCAATGCGTCGGCCAGGTTCCAGCGCACGGCCGCATACAGGCCTTTCTCGCGCGTGGTTTCGTCGGCATGCCAGTCGGGCGTCGACGCCCATGGCGGGGCCGGGATGTCGCCGCGCCAGTGGTAGTAATCGTGGGCGGCGAAATCGTAGTCGTCCGGCAGGGTCCAGTAGTTGTCGCCCGTCCAGCGCCGCCGCGACAGGCTGCCGCCAATCACGAGCTCGTGCCCGCGCCCGCCCAGCTGGAACGGTCCGGTGGCGTAGAGGTCCAGCGCGTCGGTCGTGGTCTTGCCGATGTATTGCCCGACCCACAGGTTGACGCCCTCGCCGTCGGTGGGATTCGGGAAACCCGACGCCGCGGCGCCCAGCATCGCGTCGTAGCCGTTGATCTGGTGGTTGAGCTGCAGCTTGACCAGCCAGTCGTTGTCGAAACCGTGTTCCAGCGTCGCGAACGCCGTGCGGGTGTACTGCTCCCAGCGGCTCCACGTCGCGCCGTTGTTGAACGAGCGCGGCATGTCGTTGAAGCCGCCATCGGCATTGAACAGCGGGATGCCGCCCCAGGTGGAGTTCTTCGGGTCGTTGTCCTGCGCGTCCGCGCCCACGGTCAGCAGCGTGCCGCCGGGCAGGTCGGCCTCGAGGATGCCGTAGAAAGTGGTGCTCCTGCGCTCCCAGCGGTCCAGGTTCGATTCGCGGTCGTCCCAGGCCGCGACGGCGCGGGCGCGCACGCTGCCGTCCGCATTGAGCGGGCCGCCGACGTCGAACTCCGCGCGCCGCTCGTTCCACGATCCCGCGCCCAGCGTCGCGCGGCCCTGGAAGGTGCGCGTGGGTTTCTTGCGGATCAGGTTGATCACCGCGCCGGGGTCGCCGGAGCCGGCGAGCAGGCCGGCCGCGCCCTTCAGCACCTCCACGCGATCGTAGATGGCCATGTCAGCCAAGGTGTTGCCGGACGAATACGACGAATCGCGCGTCATCGGGATGCCGTCGTACTGGAAATTGTTGATCGCGAAGCCGCGCGCGTAATACTCGGTGCGTTCGCTGTCGTAGGTGACGACGGAAAGGCCGGGCGTATGCTCCATGACCTTGTCGATCGTGGTGAGGTTGAAGTCCTCGATCTCCTGGCGCGTGATCACGCTGATCGACTGCGGCGTTTCGCGCGGCGTCAGCACCAGTCGCGTCGCGGTCGCGATGGTGCCGGGTGTGTAGGTGCCGCTGCCTTCGGTGACTGTACCCAGCTGGTTGGCGACGACGACGACGCGATCCAGTTCGGTGGCGTCGTCTTTCGGCGGTGGCGTCGGCGCTTTGCGCCTGCGCCTGCAAGGCGGCCAACATGCCGACGGCCAGCAGGGAAAGACGCGGGAATGCGGATGATGCGGGGAAGGTTTTCATGCGGTTCTCGGGCCTTTCTCAGAATTTCCAGTTCAGCGCCAGCGCGTAATTGCGCGGCGCGCCGTAGTAGCCGACGTAGTACATGCTGGTGAGGTACTTCTCGTCGGTGACGTTGTCGATGTTGGCGCGCAGCGACACCGCGTCGTTGATGCGCCACTCGCCGAACACGTTGAACGTCGCGTAGGCGCCCTGGCGGATCAGTGCGATCTGGCCGTCGTCCCAGTTCGAGGTCCTGCTCTGCCAGCGGCCGCTGGCGCCCAGGCGCAGCGCCGGAAGCGCCGGCAGGCGCGCGCTGATCGCAAGATTGGCGGTGCGGCGCGGCACCCAGGGGTAGCTGTCGCCGCCGTCGGTGCCGTCCAGCTTCAGCGCGGTATAGCCGAACACCAGGTCGACGTGGTCGCCGAGTTTCCCGGTGGCCTCGAACTCGACGCCCTTCGATTCGACATCCTTGCCTTCGTAGTACCAGGTGAGGTCTTCGGTGACGCCGGCCAAGGTGGCGAGGTTCTGCTGCTTGGCCGAGAACGCGGCCAGCGTGGTCAGCAGGCGGCCGTCGAGCCAGGTCGCCTTGACGCCCAGTTCGGTGTTGACGCCCTTGGTCGGGTCGAGCAGGTGCAGGTCGATGTCGGTCTGGTCCTGCGGCTGGTAGATGTCCGAGTAGCTGGCATAGGCCAGCACGTCGTCGGTGATGTCGAAGATCAGGCCGGCATAGGGGCTGAACTTGCTTTCGGTTTGCGAATAGACGTCGCCCCAGGAACTGCTGCCCTCGCGGTGGTAGCGCGCCTGGTTGAAGCCGACGATCGCCTTCAGGCGGTCGCTGAACGCGAACCGCGCCGCGCCGTAGATGCGGCGCAGGGTCTGCTCGCCTTCTTCGTAGACGTAGCGCGGGCCCCAGATCGGTTCGGGGATGAAATTGCCCGGATAGGGAAAGGCCGGCATCGGCGCGTAGGGATCGGGATCGCCCGCGTCCACGTCGTTGACCACGTCCCACGTGTCCGTGTGCCCGGAGCTGTTCGCCTGCGCCACGCCCAGGACCAGGTCGTGCTCGCGGCCGAAGGCCTGGAAGCGGCCGGTCAGCGAGACATCGACGTGGTGCGATTTCGCATGGTCCGCGTACCGGCCCGGGTTGGCGAAGATGCCTTCGTGGGTGAGCGGGTCCAGGCCGTCCGGGCTCCACGCGTAGAACAGTTTTTCGCCGCCGTCCGAGTCGCGGTAGTTGTAGGTTTCCTTGAGCGTCCAGTTCGCGCCCAGCGCGTGGCTGAGTTCGACGAAGGCGCTCTTGTCCTCGGTGTTCCAGTAGGACCAGTCCTGCGCGGTGGTCGAACCGCGCGGGAATTCGGCCTTGCTGCCGTCGCTGTTGGCCAGCGCCAGGCCGCCCCACATCGCGCCGTCGCTGTTCGCCCGCTGGTACGAATAGCCGAAGGTCAGCGTGGTGTTGTCGCCGATCTGGCCGTCGATCACGCCGTAGGTGAGGCGGCGGTCGTCGTGCAGCAGGTCGATGTACGAATCGCCGTCCTGGTAGACGGCGACGATGCGTCCCGCCCAGCGCCCGTCCTTGCTGAGCGGCGTCGAATAATCGACCTCGACGCGCTTCGTGTTCCACGAACCGTAGCTGATGCCGAGCGAGCCCTGCTCGTCGTTGGTCGGGCGCTTGCGCACGTAGTTGATCGTGCCCGAAGCGTTGCCGACGCCGGTGAGCAGGCCGTTGGCGCCGCGGATCACTTCCACCTTGTCGTAGGCGAAGGCATCGATCGCGCCGACCACCACGCCCCAGTTGTTGGGCATGCCGATGCCGTCGATCTGCGTGCTGAGGATGTCGAAGCCGCGTGCCATGTAGTAGGTGCGGTTGGTCTCGGCGTCCTCGACGTTGATGCCGGTGGCCAGTTCCAGCGCCTTGTTGACGTTGTCGGCGCCGAAGTCCTGCATCTGCTTCGCGCTCACCACGCTGATCGACTGCGGGGTTTCCTTGATGGTCAGGTCGAGGTTGGTGGCGCCGTTGCTGACGCGGTCCGCGCGCTGGGCGACGACCAGCACCCGGTCCAGCTCGGTGGCTTTGGCGTCCGCGCCGGCCGCGGCGTCCTGCGCATGGGCGTGGACGGCGATCAGCAGGCAGGCGGACAACAGGGAAACGCGCGGCACGCCGGCGCGATGACGGGAGACGTTGGACATGACGGGCAGTTCCGGAGCAGCGTGGGAGACGCGGCGATCTGGCTGACGTCCGAAGCTGCCACTTTAAATGAAAATGCGTCTCGTTTGTGGTCCTGCCGGGATTCCCCGGTCAGGAACCGGACGCGGCCAGCGCCCGCAGCGCGGCGCCGTCGACCCGCTGCACCGTCCATTCGTCCATGCCGACCGCGCCGAGGCTGCGGTAGAACTCGATGGCCGGCGTGTTCCAGTCCAGCACCGACCATTCGAAGCGGGCGCAGCCGCGTTCCACCGCCAGCTTGGCCAGATGGACCATCAGCGCCCGGCCGATGCCCAGCTTGCGGAACGGCGGCAGCACGAACAGGTCTTCCAGGTACAGGCCGCGGCGGCCGTGCCAGGTCGAGAAGTTGTGGAAGAACAGGGCGAAGCCGGCGGCCTGGCCGTCGGCCTCGGCGATGACGACTTCCGCGCCCGGCTGCGCGCCGAACAGCTGCTGTTCCAGCAGTTCCCCGGTGGCCAGCACCGCATCGGGCTCGCGCTCGTATTCGGCCAGCCCGTGGATCAGTTCGAGGATCAGCGGGACGTCGGCGCGGGTGGCGGGGCGAAGGACGATGGCGGGCATCGGCCAAGCATGCCATCGGCGCGCCGTTCGCGCATGATGGCGCGCGAACGATTGCGACAGGGGAGCCGATGAACGAGGAAGTGCGTTTCCGGACGGCGATGCCCGCCGATGCCGAAGCCGCGGTGCCGCTGATCCACGATTCCGGCCCGGCCGCATTCGCCTACGTGTTCTCGGTGCCCGGACGCGGCGAGGCGCTGGATTTCCTGCATCGCGCCTTCCTCGACGGGGCCGGCGAGTTCGGTTGGCGCAACCACTGCGTCGGTGAACTGGACGGCAGGGTGGTCGCGGTCGGCGCGGGCTACGGCGGCGAATCCGCGCTGGCGTTCACGCTGGCGGCGGCGCGGCAGATCTTCGGCCATTACGGCGTTCGCGCACCGGGCGTGGTCGCGCGCGGGCTGCGGGTAGAGCGGGTGATCCGGCCGCCGCAACGCGGCATGCACTACCTGGCCCATCTGGGCGTGGCCCCCGGACTGCGCGGGCGCGGCATCGGCCGCGCGCTGGTCGGGCACCTGATCGAACAGGCGCGCGCGCAGGGCCGGCGGCGAATCGCGCTGGACGTGGCGGCGAGCAACCCGCGGGCGCAGGCGCTGTACGCGGAACTCGGCTTTGCCGTGACCGAAGCGCGCGCCTCGGCGCTGGCCAATGCGCAGGGCGTCGTGCCCGCGCACCGGCGGATGGAGCGATGGCTGGCGCCGTGAGCGCCGGTGCTCAGCCGGCGAGCTTCTGCTTCACCAGCGCCGACACCTGGCCCATGTCGGCCTGGCCGGCGAGCTTCGGCTTCAGCACGCCCATCAGCTTGCCCATGTCGGCCGGTCCGGTCGCGCCGGTCTGCGCGATGGCGGCGTCGATGGCGGCAAGGATCTCCGCCTCGCCCAGCTTCGCCGGCAGGTAGCCGTCGATCACCGCCAGTTCGGCGCGTTCGATCGCGGCCAGGTCCTCGCGGCCGGCGGCTTCGTACTGGCTGACCGAATCCTTGCGCTGCTTGACCATCTTCTCCAGCACGGCCAGCACCGCCGCGTCGTCCAGTTCGATGCGCTCGTCGACTTCCTTCTGCTTGATCGCGGCGTTGATCAGGCGGATGACGCCCAGCCGGTCCTTGTCGCCGGACTTCATCGCGGCCTTCATGTCGGCGGTGAGTTGTTCTTTCAGGCTCATGCAAGTCTCCGTTATGCGAATCCTTCGCAAGAGCCCGCACATCCGTGTGCGGGCTTCCCGATGCGCAAAAACACAAAAAGCCGGTCACGCTCGCGCGTGCCGGCTTCGTTGCGAAGCGGCTTCGCTCAGTACAGGCGCTGGCGCTTGGTGACGTCGCGCGACGAGCGGCGGATCTGGCGCTTCACCGCGGCGGCGGCCTTGCGCTTGCGCTCCTGCGTCGGCTTTTCGTAGAACTCGCGCTTGCGGGTTTCGGCCAGCACGCCGGCCTTCTCGCAGGTGCGCTTGAAGCGGCGCAGGGCAAACTCGAACGGCTCGTTTTCGCGGACTTTGACGCTGGGCATACGTGATCTCGGTGGATTAGACAGTCCGGCCATGGATGGCCGGGCTCTTGCGGATGGATCCGCATAACGCACCCGGTCAGGCCGGGCGAGCCGCGCATTATACTGACGCCTTCGGGGCCCATGCAAGCCGGCGCCCTTCCGAATCAAGCGGATAGCCCCCATCTCCCTGCCATGCGCGTCTTAGGCATCGAAACCAGCTGCGACGAAACCGGGGTGGCCGTGTACGACACGGCCCGGACCGGCACGTCCGGGCTGCTGGCCCACGCGGTGTACAGCCAGGTCGCCCTGCACGCCGAATACGGCGGGGTGGTGCCCGAACTGGCCAGCCGCGACCACGTGCGCAAGCTGCTGCCGCTGGTCCGGCAGACCCTGGCCGAGGCCGGGCTGGCCCCGGCCGACCTGGACGGGGTGGCCTATACCGCCGGGCCGGGGCTGGTCGGCGCCCTGCTGGTCGGGGCGGGCGTGGCCCGCTCGCTGGCCTGGGCGCTGGGCGTGCCGGCGGTGGCGGTGCACCACATGGAAGGCCACTTGCTGGCCCCGCTGATCGAGGACGACCCGGTCCGCGGCCGGCCCGAGCCGCCGTTCGTGGCCCTGCTGGTTTCCGGCGGGCATACCCAGCTGGTCGCGGTGGACGCCATCGGCCGCTACCGGTTGCTCGGCGAGACCCTGGACGACGCCGCCGGCGAGGCCTTCGACAAGACCGCGAAGATGATGGGCCTGCCGTACCCGGGCGGGCCGCAGCTGGCGAAACTGGCGGAGACGGGCACGCCCGGCAGGTACAGGTTCGCCCGGCCGATGACCGACCGCCCCGGACTGGACTTCAGCTTCAGCGGCTTGAAGACCCAGGTGCTGCTGGCCTGGCGCGACAGCGACCAGTCCGATGCGACCCGCGCCGACATCGCCCGCGGTTTCGAGGATGCGGTGGTCGATACCCTGGCGATCAAGTGCGAACGGGCGCTGGATGCGACCGGCAGCGACACCCTGGTTGTCGCCGGCGGCGTCGGCGCGAACCGGCGCCTGCGCGCGAAGCTGCAGGCGATGGCCGAAAAACGCGGTGGCCGCGTGTGCTTCCCGCGCCCGGAACTGTGCACCGACAACGGCGCGATGATCGCCTTCGCCGGCGCGCTGCGCCTGCAGGCGGGGCAGCACGAAAACGCGGAAGTGAAAGTCGTCGCGCGCTGGGACATGGCGACGCTGCCGGAAGTGAGGACCTGAAGCGAATGGACACAGTTTTCATCGAAGACCTGCGCATCGACACGGTCATCGGCATCTACGACTGGGAACGCGAGATCCGCCAGACCGTGGCGCTGGACGTCGAGATGGCCTTCGACAACCGCGTGCCCGCGGCCAGCGACGATATCGCGCAGACGCTGGATTACAAGGCGGTGTCCAAGCGCCTGATCGCCTACGTGCAGGCGGCCGAGTTCGGCCTGGTGGAAACGCTGGCCGAAAACTGCGCGCGGATCGTCCGCGAGGAATTCAACGTGGCCTGGGTACGGCTGAAGCTGGCCAAGCCCGGCGCGGTGACCGGGGCGAAGTCGGTCGGCGTGGTCATCGAACGCGGCACGCGCGACTGACGCCGTGGGCATCGCCTACCTCAGCCTCGGCAGCAACATCGCGCCGGAGAAACATCTTCGTGCCGCCATCGCCGAGTTGCGCGAACGCTTCGGCGACCTGCTGCTGTCGCCGGTCTACCGCACGCCTGCGGTCGGCTTCGCGGGCGCGGATTTCCTCAACGCCGCCGCGCGCATCGACACGGACCTGTCTCCGGAGCAACTGGATGCCTGGCTGCATGCGCTGGAAGATCGCCACGCACGCGACCGCAGCGGCCCGCGCTTTTCCAGCCGTACGCTGGATGTGGACCTGCTGCTGTACGACGACCTCGTGCTGCAAGGCGCCGGGCATCTGGAATTGCCGCGCCCCGAACTGGCGACGCAGGCCTTCGTGCTGAAGCCGATGGCCGAGATCGCGCCGGACGTCGTGCATCCGACGCTGGGCAGGACCCTCGGCGGACTGTGGTCGGAGATGCGCGCGAACGACGACCCATGCACCCTATGGGAGCGGCTACAGTCGCGATAGCCTCTCGCAAGGAAATCCGAAGATCCGCAATGCGTAGAGCCGGATTCATCCGGCTGTTTTTGCTTTTGCGGCGCCGGAATGAAGAGCAGCCGGATGAATCCGGCTCTACGGGTTGCGGCGGTGGGCCGCTACGCCAGCCCGCGCCCGCCGTCCACGCGGATCACCTCGCCGGTGACGTAGCCTGCGCCTTCGAGCAGCCATGCCACCGCGTCCGCGATTTCCTCCGCCGTGCCGGTCCGCGCCAGCGGCGTGCGCGCGACGATCGCCTGCCGACGCTGCGCATCGCGGTCGTCCTCCGGCCACAGGATCGCGCCGGGCGCAATGGCGTTCACTCGCACGTCGGGCGCCAGTTCGACCGCCAGCGACTTCGTCATCATCGCCAGCGCGGCCTTCGCCATGCAGTAGATGGCGTGCTGCGGCAACGGACGTTCGGCGTAGAGATCCACCAGGTTGACGATCGCGCCGCGCGTCGCGCGCAGGTGCGGCGCTGCGGCCTGCGCCAGGAAGAACGGTGCGCGCGCGTTGCTGGCGAACAGTGCGTCCCACTGCTGCGGCGTGGCTTCCCCGAACGGCGTGGGGTGGAAGGTCGAGGCGTTGTTGACCAGCGCGTCGAGGCGGCCGAAGCGGCCGACCGTCTTCGCGACCAACTCCGGTAAACGGTCGAATTCGGCCAGGTCGGCCGGCAGCGTCAGCGTGCTGCCGGGTCGCGTCGCTTCCAGCTCGGCGGCCAGTGCCTGCATCTCGGCCGCCGAACTGCGGTAGTGCAGGGCCAGGTCGTAGCCGTCCGCGTGCAGGCGGCGGGCGATGGCCGCGCCGATGCGGCGGGCGGCGCCGGTGACCAGGGCGACGGGACGGGATGGGTTCACGGCGGGCTCGGCGGGTGGATCGGCACGGATTGTCGCGCATCCGCCGGGGGCACGCCCTGCGCCATGCCGGCCGTGATCCCGGCTGCGGGCGGAAACAGGCTTGACGTCCGTTGCGTTTTGCGGTCATGTTGCAGTGCAACCCGGCATGGAACGCGGCGCGACCGGGAAGACCGAAGGACGGGAATGGACTGGGCGAAATACCGCACCACCCCCTATGACGAGCTGATCCAGGCCGACGGCCAGCCGCGACCGGCGGCCAGGCGCCTGGTCGAATACCTGTCGGGCCTGTCGGGCCGCGAAATCGCCGAACGCCAACTTGCCGCCGATGTCATTGCCCGCGTGCAGGGCATCACCTTCACCGTCTATTCCGACGGCCGCAACGTCGACCGCACGCTGCCGTTCGACCTGATCCCGCGGGTCATCCCGCGCAGCGAATGGGAGCGCACCGAGGCCGGGCTGAAGCAGCGCATGCGCGCGCTGAACCTGTTCATCGGCGACATCTACGGCGCGCAGCGGATCGTCAAGGACAAGGTGTTCCCGGCGATGCTGCTGGAGGATTCGGTCAACTTCCGCAAGCAGTGCGTGGGCGTCGAGCCGCCGCTGGGCGTGTGGGCGCACATTTGCGGTTCCGACCTGGTGCGCGACGGCGACGGCACGCTGTACGCGCTGGAAGACAACCTGCGCATCCCCAGCGGGGTCAGCTACATGCTGACCAACCGCACGGTGGCCAAGCAGGTGTTCCCGGAATTGTTCGAGACCAGCTCGATCCTGCCGGTGGACGAATACCCGTCGCAGCTGTACGACACCCTGGCGGCGCTGTCGCCGCGCCCGGGCGACACGCCGGTGATCGCGTTGCTCACGCCGGGCGTGTTCAACAGCGCCTATTTCGAACACGCCTACCTGGCCCAGGCGATGGGCATCGAGCTGGTCGAGGGCAGCGACCTGTTCGTCGCCGACGACGACTGCACCTACATGCGCACCGTATACGGGCCGCAGCGCGTCGACGTGATCTACCGGCGCGTGGACGACCTGTTCCTGGACCCCGAGGTGTTCCATCCGGAGTCGGTCCTCGGCGTGCCGGGGCTGATCCGCAGCTGGCGCGCCGGCAAGGTGGCGCTGGCCAATGCGCCGGGCGCCGGCGTGGCCGACGACAAGGTCGTGTTCGCCTACGTGCCGAAGATGATCCGCTACTACCTGGACGAGGAGCCGATCCTGCCCAACGTGCCCAGCTACCTGTGCCACGACGCGAAGGACCGCAAGTACGTGCTGGAACACATCGACCAGCTGGTGGTGAAGCCGGCCAACGAATCCGGCGGCTACGGCATGCTGATCGGGCCGCGCGCGACGAAGCGGGAGCGCGACAAGTTCCGCAAATTGATCGAAGCCGATCCGCGCAACTACATGGCCCAGCCGACGCTGTCGCTGTCCACCGCGCCGATCGTCACCGACAAGGGGCCGTCGCCGCGCCACCTCGACCTGCGTCCGTTCGTCCTGTCGCGCGAAGACATCTACGTCACCACGGGCGGTTTGACCCGCGTGGCGATGGCGCCCGGTTCGCTGGTGGTCAATTCGTCGCAGGGCGGCGGCGCCAAGGACACATGGGTGGTCGATCTCGACGACGAAGCCGAGCACGGCGCGAGCGGAGGGGAAGCCTGATGCTGTCGCGCGTGGCCGACAACCTGTACTGGTTCAGCCGCTACGTGCGGCGCGCGGAGAACACCGCGCGCCTGGTCGGCGTGGGCAGCCAGCTGCAGCTCGACCTGCCGCGTTCGGTGGGCTTCGCCTGGCTGCCGTTGATCGACACGGTCGGCGCCGGCGGGGCGTTCGCCGGACATTTCCCGGGGGCCGGCGAGGACGTCGGCGACGCCGATGCGATGCGCTTCCTGTTGCTGGACGAACGCAATCCGTCATCGTTGCGCAGCTCGATCGACGCCGCGCGGGAAATCCTGCGCAGCATCCGCGACAGCCTGCCGCAGGACGTGTGGGAAGCGATCAACGACCTGCACATCTACATCGAAGGCAACGGCGAACGCAGCATCGGCCGGCGCTATCGCATGGATTTCCTCGGCCGCATCACCGACGGTTGCCTGAAGGTGTCCGCGCTGCTGGCGGCCAACGTCAGCCGCGACGTCGGCTTCCAGTTCCTGCGCCTGGGAACGGCGCTGGAACAGGCCGACATGACCACGCGCATCATCGATGCGGGCGCATCGGGACTGGTCACGCCGCGCAAGGAAGACGATCGCGAAGCCTTCCGCAACATGCAGTGGATGGCCGTGCTGCGCGCGCTGGCCGCCTACCAGGGTTACCGCCGCCAGGTGCGCCAGCGGGTGAGCGGCGAGCCGACCCTGCGCTTCCTGCTGCAGAATCCCGAGTTCCCGCGCAGCGTGCAATTCTGCCTGACCCGCATGCAGCGCCTGCTGCCGGGCATGCCGCCAAGGCCGGAAGTGGAGCGCCGCATGAACCGGGTGGCCGGTTTGGTGCGCAACGCCGATCCGGCGGCGCTGGCGCAACGCAATCCCGCGGCGTTCATGGACGAGATCCAGGTGCACCTGGGCGCGTTGCACGGCGCCATCGCGGAAGGCTACTTCCACGGGTAATCGCGGATTGGCCTGATCGCTTCCGGCGTCGGATCAAGCGTCGGATTCCGCTCCCCAATGCTTGAACGCGAAGTAGCCCACGACGCGCCACTCGCCGTTTTCCAGGTTCAGGATGACGCGTTCGTTCGCCTGACCGCCTGTGAATTCGGTGTTGAACGACAGAACGAAGTAATGGCCCTTGGGGACGCCCTTTTCGAGGGTTTCAGTGAACCCCGCCTTGAGGCGTTCATCGCGGCTCTTGTACTCACCCGTCACTCCCCGCGCCGTTCGAAGGACGCGCGCCCAGGCCTTGGCGGACGTCGTGTCGTGAAGATACCGACCGGTCAGGGACCAGGTTTCCTCGTACCTGCCCTGGTCAAGCAGCTTCAGGAATCTGGCGGCGGCCCTGATAGCCGCTTTTCTTTCCGCGTCATCGCCCGGGTCGGAAATGACCTGATTCTCCTGTGGGCCATTGAAGCTCACGGTGCAGGCGGATAGCAGTCCGAAAAGGAGGGTCGCGAGCAGTAATCCCGATATCCGGGTCGCGGCATGGATCACTGCTGCTGCCCCTGCGCGTCACCCGGATCCAGGCGTGCGGGCGCGCGGCGAGGCGGCAGCTGCGGCAATGCGGATGCGGGCTCTTCCGTCTCGCGCTGCGGCTCCCATGGGAAGCGCGGCAGGCTGTGCATCGCCGCTTCCAGCTTGCGCGACCAGGTTGCGTGGATCTCGGCGTACAGCGGCGTGTCCGCTTCCAGGCGCATCTTGCGGTCGATCTTCAGGTCGCCGGCGCGCAGCAGCGCCAGGTCGATGGGCATGCCCACCGACAGGTTGGAACGGATGGTCGAGTCCAGCGACACCAGCGCGCAGCGCGCAGCGTCCTCCAGCGAGGTTTCCGGGCGCAGGATGCGGTCGAGGATCGGTTTGCCGTACTTCGATTCGCCGATCTGCAGGTACGGCGTTTCCGGCGAGGTCGCGATGCAGTTGCCGAGCGGGTAGATCATGTACAGGCCGGGCCGCTCGCCGGCGATCTGCCCGCCGAGGATCAGCGTCGATTGCACGTTGACGCCCTGCATCTGCGCATCGTCGCCGATCTTGACCTGGCTGGCGACGAGGATTTCGCCGATGTATTCGGCCACCTCGTACAGATGCCTGAAGGTGCGCAGGCTGCGCGCGGCCTGCGGATCGTCCGCGTCGCGCTGCATGCGCGAGATGGCCAACTGGGTCGTGGCCAGGTTGCCCGCCGACATGACCACGAAAACGCGGTCGCCCGGCCACTCGAACACGTGCATCTTGCGATACACGCGCACATCGTCGAAAGACGCGCTGGTGCGGGTGTCCGCGGCGAACACCAGCCCTTCGTCCACTTCGATGCCGACGCAATAAGTCATGGGATTTCCGGCGCTTCCTTACATCGGGGATTCTAGGTGCCGGCCGCGGCCTTGGCTAGCGAGGCGCGGTATTGCCGGCGCTTCCTGCGGCTCGTTCTACAATGGCCCCATCTTACGCAAAGCATGGCACATGCAGGCCGACCTTCCCGCCCCCGACGACGACGCCCTGCGCCACAGTGAGCGATTGGCCGGACTGATCCGAGCGGAGATTGCCGCCAGCGGTGGCAGCCTCCCGTTCTCGCGCTTCATGGAGCGCTGCCTGTACGCGCCGGGGCTGGGCTACTACAGCGCGGGCAGCGCGAAATTCGGCGGTGCCGGCGATTTCGTCACCGCGCCGGAACTGGGACCGCTGTTCGCCGCCTGCGTGGCCGAGGCGGTGGCACCGGTGCTGCGCGAGCTGGGGCCGGAAGCGGAGTTCGTCGAGATCGGCGGCGGCAGCGGCGCGTTCGCCGAAACCGCGCTCAAGCGCCTGCTGCAGCTGGACGCGATGCCGGCGCGCTACCGCATCCTCGAGCCTAGCGCGGACCTGCGCGAACGCCAACGCGAGCGTCTCGCGCGCGGGCTGACGCCGCCGGTGTTCGACAGCGTCGAATGGCTCGACCAGCCGCCGCAGGCGCGCTGGAGCGGGGTGCTGTTCGCCAACGAAGTGATCGATGCGCTGCCGACGCCGCGCTTCACCCTGCGCGACGGCGAAGTGTTCGAGGAACACGTGGCGCTGGACGCACAGGGCCGCTTCGTGCGCAGCGACCGGCCAGCCGATGCGCTGCTGGGCGCGGCGGTGCGCCACGTCGAGCGCTATCTGGAACGGCCGTTCGCCGACGGCTACCGTTCCGAATTGCTGCCGCAGCTGCCGTACTGGCTGCAGGCGGTGATGGGACCGATGGACGCCGGCGCGATGCTGTTCGTCGACTACGGCTATCCGCGCGGCGAGTACTACCTGCCCGAACGCAGCGACGGCACCCTGCGCGCGTTCCATCGGCATCGTGTGCACGCCGATCCGTACCTGTGGCCGGGCCTGCAGGACCTGACCGCGTCGGTCGATTTCACCGCGCTGGCCGAGGCCGGTACCGGCGCCGGCTTCGAGCTGGCCGGCTATTGCGACCAGGCCAGCTTCCTGCTCGGCAACGGGCTGGCGCAGCGGCTGGAAGAAGTGCAGGCGCGCGGCGACGAAGAACTGTCGCTGAAATTCGCCAACGAGGCGAAGAAGCTGACCCTGCCCAGCGGCATGGGCGAACGCTTCCAGGCGATGGGCTTCGCCCGCGACGTGGAGTTCGGCGCGGCCTTCCTCGGCGGCGATCTGACCTGGAGACTGTGAGATGGCGATATTGAAGCCGCTGCGTCACCCGCGCTTCTGGCTGGCCATGTGGTGGCTGGCGGTGCTGGCAGTGCTGGTTTTCTGCCTGATGCCGTCATCGAACCTGCCCGACATGCCGCACAACAGCGACAAGCTGGAGCATGCACTGGCGTTCTTCGTGCTGACCGCGAGCGCGGTGCAGCTTTACGCGCGCCCGCGCCTGCGTGCCGTCGGCATCGGCCTGCTGCTGCTGGGCGCCGCCATCGAAGTCGCGCAGGGTGCGTTGACCGCCGACCGTTCGGCCGACCCGTTCGACCTGCTGGCCGATGTCGTCGGCATCGTGCTGGGAATGGCCACGGCGCTGACGCCGTGGCGGGACCTGCTGCTGCGGCTGGATGGTCGCCGCGTTTCCTGATGCAGCATAGGTTGCGTGCCTCGTAGAGCGGGGCTTGCCCCGCTCTACGAAAGCGAAGCGGTCGCGGGGATGGTCGGCGACCGCGGGTGCGGGTTTCAGCCGTCGTAACTTCCCAGGTAATCGTCCAGCTTGCGCTCGCGCAGCAACGCGGCGGCGTCGTTCCACGAGATCGCGCGCTTCAGCCGCAGGCTTTCCAGCACGCGCACGATGGCCAGCTCCACCTCGGGGCTGGCGGCCAGCGCCGGATTGCCCGCGCGCTTGTCGATCGCGTCGAACAGCACCGCGTTGGCCTGCGCATAGCCCAGCGGCGTCGTTTCGCCGTTGGCCTGCTTCCACTTCGTGCTGGCCAGCACCGCGTTGACGTGCGACTGGATCAGGAAGGTGGCGCGGCCGTACAGCTTCAGGTTGCTCGGCTGCACCGCGGTCATGGTGTTGCCGACCACCCGGCTCAGCTTGGCCATGATGCCGGTCGAATGCGCGTTGAGCAGCATCTTCAGGCCCAGGGTCTGGTTCACCTGCAGCGGGTCGTGGGCGAAGGGCAGGGCGAAGTCGAATACCGCCAGCTGCGGCGCCTGCTTGCGCAGGGCGTCGAGCGAAGCGGCCGGCAGCGGCGCGTTGCCGACGTGGACGACGACCGGATCCGCACCGCGTTCGACGAAGGCACGCAGCCATGGTTCGCCGATCTGCGGCGACTCGTCGCCGAGCAGGATCATCGCGCCATGGTCGCCTTCGCCGGGGCCGAAGCCGCGCAGGTTGTCCGCCGAGAACGACAGGTCGTAGAGCTTCTGCTGCTCCGCGCCGGCGTTGGCCAGGCTGCGCTGCGCCGCGGCATGCAGCCACGGGTCGGTGATTTCGGTATCGAATGGCTTCGCGTACAGCGCCGGGTCGAGACCATGGAACGGACGGTGCAGCAGCGCGTCCCACGCCGCGTCGGCGTTGCCGACCGGCGCCCACACCTGGATCCACGACTTGCGTTCGGTGGCGTTCACGCGGTCCAGCGGGGCGAGGCGAAAGGTCGGCGAGCGTTCGGTCACATCGACGAACACCGCCATCATCGCGCGCTGCGCGAGGTAAGTGGCGCGGTGCCCGCTGGCGTAGGCGGACGATTCGCGGTCCGTCCACGCGGCCAGCTGCGGCGCGGTCGCGGCGACGGTTCGCTGCAGCAGGGCGAAATCGCGCAGGCGCGAGGCGATGCCGGCATCTTCGGCGAAGCCCAGCGCCGCCAGTTCGCCCTTCGACAGCACCGGCCGCAGCAACTGGTGGATCGCGTCCTCCATCGCCACGCCCAGCGCGTACAGGCTGGTGGTGGTGGCCTGCATGCGGGTGGAGCCGGTGATCGACTGCGGCCCGGTGGCCAGCATGATCTTGGTGATGCCCGGATGCTCGATCACCTCGCGACTGCGGTCGAACGGCAGCAGCACGTCGTCGGGATTGTTGTAGACGAACCAGGTCTTGCGCGGGTCGTTGCCGTTGACCACGGCGCCTTCCTTGGCGGTGCCGATGACCGCCGACGTCTCGCCGCCTTCGGTGACGGCGAACACCACGTCGCCCCTGGCGATGCCGTTGTCGTGCAGCTGCAGCTTGCCGATCAGCTGCAGGTCTTCGAAGCCTTCCAACGAAGACACCAGCGCGCGGTCGCCGCCGGTGATCTCGCCGCGCACGCGATCCTGGATGCCCGGATAGGCCTTCTGCACCTTGTCCCGGATGTTCTCGTCCCGTGCGACGCGCGACCAGAACGGACGCCACAGGCCGCTCTCCAGCGTTTCCGCGAGGCGCCCGGTGGATCCGGTGCCGTAGAAGTAGATGCGGTGGCCGTCCTTCAGCGCGTCCTGCATCGCCCGCGAGGCGTCCTGCAGCTTCTGCAGGCGCGCGGGGTCGCCGGCCACCGCGTCCATCGTCGCGGCCACGTCGCGGTCGACCGCGAACAGTTCCTGCAGGCCGGCGGCGGTGTCGGCGGCGATGCGCCGGCTCAGGTCCATGGTCTGCGGGTGGCGCTGCTCGGTCAGCAGCGTGTGCAGCTGGAACTGCTTCTTGTTGTCCACATAATCGCGCGACTGTTCCGATGGCGTGATGCCCAGCAGGGACAAGATGTCCTCCTTTGCACTGGCCTTGCCGTGCAGGAGGCCGGCGAGGCCGGCCAGCAGCAGGGCGGCGTATGCGGGTTTGCGTTGGCGTGACATGGCGGTCTCTGCGTTCAGGGGGCGAGTGAAAGGGTCGCGCGGTCCAGTACCCACATCTGCGGGCGGAAGTCGCCGCTGAAGCGGATGCACAGCGCGTGCGGCGCATCGAGCCTGCGGGCCAGGACGGCGTGCAGGGTAACGAATCCGTCGGCGTCCGGCGCGGCCGGCAGCGGTGCACTGGCGATGGTTTCGCCGTCGCACGAATCCATGCGCACGTCGAGTTCGCCGTGGGCGCTGCGCGCGGGCAGGTAACTGCGCGCGGCGTCTTCCTTCGCGCTCTGGTTGATGATGTAGGGCAGGCGGCCGGCGCGAACCTCGATGCCGGCGATGCCTTGCAGTGGCGCGTTCTCCCACAGCCAGCACGGTTGCATGATCGCTACGTCGAACAACGCGCGTTCGCCGGAGAACGGGCCATCGTCCTGCATACGCAGCACCGGTCCTTCGGTGGCGCAGGGCTGCATGCGTTCGTCCGTGCGGGTCAGCAGGTCCGCCGCGGTGATCCGGGTTCGCAGCCCCATGTCGGGATACAGCGGTTTGTCGCCGTCGAATGCCGAAGCGTTGATCCGTGCGGGGAGGGCCAGTTCCAGTGGCCGGTCATAGACTGGCGACGCCGGGGTCGGTGCGCTGCCGTCGGTGGTGTAGCGGATCGGATAGTTCAGTGGATTGCGCAGCGCGACCTGCACGGTGCCTGGCCGGCTGCCCGGAACGGAATCGGCGATCACCTCGAACGGCGTGCGCGCATAGTTCACGCCGAGGGCTTCGTAGCGCTTGCTCCACGCCGGCAGGCGATGCAGGAAACCGGCATAGTCCTTCCGCTCCTTCGGCGTCCACCCGGTTTCGGCCACGGCGAGCAGGCGCGGGAAGGTGTTGTGCTCGACCGCCGAGAAACGCACGTCGTCGGTCGTCCACATGTTGGCCTGCAGGCCGAGGATGTGCCTGCGCTGCGCCGCATCCAGCGCGTCCGGCACCGGCTCGAAGGCGTAGAACCTGTCCAGCGGAATCAGTTTCGGCTTCGGCCGCCCTGCGGGTTCGTTCGGAGAATCGGTCTGCAGGTAGTCCAGGTACATCGCGGTCACCGGCGACATCACCACGTCGTGGCCCTGTTTCGCGGCCTCGATGCCGCCCTCGGTGCCGCGCCACGACATCACCGTGGCGTCGGGCGCGAGTCCGCCTTCGAGGATTTCGTCCCAGCCGACCAGGCGCTTGCCGTGTTGGTGCAGGATGGCTTCGAGACGATGGATGAACCAGCTCTGCAGCGCGGCTTCGTCCTTCAGGCCCAGCGCGCGGATCTTCGCCTGCACACGCGGCGAGGCCATCCACTGGTCCTTGAGCGCCTCGTCGCCGCCGACGTGGACGTATTCGCCGGGGAACAGCTGCGCGACTTCGCCGAATACGTCGTCGAGGAAGCGGAACGTGCTTTCCTCGACGTTGAACAGGTTGGTGTGAATGCCGCGAAACGCGGTGACCGGAATCTTCTTTCCTTCGGTGCCGAGTTCGGGATACGCCGCGATCGCCGCGGTGGCATGGCCGGGCAGGTCGATTTCCGGCACAACGGTGATGTGGCGCGCGGCGGCATAAGCGACGATCCGGCGGATGTCGTCCTGCGTGTACCCGCCGCAGTAGGGCGCGGGCTGGCCGGTCGCGGGATCGATGCCGGCGTCGCCGGCGGGAATGCGGCAGCCGCCGATTTTGGCCAGCTTCGGGTAACGCTTGATCTCGATGCGCCAGCCCTGGTCGTCGGTCAGGTGCCAGTGGAACACGTTGAGCTTGTGCAACGCCATCGTGTCGAGGATCTTCTCGACTTGTTCGACCGTCTGGAAATGCCGCGCCGAATCGAGCATGTAGCCGCGCCAGCGGAAGCGCGGGGCGTCCTCGATGCGCATCGCCGGCAGCGCGACGCGATCGTCGTTGGACTGGGTCAGCAACTGCCATAGCGTGACCGCGCCGTAGAACAGTCCGGTTTCGCTGCGCGCGGCGATCCTGACGTGGTCGGCGTCGACATCCAGCACGTAGCTTTCCTCTCCGGCGCCGACAGATTCGTCCAATCGGAAGTGGATGGCGCGGGCGATTTGCCCCTGCTCGTCGGCAGGATAGGCCAATACGCGCAACGGCGTCCGTCCAGCCGCAGCGAGGAAGCCATTGAAACGATCTGCGACGCGCAGGGCGGAATCGCCTTCGGCGGAAACGACCGTGTTCACATCGACCACAAAAGCTCCCTTGCCGACCTGCATCGACGCGGGTAGCGGTATCAGCGACGGCGCGATGGGCACATCGCCGGCATTGGCCTGTCCGGCAAGCAGCGACATGCAGAAGATCAACGACGCGAATCGACGCATTGCGGTTTCCGGGCCCAGCCGTGCGAGGGTCGAAGCCGATTATCCAACTATCGGGTATCGTTGCCTATGGACATGGCTCGTCATTCCCGCGAAGGCGGGAATCCATGCAAGTGTTGTCGCCGATCGCAACATATTGTCTTTCTGGAAATATCCCGGCATGGATTTCCGCCTTCGCGGGAATGACGAGCCTTCCTCTGTATCATTCACGGGGCCGCACGCATGTTCCGATTTGAACGAGTGATTCTGCTGTGCGGCCTGGCCTTGATTGCTCCGCTGCGTGCCGCCGAATCTCCGCATGCTGCACTGCAACCCGGCATAGAAGTCCTGCTGCACGAGCAGGCCGGCGAATTGAAAGGCAAACGCATCGGCCTGGTCACCAACATGACCGGCGTGGACCGCATGCTGCGCAGCGACATCGACCTGCTGGCCGCACGCAAGGACTTCAAGCTGGTCGCGCTGTTCGGCCCCGAGCACGGCGTGCGCGGCGATGCGCAGGCGGGCACGCACGTGGAATCGACGCGCGACGCGGCGACCGGTTTGCCGGTGCACAGCCTGTACGGCGAACACCGCGAACCCGATGGCGAGATGCTGCGAGGCATCGACCTGCTGCTGTTCGACATCCAGGATGTCGGTACGCGCTACTACACCTATCCGTACACCCTGGCCAACGTGTTGCGCGCGGCGAAGAAGCAGGGCATCCCGGTCTGGGTGCTGGACCGGCCGAACCCGCTCGGCGGCGAGAAGGTCGAAGGCCCGGTGCTGGAACCGGCGTTCTCGTCGTTCGTCGGCATGTTCCCGATCCCGGTGCGCCACGGCATGACCATCGGCGAACTGGCGCGATTGTTCAACGCCGAGTTCGGCATCGGTGCGCAGCTGCGCGTGGTGCCGATGCGCGGCTGGAAGCGCAACGACGCCGAGCCCGGCGGCGCAATGCCCTGGGTGCCGCCATCGCCAAACATGCCCACGCGCGACACCGCGCTGGTGTATCCGGGCACGGCACTGATCGAAGGCACCAACGTCTCCGAAGGGCGCGGCACCACGCGGCCGTTCGAAACCATCGGTGCGCCGTTCGTCGATGCGCAACAGCTCGCGGCGAAGCTCAACGCGCTGGAGCTTCCGGGCGTGCGCTTCCGCCCCACCTGGTTCACGCCGAGTTTCTCCAAGCACAAGGACCAGCTGTGCGGTGGCGTGCAGCTGCACGTGACCGATCGCGACGCGTTCCAGCCATTCCGCACCGGGCTGGCGCTGGTCAAGGCGTTGCACGACCTGTATCCGCAGCAGTTCCGCTTCCAGTCCGACGCGCCCGGTGCGTCGGCGGGTTTCTTCGACAAGCTGGCCGGCAACGCGTGGTTGCGCGAAGGCATCGAACGCGGCGAACCGCTCGATATGCTGCAGGCGCGGTGGGAGCCGGCGCTGCGCGAGTTCGAAAGCGTGCGCCGGCGCTACCTGCTGTATCCCTGATCCGGCGTTGGCAGAGCGGGGCTTGCCCCGCTGCTGTCGCAACCCGACCGAAGAGCAGCGGGGCAAGCCCCGCTCTGCGGCGGAGTGCGCTTCTGCCTACTGGGCGGGCAACAGGGTGACCCTGTCCGCCACCCACATCGTCGGCCGGGTGTCGCCGGTGAAGTTGACGCACAGGTCGGTCGGTTTCGGCTGTGGCGCGATCGACGCCTTCAGGGTGACGAAGCCGTCCGCGTCCGGCTGTGCCGGCAGCGGCACGCGGGCCAGTTCCGCGCCCTTGCAGCCGGCGCGCAGCACCAGCTCGCCGTGCGCGGTCCGTGCCGGCTCGAACTTGCGATGCGGTTCGTCGTGCGCCAGCTGGAAGTTGTACGGCAGGCGCGCGGCGTGGACTTCGATCGCGTCGATCCCGGACAGATCGGCCTGCTTCCACTGCCAGCACGGATAGAAGATGTCGACGTTGTAGATGCCGCGTTCGCCGCCGAACGGGCCGTCGTCCTCCAGCCGCAGGCCCAGGCCGTTGCCGCAGGGATCCAGCGCGTTGTTGCCGCGGGTCAGCAGCGACGCCGCATCGATGTCGAACGCGTTCGCATCGGCCAGCGCCTTGCCGTCGACGAACACCGCCGCACGCAGCTGCGTCGGCAGCGCGACTTCGACCGGACCGGCATAGGCCGGCGATTCGGCGCCGGGCGCGCTGCCGTCGGTGGTGTAGCGGATGCCGGGATAGTCCAGCGGATTCGACAGGCTGACCCTGGCCTTGCCGTCGCCGGTGCTTTCGGCGGCGAGCAGGATCTCGAACGGCGTGCGCGCGTATTCGACGCCCTGCGCGCGCCAGCGTGCCAGTTGCGCGGGCAGGCGGGCGAGGAAGCCGGCGTAGTCCTTGCGCGCTTTAGGCGTCCAGCCGGTTTCGGCCACCGCCGCCAGACGTGGGAACAGGTTGTGCTGCGCGCGCGCGAAGCTGCGCGTGTGTTCGGTCCACAGGTTGGCCTGCAGGCCGAGGATGTGCTGCCGCTTGTCGGCAGGCAGCGCGTCAGGCACCGGGTCGAAGGCGTAGACCTTCTGCATCTCGATCAGCGACGGGCGGCCCGGTGGCTCGCTGTTCGAATGGGTCTGCAGGTAGTCGAAATACAGCACGGACGAAGGCACCATCACCACGTCGTGGCCCTGTTTCGCCGCTTCCAGGCCGCCCTCGGTGCCGCGCCACGACATCACCGTGGCCGATTCCGGCAGCCTGGCTTCGAGGATCTCGTCCCAGCCGAGCATGCGCTTGCCGTGCGCGGCCAGGAACTTTTCCAGCCGTGCGACCAGCAGGCCCTGCATCGCCATTTCGTCTTTCGCGCCCTGCGCCTTCATCTGCTGCTGCACGCGCTGCGAGGCGATCCACTGGTCCTTCACCGCCTCGTCGCCGCCGATGTGCACGTAGCGGCCCGGGAACAGCTTGACCATTTCGCCCAGCACGTCCTCGAAGAAGCGATAGGTGTCCTCTTCGGTATTGAACAGGTTGCTGTTGACGCCCCATTCGTTGGATACGGGCAGCGGCTTGCCGGTGACGCCCAGTTGCGGATACGACGCGATGGCGGCGACGGCGTGGCCGGGCACGTCGAATTCCGGCATCACCTCGATGTGGCGCGCGGCGGCGTAGGCGACCACGTCGCGGATCTGGTCCTGGGTGAAGTGGCCGCAATACGGCGCGGGCTGGCCGGTCGCGGGATCGATGCCGGCGTCGCCGGCGGGAATGCGGCAGCTGCCGACTTCGATCAGCTTCGGATATTCCGGAATCTCGATGCGCCAGCCCTGGTCGTCGGTCAGGTGCCAATGGAACATGTTGAGCTTGAGCAGCGCCATCGCGTCGAGCAGGCGCTTGATCTCGTCGACGCTCTGGATGTGCCGCGCCGAGTCGAGCATCGCCCCGCGCCAGCCGAAGCGCGGCGCGTCCTCGATGTGCAGGGTGCGCACCGCGACGCGATCGCCGTCGGCGGGCACCAGCAGTTGCAGCAGCGTGGTCGCGCCGCGGAACAGCCCGGTTTCTTCGCCGGCGCGCACGACGATGCCGTCGGGGGCCACGTCCAACATATAGCCTTCAGGCGACGGCGAGGCGTCCGCCGCGATCTCGAAGCGGATGCCGCCCTTGCCATCGGCATCGAGCGGAATTTCCGGGCGACCGGAGGCCTTCAGGTAGCCGTTGAACAGCCCGGCCACGCGCTGCGCCGCTTCGCCTTCGGCGTGCAGGCGCGTGCCGGCATCGACGACGAACTGGCCGTCGCCAACCTGCAGCGTCGCGGGCTCCGGGATCAATGCCGGAGCCGCGGCCACCGGTGCGATGGACGGCGTTTCCTGCCGTTCGGCCGCAGGCTTGCAGGCGGCCAGCAGGACGAAGGCGAGTGCGAAAGGGAAGGCGCGGAGCAGGGGCATGGGCTTCATCGGTTTTCCGGAAGTCGTGGCGCAGTGCGCAGAGTGCAAAACAAAACGGGCCCGGACAAGTCCAGGCCCGTCGAGTGGCGGTTGGCCGCTTTGCGATCAGAACTGCATGCGCAGCGTGGCCATGTAGCGGCGGCCCGAGCGGTACACGCCGCGGGTCAGCTTCTCGGTCGTCGCATAGCTGTGGTAGGCCTCGTCCAGCAGGTTCATCGCGTCGAAGTTCACGCTGAAATGGTCGTTGATGTGATAGCCCAGCGAGAAATCCAGCGAGGAATACGGCTTGACCCACAGGTTGTCGCCGCGGTCCACGTTGGTGAAGTACTTCGAGCGCCAGTTCGCGGTC
Source organism: Pseudoxanthomonas sp. (assembly GCA_039807145.1). Lineage (GTDB taxonomy): Bacteria > Pseudomonadota > Gammaproteobacteria > Xanthomonadales > Xanthomonadaceae > Pseudoxanthomonas_A. The sequence goes on along the minus strand of JBDHQQ010000003.1, from coordinate 8,270 downwards.
AGGCGCGCGCTCCACTTGTCCCCTTCGTAATACGGGCTGATGTTCAGCTGCTGCTTCGAGTTGAACGGCATCGGATCGCCGCTGCTGGCTTCGGCGTTGGCGTAGGTGAAGTTGGTCACGAAGCCGAAGCCGCCACCGATGCCCTGCTGGTAGGCCAGCGAGTAGCCCTCGATCTTGGCGGTGCCGGCATTGTGCGGGCGCGCCACCTGGTAGGTCGCATCCATGCCCTGCGCCTGGTTGTAGTGCACTTCCGGCGAAGTCGTGCTGAGGATGTAGTTGTCCACGTCCTTGTAGAAGACCGAACCCGCCAGGATCGAGTTCGGCGCGAAGTACCATTCGGCCGAGAAGTCCAGGTTAAGCGACTCGTACGGATCCAGCTCGGGGTTGCCGCCGCCGCCGGTCAGGGTCTGGTCGCCCAGCCACAGGTAGCTGGACATGTCGGCGTAGTTCGGACGGGAGATGACTTTCGCTGCAGAGAAGCGCAGCAGCACGTCGTCGGCGGCGTCGAAGACCAGGTTCACGTTGGGCAGCACGTCATTGTATTTCTTCTTGACCACGCCCCATGCGTAGGAAGTGGCGGGGCAGGGCGTGACGGCGACCGTGCACGACCAGCTGCCGCTTTCCGATTCGGTCTGCACATAGCGCACGCCGACGTTGCCGCGCAGCCTGCCGGTGCTGAAGTCGGCCTGCACGTAGGCGGCGTTGATGTCCTCGGAAATCCGCCAGGTATTGGCCGCGAACGAGGGGTCGTTGAATGTGCTCGGTTCCGGCATCGTCTGCCACGGCGCCAGCCAGGCGCCGCTGAGGATGTAGTCGGCCAGCTTCCAGCCGTCGATGTAGAAGCGGTTGGCCAAATCACCGTAGCCGTTGAAGCCGTTCAGGTAGTTCGAGGGCACCGACTTCGGATCGAACATGTCGGCGGTGGCGTCGCCGTAGCCGGCCACCGAGGCCAGCGACACGCCGCCCTGGCGCTGCTCGGTGGTGTGTTCGCGGCGCTTGGCGCCGAAGCGCACTTGGTAGACCGGCGAGTCGAGCTTCAGGCTGAAGTCGAGCTGGCCGTATTTTTCCTCGTCGCTGGTCGGCGCGAACACGATGTTGCCGCCCCAGCCGGTGTTCCATGTCGCCGCGCTGCTGGGATCGGAGCCCCAGCCGCCGTCCATGCGGAACGACGACGGATCCGTGAACGGATTGGCGCCGGTGTAGGTCAGGTTGCCCGGCAGCGCGGGCGCTGCGCTGATGTCGTAGCTGTAGTCGGACCAGTTCAGGAATTCGCCGTACACCTGCTTGCCGGTGCCGCCGGTGGCCTTGGTCGTGCCGAGGACGGCGGATGCGGACCAGCGTTCGTCGTTCCAGGCCAGCCTCAGGTCGTAGGAATCGGTCTTGACCGACGACTGGCGATTCTGCACGTCGAACACCGACAGCGCGTTCTTGAACGTGCCCTTGGTGATGACGCCGTCCTCGATGGTGACGTCGGTCAGTCGCATCAGGCTGTTCCAGGCGTTGCCCATGAACGCGAACATCGACTGGTTGATGTTGTCGTAGCTGGCATCGACGCGCAGGGCGTTGAAGGTGATGTCCAGCTTCTCGGTCGGCCTGGCCTGCAGCGACAGGGTGTAGGTATCGCGCTTGCGGTCCTGGTTGAAGAACGAGGCGCTGAGCGAGTTCGGGCCGCGCGCATCGAGGTTGGCTTCCAGCGTGGCGGCGCAGGTGCCCTGGCAGCTTGGTGCGGCGGGTGCGCCGATCGACCAGTCCATCGGTGGATTGTTGACCGAGCCGCCGCCGCCCTGGCCGTCGCGGTAGTCGAGCGCGGAAACGCTGCCGTAGGCTTCGATGCCGTCGCGGCGGATGGTTTCGTTGGCGTGTTGTGCCGAGACCACGACGCCGAAGTTCTCCGCATCGTTCTTCCAGCCGAACATCACCGAGCCCTGCGGTTCGCCTTCCTTGACCCGGTCGTTGTACAGGTAGCCGATCTGGCCGGAGATGGTCAGCTTCTTCTCCAGGTCGAGCGGCTTGCGCGTCTCGACGACGACCGTGCCGCCGATCGAGCCTTCGTCGATCTGCGCTTCGGGCGACTTGTATACGGTGACCTTGCTGACGATCTGCGGGGCCAGCAGCGAGTAGTTGAAGGTGCGGCCGGGCTGGTCGAGGATGAACCAGTCGGCGGACGCGACCGTCTGCCCGTTGAGCAGGGTGCGGTTGAGCGCCGGGTCGGTGCCCAGGATGCTGACCTTCTCGCCCTGGCCGAACAGGCGGTCGATGGTCACGCCCGGGATCATGGTCATGGCCTCGGCGACGTTGGTGGCCGGGAACTTGCCCACGTCCTCGGCGGTGATCACGTCGACGATCGCGTCGGAATTGCGCTTGGTGTCCAGGGCCTGCTGCAGGCTGGCGCGGATGCCGGTGACCACGACCTTGTCCAGGTCGGTGGCCTGTTCCTTTGCGCCCGCGTCCTGCGCCTGCGCGCCCATCGAGACCGTCAGGCCCGCTGCGACGGCAACGGAAAGCAGCGATTTGCGGTAGTTGTTCATGCGTCTCTCCCATCGTGTTTAGGGTCGGCCGGAGCCGGGTTGCTGCTCTGCTGCAAGAGGACCGGCCGAGCGCTCCGGACCCGCTTTCGTGCGGGCGGCGTTGCTGCCGCCCGTGGATGCGTTCACCCGTCCGGCGGGCGGGCGAGGTACCAGTTGGCGGCGCCGATCACGCCGAGTTGCCCGTGTTCGACCAGCTTCACGGGAATGCGCTGCAGCGCGTCGCGCATCGGCCCCTTGTCGAGGAAGCGCGCGGCGAAACCGCTTTGCAGGAGGAAGTCGCCCAGGTGCGGCAGGATGCCGCCGGCCAGGTACACGCCACCCTGGATGCCGCAGCTCAGGGCCAGGTCGCCGCAGAAGCCGCCGAGCAGGGCGCAGAAGGTTTCCAGGGCTTCGCGCGCCGCCGCGTCGCTGCCGGCCAGCGCGGCCGCGGTGACCGCGTCGGGCGTGGCCAGGGCCGGAGCTTCGTCGCGCAGCGCGCAGGCGGCGCGGTACAGGTTCAGCAGACCGGGCCCGGAAAGCGCGTGTTCGGCCGGCACGTGGGTGCGTTCGCGCAGCAGCAGCGCCAGCAGGGCCAGTTCGCGTTCGTTGCCGACGGCCAGGGTGGCCTGGCCGGCTTCGGTCGCCAGCACGATCGGATGCGCGCCGGAGGGAATCCACACCGCGGCGCCCAGGCCCGTGCCGGGGCCGACCACCAGCACCGGCCCGCGCGGCGGCGCGACGGCCGGGCCGGACAGGCGGACCGCCTGCTCGCCATCGAGCCGGGCGACCGCATGGGCCAGCGCCTCGAAGTCGTTGACCAGGCGCAGGTCGTCGAAACCCAGTTGCTGGCGGATCGCGGCCGGCGACAGCTTCCATGGCAGGTTGGCGGCGATGACGTTGCCGTCTTCCAGCGGATGCCCGGCGCTGGCGATGACGCCGCGGGTCACCGCCGCACCCGGCAGCTGGCGCAGGTAGGTTTCGATGATCTCGGCCAGGCCCGGATAGTCGGCGCACCGGTACTTGCGGTATTCGACGACGTCCAGGGGCTGGCCGGCAGCATCGGCCCGGACCAGGCCCAGGCGGACATGGGTGCCGCCGACGTCGGCCGCGACGAAGCATTCACCGGCCGAAGGCCGCGACTGCGTCAGCGCTGGACGAGCGATTGCCATGTGGATGTGCCTTGCCCCGTGATCCGGCAGGGCCGACAGGCCCCGTCGCGACCGAATCTGAAAATCCGTTGACAACGATGTCAAGAGAATGGGCAGGGATTGGTATCGAGATTCGTGAGCGTATGGAAAAATTGTGATGTTCATCACGATTTGGATCGTTCCATGCGAAATCATGCGGAAAACGTCGCGCGGGTTTTTGTTGCGATGCCGCATGCCGGTGGCGCGGAAAACCCCGGCGGAAGCGTGCTTCCGGGCCGATCAGGTAGCGTCTTCCGGGTTTTTGTGACAACGTTGCCCTGCCGTTTCCGTGCGCACCGCGCACGCTGGAACGCCAGCCGCCACTCATTCGGGGAGCACCGTGCATGGGCGCCAGTCCGGGCAAGAGCCAGATCGCGTCGATCGCCATCATCGGCGCGCTGTTCTTCATCTTCGGCTTCGTCACCTGGCTCAACGGGCCGCTGATCGGTTTCGTCCAGCTCGCCTTCGAACTGAGCGTGGTCAAGGCCTTCCTGGTCACCTTCGTCTTCTACCTGTCGTACTTCGTGTTCGCGCTGCCGGCGTCGGCGATCCTCGACCGCACCGGCATGAAGAAGGGCATGGCCCTGGGCCTGCTGGTGATGGCGGTGGGCGCGGCGGCGTTCGGCGAGTTCTGCGTGCGCCGCTGGTATCCGGGCGCGCTGGGCGGGCTGTTCGTGATCGGCGCCGGCCTGGCCGTGCTGCAGACCGCGTCGAACCCTTACATCAGCATCCTCGGCCCGATCGAAAGCGCAGCGCAGCGCATCGCCGTGATGGGCATCTGCAACAAGGTCGCCGGGATGCTCGCGCCGATCGTGCTGGGCGCGCTGGTGCTGCACGGCATGGACAATCTCAGCGAGCAGGTCGCCGCGGCCGATGCGGCCGGCAAGGCCGCGTTGCTGGATGCGTTCGCCGCGCGCGTGCACGCGCCGTACCTGATGATGGCCGGCGTGCTCGCCGTGCTCGGTGTCGCCATCCTGTTCTCGCCGTTGCCCGACCTGCGTTCCGAGCAGGGCACCGACGACGCCGGCAGCGACAGCCTGTTCAACTACCCGCACGTGTGGCTGGGCGCACTGGCGATCTTCGTCTACGTCGGTGCGGAAGTGATGGCCGGTGACGCCATCGGCACCTACGGGCACAGTTTCGGACTGCCGCTCGATCACGCCAAGTACTTCACGTTCTTCACTTTGCTTGCAATGCTCGTTGGCTACATCGCCGGCTTCATCGCCATCCCGCGCTTCATCTCGCAACAGAATTACCTGATGTGGTCGGCGGTGCTGGGCGTGCTGCTGACCTTCGGCGCGTACCTGACGACGGGTTACGTGTCGGTGGCCTTCGTCGCCGCGCTGGGTTTCGCCAACGCGATGATGTGGCCGGCGATCTTCCCGCTGGCGATCCACGGCCTGGGCAAACTGATCGAACGCGGTTCGGCATTGCTGATCATGGGCATCGCCGGCGGCGCCATCGTGCCGCAGCTGTTCGCGCTGCTGAAGGAGCGCATGGACTTCCAGCTGGTGTTCCTGCTGCTGATGGTGCCGTGCTACCTGTATATCCTGTACTTCGCCGCGCGCGGCCACAGCGCGCCGCCGCGGCGCTGAAACCGGAGGCGGAGCGGCCATGCGCAGACCCACGATCAAGGACGTCGCCGAACGCGCCAACGTGTCGCTGAAGACCGTGTCGCGGGTGATCAACAACGAGCCGTCGGTGCTGCACGGCACCCGCGCGCGGGTGCTGCGCGCGATCGCCGAACTCGACTACGAACCCGACGCCGCCGCGCGCAACCTGCGCAGCGGCACGCCGTTCGTGATCGGCCTGGTCTACGACAACCCGAACCCGTACCACATCATCGGCGTGCAGAACGGCGTGCTGGCCGCGTGCCGGGAGACCGGCTTCGGCCTGCAGATCCTTCCCTGCGATTCCACCTCGCCGCTGCTGGCCGACGAACTGGCCGACTTCGCCCAGCGCTCGCGCCTGGCCGGGCTGGTGCTGACCGCGCCGATGTCCGAACGCATGGAGCTGGTCGAGGCGCTGGCCGCGCGCAACGTGCCGCTGGTGCGGATCATCGCCGCCACGCGCGATCCCGAGGACGGCCACCCCTGCGTCTACGTGGACGACCGCGACGCGGCCTACGAGATCACCGAGCACCTGATCCAGCTCGGCCACCAGCGCATCGGCTTCCTGTGGGGCGGGTTGGCGCACCTGTCAAGCACCGAGCGCTATGCCGGCTACGAGCAGGCGCTGGCCGAGTACAACATTCCGCTGGACAAGCACTTGGTGGTGCCGGGCGACTACACCTTCGACGACGGCTTCCGCGGCGCGCGCCGTTTGCTGGCGCTGCGCGAACCGCCGACCGCGATCTTCGGCTGCAACGACGAGATCGCCGCCGGCGCGCTGGCCGCGGCCAAGTCGGCTGGATTGAACGTACCCTACGACCTGTCGATCGCCGGCTTCGAGGACAGCCCGTTCTCGCGCCAGTCGTGGCCGGCGCTGACCACCGCGAAGCAGGCCACCGAGGACATCGCCCGCCACGCCGCGCGCCTGCTGATCGCGCGGCTGCGCCAGGACGCCTACGACGACCATCCGATGCCGGTGCACAACCAGGGCTTCACCCCGCAGCTGGTGGTGCGCGGCTCGACCGCGCCGATGCGCCCGCGCCCACCCGAACCACGATCCAGCGAATGAACGCCGCGAACCCCGCCCCCGAATCCACCCTGATGTTCAACGAGGCCGCGCAGAGCGCCGACGTGGTCGCCGCGCAGTTCGCGCGCAACGCCGGCACCGTCGCCGCGCTGGCCGCCGACCTGCGCGCCAACCCGCCGCCGTTCGTCGCCACCTGCGCGCGCGGCAGCTCCGACCACGCCGCCACCTACGCCAAGTACCTGTTCGAGACCCAGCTCGGTTTCGTCACGGCGTCGGCTTCGCCGTCGGTCGGTTCGGTGTACGAAGCGAAGCAGAAACTCGCCAATGCGCTGTACGTCGTGATCTCGCAGTCGGGCAAGAGCCCCGACCTGCTGCGCAATGCCGAAGCCGCGCGCGAAGCCGGTGCGCGCGTGGTCGCATTGGTCAACGTCGAGGACTCGCCGCTGGCGCAACTGGCCGACACCGTGCTGCCGCTGTGCGCGGGACCCGAGCGCAGCGTCGCCGCGACCAAGAGCTACCTGGCCTCGCTGGCCGCGATCCTGCAGCTGGCCGCGCACTGGAAGAACGAAGCGCCGCTGCTCGACGCGCTGCCGGCGCTGCTCGACGCGCTGCGCGCGGCGTGGCAATGCGACTGGTCGTCGCTGACCGAGGGGCTGGTCGATGCGCACAACCTGTTCGTCCTCGGCCGCGGCCTGGGCCTGGCCGCGGCGCAGGAAGCGGCCTTGAAGTTCAAGGAAACCTGCGGCCTGCACGCCGAAGCCTACAGCTCCGCCGAAGTGAAGCACGGGCCGATGGCGCTGGTCGGTCCGGGCTTCCCGGTGCTGGCCTTCGCCCAGCCGGACGAAACCGGCGCCGGCACGCTGGCGGCGGCGCGCGAATTCCGCGCCCGCGATGCGCAGGTATGGGTCGCGGCGGAGCAGGGCGGCGACTTGCCGCTGGCGCCCGCGCCGCATCCGGCCTGCGCGCCGCTGCTGACCATCCAGAGCTACTACCGTGCGATCAATGCGCTGTCGCTGCGTCGCGGCTACAACCCGGACGTGCCGCCGCATCTGAACAAGGTGACCGAGACGGTTTGATTTTTTGCCATCATCCCAGCGAAAGCTGGGATCCATTTTGCTTTTGCAGTTGTCCTAAGAAAATCAAGCTGGATCCCAGCTTTCGCTGGGATGACGATTCTCCTGATTTCTGGGTTTGAAATTGTATGTCCACCTTCGCCCTCACCAATGCACAAGTCCTGACCGACGACGGTTTCCAGTCCGGCATCGCCGTGCTGGTCGAAAACGGCAGGATCGCCGCGCTGCTGCCGGAATCCGGACTGCCGGGCGGCGTCGCGCGTCGCGATCTCGGCGGCAATTTCCTGCTGCCCGGCTTCATCGACGTGCAGGTCAACGGCGGCGGCGGCGTGCTGTTCAACAACGCGCCCACCGTCGATGCGCTGCGCGCCATCGTCGCCGGGCACCGCAAGTTCGGCAGCACCGGCCTGCTGCCCACGCTGATCAGCGACGACGTCGAGGTGATGCGCGAAGCGGTCGCCGCGGTGCGCCAGGCCATCGCCGAGGGCGTGCCGGGCGTGCTCGGCATCCACCTGGAAGGCCCGTACATCGCGCCGGCGCGCAAGGGCACGCACAACGCCGACAAGTTCCGCGTGCCCGACGCCGCCGAAATCGAAATGGCGACGTCGCTGGACAACGGCGTCACCCTGGTCACGCTGGCGCCAGAGCGCGTGCCGGCGGAAACGATCCGCGCGATGGTCGCTCGCGGCGCCAGGGTCTGCGCAGGGCATACCGCCGCAAACTACGAAGAAACCCGCGCCGGCCTCGACGCGGGCATCCGCGGCTTCACCCACCTGTACAACGCGATGACGCCGCTGCAGGGCCGCGAACCCGGCGTGGTCGGCGCGGCGCTGGAAGACGCGCACAGCTGGTGCGGCGTGATCGTC
>JBDHQQ010000073.1:0-11828 GCA_039807145.1 Pseudoxanthomonas sp. | reverse complement strand
CGGCGCTGCTGGCCGGGCACAGCCTGGGCGAATACACCGCGCTGGTCGCCGCCGGCGCGCTGTCGCTGAAGGACGGCGCGCACCTGGTGCGCCTGCGCGGGCAACTGATGCAGCAGGCCGCGCCGGAAGGCGTCGGTGCGATGGCCGCGGTGCTGGGCGCCGACGACGCGGTGGTCGCCGTAGTCTGCGAGGCGGCTTCCGATTCGCAGGTGGTGGTGCCGGCCAACTTCAATTCGCCGGGGCAGGTGGTCATCGGCGGCGACGCCGCGGCGGTCGATCGCGCCATCGCGCTGCTGACCGAGCGCGGCGTGCGCAAGGTGGTGAAGCTGGCGGTCAGCGTGCCTTCGCACACGCCGCTGATGCGCGAGGCCGCCAACCGCCTGGCCGAGACCATGCGCGGGTTGCACTGGCAGGCGCCGCGCATTCCCGTGGTGCAGAACGTCGATGCGCAGGCGCACGACGGCGTCGACGCGATCCGCGATGCGCTGGTGCGCCAGTTGTACCTGCCGGTGCGCTGGACCGAATGCGTGCAGGCGCTGGCCGCGGGCGGCGCGACGCGCATCGCCGAATGCGGGCCGGGCAAGGTGCTGGCCGGCCTGGTCAAGCGCATCGACAAGTCGCTCGATGCCCGTGCGCTGGGCACGCCCGCGGAGTTCGCCGGCGCGCTGGAAGAATGGAAATGAAGCGGTTCGCGGTTCGTGGCGGGTGATGACGATGCCCGCCAACGGCGAATCGCCGGCCGCGAACCTTCGTGCAATGAAACAGAGTCGGGAGATCCCCCAATGACCGAATCCCTGAAGGGCGAAATCGCCCTCGTCACCGGCGCCAGCCGCGGCATCGGCGCGGCCATCGCCGATGAACTGGCCGCGCGGGGCGCGACCGTGATCGGCACCGCGACCAGCGAAGCCGGCGCCGCCGCCATTTCCGGACGCCTTGCCTCGAAGGGCGGGGCGGGCCGCGTGCTCGACGTCGCCGACGGCGCGCAGATCGAGGCATTGGTCGAGGCCATCGGCAAGGAATTCGGCCCGATTTCGATCCTGGTCAACAACGCCGGCATCACCCGCGACAACCTGCTGATGCGGATGAAGGACGAAGACTGGCAGGCGATCCTGGACACCAACCTGACCAGCGTTTACCGGGCCAGCAAGGCGGTGATGCGCGGCATGATGAAGGCGCGCAAGGGCCGCATCGTCAACATCGCTTCGGTGATCGGCGTCACCGGCAACGCCGGCCAGGCCAACTACGCCGCGGCCAAGGCCGGCATCATCGCCTTCAGCAAGTCGCTGGCCAAGGAAATCGGTTCGCGCGGGGTCACCGTCAACGTGGTCGCGCCGGGCTTCATCGCCACCGACATGACCAAGGACCTGCCCGAGGAATCGAAGCAGGCGCTGGCGCAGCAGATCGCGCTAGGCCGCCTGGGCGAACCGGCGGACATCGCCCACGCGGTGGCTTTCCTGGCCAGTCCGTCGGCCGGCTACATCACCGGCGAAACCCTGCACGTCAACGGCGGCATGTACATGCCGTGATCACGAATCGTCCGTAAGCGATTGATTGCATTGTGGTTGCCGGCACCTGCCCGCAACCGCGCGTTTCCTCTAAACTATGCCCGGTCGCCGTCGTCCCCGATGGCAATCCGAACAACCACCAACTCCGTCTGGAGCGAGAACACATGAGCACCATTGAAGAGCGCGTCAAGAAGATCGTCGTCGAACAACTCGGCGTGAAGGAAGAGGAAGTCACCAACAGCGCGTCGTTCGTCGACGACCTGGGTGCCGATTCGCTGGACACGGTCGAACTGGTGATGGCGCTGGAAGAGGAGTTCGAGTGCGAGATTCCGGACGAGGAAGCCGAGAAGATCACCTCGGTGCAGCAGGCCATCGACTACGTCAAGGCGCACGTCAAGGCTTAAGCCCGGCGTCCGCAGCAAACCGTGCCGGGGCCGCGAATGCGGCCCCGCGCGTATCCGGTCCGCGAGCGCCCGCGCCGCCTGGCGCGGGGCCGGCCAGACCCACGAGGAACCTGAAATGAGCCAGCGTCGCCGCGTCGTCGTCACCGGTATGGGCATGGTCTCGCCGCTGGGCAACGACCTGGCCAGCAGCTGGGACGGCATCGTCAACGGCCGTTCCGGACTGGGCCCGATCACCACCTTCGATACCGAGGGCTACACCACGAAGATCGCGGGCGAGATCCGCGATTTCGACCCGACCGCCTTCGTGCCGCCGAAGGACGCGAAGAAGATGGATTCGTTCATCCATTACGGCCTGGCCGCGTCGCTGATGGCGATGGACGACTCCGGGCTGGAGGTCGGCGAAGCCAATGCCGAACGCATCGGCGCGATCATCGGCGCCGGCATCGGCGGCATCCTCGGCATCGAGGAAACCGCGGTGAAGCTGCACGAGGGCGGCCCGCGCAAGGTCTCCCCGTTCTACATCCCCAGCACCATCATCAACATGTTGCCGGGCCACCTCAGCATCATGAAGGGGCTGAAGGGGCCGGGTTATTCCGCGGTGTCGGCCTGCGCCACTTCGAACCATTCCATCGGCATCGCCATGCGCACCATCCAGTACGGCGACGCCGACGTGATGATCGCCGGCGGCGCCGAACGCGGCTCGTCGCCGTCGTCGGTGGCCGGCTTCTGCGCGATGAAGGCCATGTCCACGCGCAACGACGACCCGACCCGCGCATCGCGCCCGTGGGACAAGGATCGCGACGGCTTCGTGCTGGGCGACGGCGCCGGCATCCTGGTGCTGGAGGAATACGAGCACGCCAAGGCGCGCGGCGCGCGCATCTATGCCGAACTGGCCGGCTTCGGCGCGTCGCAGGACGCTTTCCACATGACCGCGCCCAGCGAGAACGGCGAAGGCCCGGCGCGCTGCATGCTGGCCGCGCTGAAGGACGCCGGGGTGGATCCCGGGCAGGTCGAATACCTCAACGCGCACGGCACCTCGACGCCGCTGGGCGACGTGGCCGAGACTCTGGCGATGAAGCGCGCGCTGGGCGACCACGCATACAGGACCATGGTCAGCTCGACCAAGTCGATGACCGGCCACCTGCTCGGCGCCGCCGGCGGCGCCGAGGCGATCTTCACCGTGCTGGCCCTGCACCACGGCATCATCCCGCCGACCATCAACTTGGACGAGCCGGGCGAAGGCTGCGACCTCGACTACGTGCCGAACGTGGCGCGCGAGAAGAAGATCGACGTGGCCATGTCCAACGGCTTCGGCTTCGGCGGCACCAACGGCACGCTGGTGTTCCGGCGCATCTGATTTCTCGTTCGTCATTCCCGCCTGCGCGGGAATGACGAGCCTATCGATGATCCAGACCCGCGCGCTTCCCGCCGACACCGACCTGCTCGCGCTGCACCGGCGCGCGCCCGCGCGCTATCCGCTGCTGCTGGAGTCGGTCGCCTCGGGCAGCGTGCACGGGCGCTGGGACCTGCTGCTGGCGACGGATGGCGAAGGCCTGCGGCTCGAACCCGATGGTGTCGTTCGCGACCTCGACGGTCTACCCGTCGACGGCGATTTCCTCACCGCACTCGATGCGCGGTGGCGCGCGCTGCGCGTGCCGCGCGAAGCGCCGTGCTGGCCGTTCCGCGGCGGCTGGGCGCTGCTGCTGGACTACGAACTGGCCGCGCAGGTCGAACCGGTGCTCGAGCTGCCTCGGCGCGAAGACGCGATCCCCGTCGCCGTTGCGCTGCGCTGTCCGGCCGCCGTGCTGCGCGACCGCGCGACCGGCGAATGCGTCGCCGTCGCAGAAACCGGGCATGCCGACCTGCTGGAATGCATCGCGACCGATCTCGCGTCGTCGCCGACCGCGCCGCCCGCATGGCAGGCGCCCGCGCGGATCGACGAGGATGCGCCCGACGAATTCCTGCGCGGCGTGGACCGGATACTCGGCTATCTCGCCGCCGGCGACGTGTTCCAGGTCAACCTGTCGCGGGGCTGGGACGCGCGCTTCGACCGGCCGGTCGATCCGTCCGCGCTGTACGCAAGGCTGCGCAGCGCCAATCCGGCGCCGTTCGCCGGCCTGTTCGTCGGCGCGGGCCGCGCGGTCGCCAGCTCCTCGCCGGAGCGGCTGGTGTCGGTACGTGGCGACGCGATCGAAACCCGGCCCATCGCCGGCACCCGTCCGCGCTTCGCCGGCGACGACGATGCGGCGCGCATCCGCGAACTCGCCGGCCATCCGAAGGAGCGCGCCGAGCACGTGATGCTGATCGACCTGGAGCGCAACGACCTGGGCCGTGTCTGCGCACCCGGCAGCGTCGAGGTGGACGAGCTGATGACGGTGGAAAGCTACGCCCACGTCCACCACATCGTCAGCAACGTGCGCGGCCGCCTGCGCGCCGACGCGACCCCGGGGCAGGCGATCCGCGCGGTGTTCCCCGGTGGCACCATCACCGGCTGCCCGAAGGTGCGCTGCATGCAGATCATCGCCGAGCTGGAGCGCACGCCGCGCGGCGCCTACACCGGCGCGTTCGGCTGGCTGAACCGCGATGGCGACCTGGACCTGAACATCCTGATCCGCAGCGCCGAAGTGCAGGGGAGCGAGGTGTGCTTCCGCACCGGTGCGGGCATCGTCGCCGACTCGGTGCCCGAACGCGAGCTGGACGAGACCCGCGCCAAGGCCCGCGGCCTCCTGAACGCCCTTGCGTCCCCGTAGGAGCGCCCTGAAGGGCGTTCCTGCGGGCGCCGGCATCGACCCGGAATGCACGGCGGGCAGGGTATCCTTCCCCTCCCGAACACCATCGAACGAGGCCAGCGTGGCGTCAGGTTGCAAACGCGGTTGCCGCAACATCGCCATCGTCGCATTGCTGCTGCTGGCGGCCGCCGCGGCTTTCGGCGCCTGGACGTGGCAGCGTTACGATCGTTTCGCCGACCGGCCCATCGCCGGCTTGCAGCCGGGCGACAGCGTGATGGTCGAATCCGGCGATTCGTTCGCCAGGGTACTGCGCAAGCTGCGCCAGTACGGCGTCGACCAGGGCAGGGATTTCGAATGGCAGCTGCTGGCGCGGCGCGTGGACGCGGCCGGCAGGCTGAAGGTCGGCGAATACGCGCTGGAGCCGGGCCTGACCCCGCGCCGGCTGCTGCTGAACATGCGCGACGGCAAGGTGATCCAGCATCGCGTCACCATCATCGAAGGCTGGAACATCCGCCAACTGCGCGCCGCGCTGAAGAATGCCACGCCGCTGCGGCAGGAAACCGCGCAGATGGACGATGCCGAACTGATGGCCGCGCTGGGCCACGCCGGCCAGCATCCGGAGGGCCGCTTCCTGCCCGAAACCTACGTGTACACGCGCGGCGAGAGCGACCTGGACGTGCTGAAGCGCGCCTACGCGGCGATGGACAAGGCACTGGCCGAGGCGTGGCGCGGGCGTGCCGCCGACGTTCCGCTGCAGTCGGCCGACGAGGCGCTGGTCCTCGCATCGATCATCGAGAAGGAAACCGGCAATCCCGACGAACGCCGGCAGATCGCCGGCGTGTTCGCGCGGCGGCTGAAGCTGGGCATGAAGCTGCAGACCGACCCCACGGTGATCTACGGCCTGGGCGGCGCCTACGACGGCAACATCCGCCGGGCCGACCTGCTGGCCGACACGCCGTACAACACCTACACCCGCACCGGCCTGCCACCCAGCCCCATTGCCATGCCCGGCCGCGCATCGCTGAAGGCGGCGGTGGACCCGGCCGACGGCGATGCGCTGTACTTCGTCGCCCTGGGCGACGGCAGCGGCAAGCATGCCTTCACCGCCAGCCTGGACCAGCACAACGCCGCGGTCGCGCGCTACCTGCAGCAGCTGCGCGCCGCCCGGCAGAAGCAGGCGAGCCAGCAATGACCGAGGCCGTGGTCAGCCATCCCCGTTTCATCAGCCTGGAAGGCGGCGAGGGCGCGGGCAAGACCAGCGCGCTGGCGGCGATCCGCAATGTGCTGCAGGCGCGCGGCTTCGACGTCGTGGTCACCCGCGAGCCGGGCGGCACGCCGCTGGCCGAGCGCATCCGCGAGCTGCTGTTGAACGCGAAGGACGAACCGCTGGCGCCGGAAACCGAACTGCTGCTGATGTTCGCCTCGCGCGCGCAGCACGTGCGCGAGGTGGTGCAGCCGGCGCTGCAGCGCGGGGCTTTCGTGCTCAGCGACCGTTTCACCGATTCCAGCTACGCCTACCAGGGCGACGGCCGCGGCCTGGACAAGGCGTGGATAGAGGCGCTGGAACGCCGCGCGGTCGGCGTGAAGCCGGGCCTGACGGTGCTGCTGGACCTGGACGTCCGCATCGGCCGCGCGCGCGCCGCCGGGCGCGACCTGTGGCCCGACCGGATCGAAAGCGAGCAGGACGATTTCTTCGAGCGCGTGCGCGAGGGCTTCCGCCGCCGCGCCGCGGCCGAGCCGCAGCGCTTCCGGGTGATCGACGCCGCGCAGTCGCCGGCGGAAGTGGCCGCGGAGGTATCGCTGGCGGTGTCGCAATGGCTGGACGCACAGCGATGAGCGAAGCCTTCGCGCCCTGGCAACAACGTGCGTACGCCCATCTGGTCGAGGCATTCGATGCGGGCAGGCTTGGCCACGGTCAACTGATCGGCGGTCCGGCGGGACTGGGCAAGCGCGCGGTAGTGGAACGGTTCGGGCAATACGCGTTGTGCATGGATCGGCAAGGCGGGCACCCTTGCGGACGATGCAAGAGTTGCCTGTTGTATCTGTCCCGCTCGCAGCGCGACCCGCTCGAACACCGGCCAGACAAGTCGCCCTCGCATCCGCACGGGCATCCGGCGCACCCGGATGCGATTTTCATCGGCTATGCGCTGAACCCGAAGTCGTCCACCAAAAGCATGTGGACGCAACTGACCGTGGAGCAGGTGCGCGACCTGAGCGAGCGCCTGTACAAGACGCCGCAATTCGGCGGCAACGTGGTGGCGCTGATCGAACCGGCGGAGGCGTTGAACGAGAGCGCGGCCAATTCCCTGCTGAAAACCCTGGAAGAGCCGGTTCCCGGGCGTTACCTGTTCCTGGTGACGGCGCAGCCGATGCGCCTGCCGGCGACCATCCGCAGCCGCTGCCAGCGCCTGGAATTCCGGCTGCCCCCGCGCGCGGAGGCGCTGGCGTGGCTGCAGGGGCAGGGCTTCCCGGAAAAGAGCGCGGCCGAGGCGCTGGATTTCGCCCGCGGCCATCCGGGCCTGGCCAACGAATGGCTGCAGGGAGAAGGACTGGCCCTGCGTCGCCAGGTGGCCGGCGACCTGGACAAACTGGAGCGCGGCGAAGCCGGCGCGGCGGAAACCGCGCAGCGCTGGACGGCCGATGAACACGCCGATCTGCGTTTACGTCATGCAGCCGACCTCGCCCTGGCGCGCGTGGCCGACGCCGGGTTGACCGATCCGGCGCGATTGCACAAGCTGGCAGGGTGGTTCGATGCGGCCAACCGCACCCGCGACCTGCTGCGCACCACGGTGCGCGGCGACCTGGCGGTGGCGG
This sequence comes from Pseudoxanthomonas sp., assembly GCA_039807145.1. GTDB lineage: Bacteria > Pseudomonadota > Gammaproteobacteria > Xanthomonadales > Xanthomonadaceae > Pseudoxanthomonas_A. The sequence continues at coordinate 4,376 of JBDHQQ010000073.1, read as the reverse complement.
AACTGCTCCTGCGCTGGCGCGGGCCGGCGAAAGGGGCAATGGAGAACGGGGGGCGAGGCAGATGACTTCGGCAGCAGGTGCGGGCGCGCGGCAGGGCATCCTGTCGCTGGTGCTCAAGGACAAGGCGGCGCTGTACGCCGCGTACATGCCGCAGGTGAAAGGCGGCGGAATCTTCGTGCCCACGCCGAAGCGTTATGCGCTGGGCGATGAAGTGTTCGTGCTGCTGAGCCTGCCCGAATCCAGCGACCGCCTGCCCGTGGTCGGCAAGGTGGTGTGGACCACCCCGGTCGGCGCACAGGGCAACCGCAGCGCCGGCATCGGCGTGCAGTTCGCCGATTCCGGCGAAGGCGAAGCGCTGCGCAGCCGCATCGAGACGCTGCTGGCCGGCACGCTGAACTCGGACAAGCCGACGCATACGATGTAGTGGACGGCCGCAAATAGCCATGCGGCTGCAAATCGCGAGTTGGCAAATCGAGCACGATCCGGATGCGACGCGCTCCGCCTACGCACCGTTGCCTATAGGGACGGGTTGTCCATGCGATCAGTGCCGCAATTTCGACGCCGCGGTTGGCCGTGCTTTCCCAACGGAGTTCATGGAACTTGCAGGTTCATTGGGAATTGATCCCCTGAAACCAGCCGAACTTTGCCATTGGACAAAGGAGCCTACCGGACTGTACCTCACCGGAGGCTGGTTTCATTTCGTGGGCCGAATAGTCTCAGGTGCGGATGCCATGCAGTATCCGGATGGTACAGGCGAAGTTCGATACCAGTCGTTCGCGCCCGGGATCGAGCTTGCGATTACGCACCACACAAGCATGGTTCCAGACACGTTTACGGGACTTGCTGTCTGTCAACTCGATTTTGAAACTCGTGTGCCATGGGTGCTGTCGGATGTTGAGCCTCCATCCTGACCGACAAAAAAATTCGATTTCAGATCACAGCCCCTTGAACAGATTCCCCGCCAGCAGCGCAGCCAGTCCCGCGGTGACGATCCAGAACGCGTGCGGGGCCAGCGCCGGGATGTAGCCGAGCTTCGCGGCCACGCCGATGCCGCCAAGCAGCAGGGAAATGAAGAACATGCCGGTGGTGGGCGCGCTGAGGTTGAACATGCAAGGTCCTGTGCGAGGGGTATGAACGAATCCGGGGCCACGCGGGCCCCGGATCGATTATCGCCGATGCGACGTTGTCGTCAGGCCGCCGGCTGCCGCAACAGTGGCGAATCCCAGCCGGGGCGCGGGGCGAAGCGGTCGCCATGGCGTGCCTGCAGCGCCTTGAGTTTCTCGACCAGCGCATCGGCGCCGACGCTGCGGATGTACTGGATCGGGCCGCCGCGGAACGGGGCGAAACCGGTGCCGAAGATCACGCCGGCATCCAGCAGGTCGCCGTCGGCGACCACGCCGTCGTGCAGGCAGGCCACCGCTTCGTTGAGCAGCGGCAGGACCAGGCGGTCCTCCAGGTCGGAAGGCGCGGCGTAGTCCTTGGCGACTTCCGGCTTCACCGGCTTGCCGTTCTGCCACGGGTACAGGCCCTGGCCGTCCTTCTTGCCGCGCTTGCCCGGTTCGACGCTGCCCAGCGCCGCGGGCACGGCCAGGCCGAGGAATGGCGCCAGTTCGCGGCCGACGCTGGCGGCGACATCCAGGCCGACGGTGTCGAGCAGTTCGATCGGACCCATCGGCATGCCGAACTTCACCGCGGCCTTGTCGATGACCGGGCCGGGAATGCCCTCGGCCAGCGCGGTGCCGGCTTCCAGCATGTACGGAAACAGCACCCGGTTGACCAGGAAGCCCGGCGTGCCGGCGACCGGCACCGGCAGCTTGTCGATGGCCTTGCAGAACGCGGCCAGGCGCTGCCCGGTTTCGGCGGCCATGCCGTCGTGATGGATGATTTCCACCAGCGGCATCTGCGCGACCGGGTTGAAGTAGTGCAGGCCGCCGAACTGCGCCGGGCGCTGGATGTGCTCGCGCAGCTCGGTCAGCGGGATCGACGAGGTGTTGGTGGTCAGCAGCGCGTCCGGCTTCATCCGCGGCTCCAGCGACTGGTACAGGTCGCGCTTGGCCTCCGGGTTCTCGATGATCGCCTCGATCACCAGGTCGGCGTCCGCCACGCCGTCGCCGGCTAGGTCGCCCTTCAGGCGCGCGGCCACGGCGGGGCGCTTGCTCTCGTCCTTGACCCGCTTGGCGAACAGTTCCTGCGCGCGCGCCAGCGCCGGGTCGATGAAGCGCTGCTCGCGGTCCTGCAGGGTCACTTCGAAGCCCTTGTAAGCGGCCCACGCGGCGATGTCGCCACCCATCACGCCCGCGCCGACCACATGCACGCGCTGGATGTCGCGGTTCTTGCCGCCCAGCCCCTTCAGGCGCTCGGTCAGGAAGAAGATGCGCACCAGGTTGCGTGCGGTGGGCGTGCTGGCCAACTTCACCACCGCCTTGCGCTCGGCCTCGAGGCGGCCGTGGATGCCCTTGCCGCCGGCCCGCTGCCAGGTGTCGATCAGCGCATACGGCGCGGGGTAGTGCGCCCTGGGCGCCTTGCGCGCGACCTGCTTGGCCATCTGCGGGGCGAGGATCCGCCGCGCCAGCCAGGTATTGGTGATCCAGCCGAGGGCGCGCTGCCTGAACGCGCGCGGCGGCGGCGATTCGATCAGGCCGATGGCCGCATCGACCAGCACCGCCGGTTCGACGGTCTTGTCGATCAGGCCCATCGCCTTGGCCGCGCTGGCCGACAGGGTGCGGCCGGTCAGCATCAGGTCCATCGCCGCCGGCGCGCCGACCAGCCGCGGCAGGCGCGCGCTGCCGCCCCAGCCGGGGAAGATGCCCAGCTTCACCTCGGGCAGGCCGATGCGGGTGGACGGGTCGTTGCTGGCCACGCGATGGCGGCAGGCCAGCGAGATCTCGGTGCCGCCGCCCATGCAGAAGCCGTGGATCGCGGAAACCGTGGGGCAGGGCAGTTCGGCCAGCTTCTGGAACACGCTTTGGCCGCGGAGAATGGCGTCGTCGACCGTGCCCCTGCGGTCGAATTCCTGGAATTCCTTCAGATCCGCCCCAGCGATGAAGCCGGAGGCCTTGGCCGAACGCAGCACCAGCCCCTTCGGCGGATCGATCGCCAACCGCTCGACGATGTCGCCCAGCTCGATCAGCACATCCTGCGAAAAGGCGTTGACGCTGGCGCCCTGGCGGTCGAAGGACAGCACGACGATGCCATCGCCGCGCACTTCGGCCTGCCAGTGGCTGAACCGCAACCCATCGAAATTCGCCGCCATGCCTGCACCATCCGAAAGCGTATGGAAAGGCGAATATCATCCCGAGGTTGTTTGGCCTGCGTCAAATCCCCATGTCGGGGAAGGCGTTCGGCGGTACCGTGCCTTCCGGGCCTGTCGGCTGTCGCGCCTGCGGTGCAAGCTGGGCGCACGAACTTTCCCGCGTCCGCGCGGTCACAGGGCCCGGTCCATCCGAGCCGACAGGGAGTACGGCCCGGCATGGCCGAAATGCTGAGCAAATCCGAATCCAACGCCCCGGCCGCGCAGGCGCCGGTCCCCGATGGCGCGGCGGCGCCCGAACTGGACCTGGAACTGGTCAGGCGGGTGCAGCGCGGCGACGGCGCGGCCTTCGACCTGCTGGTGCGCAAGTACCAGCACCGGGTGGTGGCGCTGGTCGGCCGCTACGTGCACGACTGGAGCGAGGCCCAGGACGTCGCCCAGGACACTTTCCTGCGCGCCTACCGCGCGATAGGCAATTTCCGCGGCGACGCCCAGTTCTATACCTGGCTGCACCGCATCGCCGTGAACACCGCCAAGAACCACCTGGTCGCCCACAACCGCCGCCCGCCGGGCGAGGACATCGACGCCGCCGACGCCGAGCAGTACGACGCCGGCGTGCGCCTGCGCGACACCGACACCCCCGAGCGCGAGCTGATGCGCCAGGAACTGGAGCGTACGGTGATGAAGGCGGTGGACGCGCTGCCGGAGGAACTGCGCACCGCGATTACCCTGCGCGAGGTCGAGGGCCTGAGCTACGACGAGATCGCCGAGAAGATGGGTTGCCCCATCGGCACGGTGCGTTCGCGCATCTTCCGGGCCCGCGAGGCGATCGATGCGGAACTTCGGCCGCTGCTCGATGTCGAAAGCGCTACCCGGGAGCGGAACCGCCCGTGAGCCAGCAACCCATGAACGACGACAAGCTCGAATTGCACTATCGCCTGCAGCTGTCCGCGCTGATGGACGGCGACCTGCCGCCCGACGAGGCGCGCTTCCTGCTGCGCCGCCTGCAGCACGACGGCGAACTTAACGCCTACTGGGAACGCTGGCAACTGTGCGGCGACGCGCTGCGCGGCCGTGCGCAGGCCCCGGCGCCGGCCGGCTTCGCCGAGCGCGTGGCCGCCGCCAT
>JBDHQQ010000072.1:0-11973 GCA_039807145.1 Pseudoxanthomonas sp. | reverse complement strand
CCAGCGTGGCCTGGTTGGCCAGGCAGATCTCGCGGGCCAGGTACAGGCCCAGGCCGGTGCCGTGCTCGGAGGTGGTGTAGAAGGGCTTGAACAGGTTCGCGGCGACCGCCTCGGGGATGCCCGGTCCACGGTCGATCACGTCCAGGGTGGGCTGTTCGTCCTGGTAGACGATCAGCGACACCCGCGCGGGCTGGCCGGGCAGGCGGCCGTGGTTCAGCGCGTTCTGCACCAGGGTGCTGGTCACCTGGTGCAGGTGGCGCGGATCGACCGTCGCCAGCACCGGCTTGGCGGGGGTCACCACGTCGATCTTGTCGGTTTCCAGCGGCAGGCCGGCCTTGTATTCCACGACGAAGCGCTCGGCGAAGCGGCGCAGGCCCAGGCGCTCGGCCGCGGCGCGCTCGCGCCGGGCCATGCCCATCACGGTTTCGATGATGGCGTTGGTGCGCCGGCACTGCTGCACGATGATCTGCACCATGCGGCGGTCGGCGGGAGCCAGGTCGGCCTCCTCCAGCAGCTGCGCGGCATAGCTGATCGAGGCCAGCGGGTTGCGGATCTCGTGGGCCAGGCTGGCGGCGAAGCGGCCCAGGGTGGACAGGGTCAGGGTTTCGGCGCGGCGCGACACCAGGTCGGCATCGTCCAGGAACACCAGGGCCTGGGCGCTGTCCGGGTCGGGGCGGACGAAGCGCGGCAGCATGGCCGGCTGGTTGGGGTCCAGCTGCAGGATGGCGTTGTCGTTGCGCTCGCCGCCGCGCCGCCATTCGGACAGGCGCACGCTCAGCGGGTGGGCGGCCTCGCGCAGCAGCAGGCCGTCGAGCCGGGAGGTGGCGCCCAGCGCGGCCAGCGCGGCCTCGTTCGCCAGGCGGATGCGCCCGTCCTCGTCGACCAGCAGCACGCCGGTGCGCATGCGCCGGATGATCAGTTCGTTGAGTTCGACCTGGCGGGTCAGGGCCGAGCCGCGGCTTTCGGCCAGCGCCTGGCTGGAACGCAGCCGCTGGCCGGTGGTGTGGGCCAGCCAGGCCGCGGCCAGGTAGGTCAGGGTGAAGGCCAACGGCTGGGCCAGCACGTGGGGGCCCTGCGGGTTGTGCGCCATCGCCCAGGCCGCGACGCCCAGCAGCGACAGCGCGGCCAGCAGGGCCAGGCTCAGGCCGATCGCCAGCGGCAGCAGCAGCGCAGCGGCGGCCAGGTTGAAGGTCAGCAGCAGGGCCGCGGTGGTGCCCGCCGCCGGCAGCAGGTGGCTGATCGCCGCGGCCATGGCGATGTCGGCGAGCACGCCCAGCACGACCACGCCGGTGCGCCAGCCGTCCAGCCGCCCCAGCAGCAGCAGCACCGTGGCCAGCGCCAGGTACAGGACCGAGGCCCCCGCGGCGAGCTGCGGGTGGGTCGGCGTGCCGATCAGGTCGCGCAGCGGGCTGAACAGCAGCGCGGCGATCATCGCCGCTTCCAGCAGCCGGTACAGGGCGAAGAAATACAGCTCGCGTTCCGGGGCCGAACTGAGGAATCCGAACGAGGAACTGGGCTGGGCCAAGGCGGGACTCCGGAGTGAGCCGAAAGTATAGGGGCTGTCTATTTTGCGCCGCAGCAGCCGCTGCGCGACAATAACGGACCCATCTGCCCGGTCCGGCCAGCGGCGCCCGCCGTCCCGGCGCGCGATGCGTTCGGTTCCCCTGACTACGGTGACGCATGAATTTCCACGAATACCAGGCCAAGCAACTGTTCGGCGACTACGGCATTGCCGTGCCCAAGGGCCAGGTGGCCCAATCCCCCGACGAGGCGGTCGCGGCGGCCAAGGCCATCGGCGGCGACTTCTGGGTGGTGAAGGCGCAGATCCACGCCGGCGGCCGCGGCAAGGCCGGCGGCGTCAAGCTGGCCAAGACCCTGGACGAGGTGAAGCAGTACGCCAAGGCGATGCTCGGCACGAAGATGGCCACCTACCAGACCGCCGGCGTGCAGCTGCCGGTCGACAGCGTGCTGGTCACCCAGGCCACCGACATCGCCAAGGAGCTGTACCTGTCGGTGCTGGTCGACCGCGGCACCCGCACCGTCACCTTCATCGCTTCGGCCGAAGGCGGCATGGACATCGAGCAGGTCGCCCACGAGAAGCCCGAGGCGATCAAGACCCTGCACGTGGACTTCGTCGAAGGCCTGCAGCCGTACCAGACCCGCGACCTCGGCTTCGCCCTGGGCCTGAACGCCAGGCAGGTCGGCCAGCTGTCGAAGATCATGCTGGGCCTGTACAGGCTGTTCAACGACAAGGACCTGGCCCTGGTCGAACTGAACCCGCTGGCGATCCTGGACAACGGCGACCTGGCCGTGCTGGACGGCAAGATCAACTCCGACGACAACGCCAACTTCCGCCATGCCGAACTGGTGGCGATGCGCGACGTGCGCCAGGAGGACGAGACCGAGGTGCTGGCGTCGAAGTACGACCTGAACTACGTGACCATGGACGGCAACATCGGCTGCATGGTCAACGGCGCCGGCCTGGCCATGGCCACGATGGACGTGATCAAGCTCAACGGCGGCGAGCCGGCCAACTTCCTCGACGTCGGCGGCGGCGCCAACAAGGAGAAGGTGACCGAGGCGTTCAAGCTGATCCTGCGCTCGCCGTCGGTGAAGGCGATCTTCGTCAACATCTTCGGCGGCATCGTCCGCTGCGACATGATCGCCGAGGGCATCATCGCCGCGGTCAAGGAAGTGGGGGTCAAGGTGCCGGTGATCGTGCGCCTGGAAGGCACCAACGTCGATGCCGGCAAGGAACTGCTGAAGAACTCCGGCCTGGCGATCATCCCCGCCGACGACATCAACGACGGCGCGAAGAAGGCGGTGGAAGCCGTCAAGCAGGCCGCCTGACTTCGATTGTCGTCCCGAGCGCCGTAGGGCGGGCCCCGGCCCGCCGCACATTCGATGGCGGGCCAGGGCCCGCCCCACAGGAATAATCCAATGTCCGTTTTGATCAACAAGAACACCAAGGTGCTGGTGCAGGGCTTCACCGGTTCGCAGGGCACCTTCCACGCGCAGCAGATGCTCGACTACGGCACCCAGGTCGTCGGCGGCGTGACCCCCGGCAAGGGCGGCACCCAGCACCTCGGCCTGCCGGTGTTCGACACCATGGCGCAGGCGGTCGAAGCGACCGGCGCCGACGCCTCGGTCATCTACGTGCCGCCGCCGTTCGCGGCCGACGCGATCATGGAAGCGGCCGCGGCCGGGATCAAGGTCATCGTCTGCATCACCGAGGGCATCCCGGTGCTGGACATGATGCGGGTCCGCAACGTGCTGGACCGCTACCCGGCCGCGCGCCTGATCGGGCCGAACTGCCCCGGCGTGATCACGCCGGGCGAATGCAAGATCGGCATCATGCCGGGCCACATCCACATGCCGGGCAAGATCGGCATCGTGTCGCGCTCGGGCACGCTGACCTACGAGGCGGTCAAGCAGACCACCGACGCCGGCCTCGGCCAGTCGACCTGCATCGGCATCGGCGGCGACCCGATCAACGGCACCAACTTCATCGATGCGCTGAAGCTGTTCCAGGACGATCCGCAGACCGAAGGCATCATCATGGTCGGCGAGATCGGCGGCAGCGCCGAGGAAGAAGCCGCCGAATACATCAGCAAGCACGTGACCAAGCCGGTGGTCGGCTTCATCGCCGGCGCGTCCGCGCCCAAGGGCAAGCGCATGGGCCATGCCGGCGCGATCGCTTCCGGCGGCTCGGGCACGGCCGAGGGCAAGTTCGCCGCGATGGAAAAGGCCGGCGTCACCACGGTCAAGTCGCCGGGCGACCTGGGCGCGGCGATCGCGGCACGGTTGAAGTAAATCTCCGGGCGGGCCGTTCTGGCGCATCGCCGGGAAACGCGGTCTTCCAGAGCACGAAAAGCCGCCTGAGGGCGGTTTTTCGTTTGCCTGGCGCAAGGCAGGAGGGAGTCTTCGAAGTGATCGTGCAGCGGCTTGCGGAGGCCTGCCCCCATCCCGGCCTTCCCCCGCAAGCGGGGGAAGGAGAGGATCGGGGCGGCTGACGCGACTTGATGAGCGGCCATGATGCGCATAACCTGTGCGCATCACTCGTGCGAGGATTCGTCGTGCGCATCCGCGAAGAGCAATCCGGCTACGGCGCCAAGCGCGCCGCCAACCTCAGCGTCAACGCCGAGTTGCTGGACCGGGCCAAGGCGCTGGAGATCAACCTTTCGGCCACGCTGGAGAAGGCGCTGGAAGCCGAGGTCCGCGCGCGCCTGCGCGAGAAGTGGCTGGAGGAGAACCGCGAGGCGATCGCCGCGTACAACGAACGCGTTGCGCGCGACGGAGTCGCCGGCGATCACGTGCGCGCCTTCAAGGCGTCGCTGGGGAAATGAGCCAGTTCTTCGTTTATGCGAATGCCGACGCGGCATCGCGGCGCTTCGTGCCTTGCTGGTTGAACGTGCAGGGCGACCTGATCGAAATCGTCGAATCCCGCGTGGTCGTGCCCCTGATCGCGCCCGAGCGGGCGCGGGCGCCGGTCGGTCGCTTGATGCCCTTGCTGACTATCGCGGGCAAGCGGATGGTGATGGATACGGCGCAGATCACCAGTGTGCCGATGCAGATGCTCGGCAGGCGGGTGGCGGACGTGTCCGCCGAGCGCCTGACCATCATCGACGCGCTGGATTTCCTGACCCATGGGATCTGAAATGACCACCCTGCGCATCGCCCTGGCCCAGTTCGACTTCCCGGTCGGCGACGTCGCCGGCAACGAGCGGCGCATCGCGCGGATGATCGCCGAGGCGCGCGACGAGTACGGCGCCGACGTGGTGCTGTTCCCGGAACTGGCGGTCAGCGGCTATCCGCCGGAAGACCTGCTGCTGCGGCCGTCGTTCCTGGCCGATTGCGAGGCGGCGCTGCGGCGCATCGCGGCGGCGGCGCAGGGCATCGTCGCCGTGGTCGGCTGGCCGGAGTCCGTGGGCAGCGTCCTGTACAACGCGGCCAGCGTGCTGCGCGACGGCGGGGTCGCCGCGACCTATCGCAAGCGCGAACTGCCCAACTACGCGGTGTTCGACGAACGCCGCTGGTTCGACGTCGACCCGGACGGCGGCGCGTGCGTGTTCGAGGCGAAAGGCGTGGCGGTCGGCCTGGTGATCTGCGAGGACCTGTGGTTCGCCGAGCCGCTGGCCGACACCGCGAAGGCCGGCGCGCAACTGGTGCTGGTGCCCAACGCCTCGCCGTTCGAACGCGGCAAGCACGCGCAGCGCGACGCGCTGCTGGCGCAACGCACCAGGGAAACCGGCGTGGCCCTGGCCTACCTCAACACGGTCGGCGGGCAGGACGCGCTGGTGTTCGACGGCGCGTCGGTGGTCGCCGACGGCGACGGCACCGTGCATCCGGCCGCGGCGGCGTTCACCGACCAGTGGCTGGTGGTGGACTACGACGCAGCGGCGCGCCGGTTCGCGCCGGTGCTGTGGATGGACGACGGCGACGAGAGCATGGACGCGCTGGCGTGGCGCGCGGTCGTGCGCGGCATCCGCGACTACTGCGGCAAGAACGGCTTTTCCAGGGCCTGGCTGGGCCTGTCGGGCGGGATCGATTCGGCGGTGGTGCTGGCGCTGGCGGTCGATGCGCTGGGCGCGAGCAACGTCACCGCGGTGCGCATGCCGTCGCGCTATACGGCGAACCTGTCGAACGATCTCGCGCAGGAACAGTGCGACGCGCTCGGCGTGAAGCTGCTGGCGCTGCCGATCGAGAAGCCGTTCCAGGGCTTCCTCGCGGCGCTGGAGCAGGCCTTCGACGGCAAGGACGTCGACACCACCGAGGAAAACCTGCAGTCGCGCACGCGCGGCGCGCTGTTGATGGCGCTGAGCAACAAGTTCGGCGGCCTGCTGCTGACCACCGGCAACAAGAGCGAGTACGCGGTGGGTTACGCGACGATCTATGGCGACATGTGCGGCGGCTATGCGCCGATCAAGGACCTGTACAAGACCGAGGTGTTCGGCCTGGCGAAGTGGCGCAATACGGTCGGCGGCGCGCCGGTGATCCCGCCGGCGGTGATCGCGCGGCCGCCGTCGGCGGAGCTGCGCGAGAACCAGCTCGACCAGGATTCGCTGCCGCCGTACGACGTGCTCGACGCCATCCTGCGCCGCTACGTCGACCTGGAGCAGTCGCGCGACGAGATCGTCGCGGCCGGACTGGATGCCGCGACCGTGGACCGGGTGCTGCGGCTGGTGCGGACCAGCGAATGGAAGCGCCATCAGGCCGCGCCGGGGCCGAAGGTGTCGCGGCGCGCGTTCGGGCGCGAGCGGCGCTATCCGATCAGCAACGGTTATTCCGGGTAGCGGGCCCGCTCCCGCAAGGACGCTTGCGTAAAAAAAGAAGGAGCCTTGCGGCTCCTTCCTGCTGGGCGCGATGCGCGGTCACCGTTTGCGCTTGTCGTTGTCCAGCGGCGATTTCTCGCCGGCGAACGGATTGAGCTTGCGCAGCGCGGACGGGTAGTCCGGCCAGTCGCCTTGCAGCCACGGATGCTGCGGGTCGTTGAGTTCGAGCACGCGCTTGGCGTCGGCGGCCAGGGTCTGGTTGCCGAGTTGCGTATAGGCCTCGGCCAGGGTGGCCACGGCATCGTTCTGGTAGGCGCTCTGCGGATAGGTTTCCAGCAGGAACTTGGCGCGCGCGGCGGCGGACACCCAGGCCTTGCGGTGCAGGTAGTACAGCGCGGTATCCAGTTCGTGGCGGGCGAACACGTTGCGCAGCGCGACCATGCGCTGGCGCGCGTCGGCGGCGTAGGGCGTGTTGGGGAAGCGCTCGGCCACCACCGAGAAGTCGCTGTAGGCCTGGTTGGGCGCGGCCAGGTCGCGGCGGCTGCTGTCCAGGCTCCACACCCGCTGCAGGAACACCGTGTCGGTGTTGGCGTTGGCCAGCCCGCGCAGATAGTACATGTAGGGGACGTTGCGCTGGTTCGGGTAGGTGCGGATGAACTTGTCGATGGTCGACACCGCGTCGTCGCGCTTGCCGGACTTGTATTGGGCGTAGGCGCTTTCGACCAGCGCCTGCTCGGTGTACGGCCCGTAGGGATACTGCGCGGTCAGCGCGCGGAAGTCGGTCTCGGCGCGGCTCCAGTTGTTCTTGCGCATCGAATCGTGCGCCTTCTGGTACATCTGCTCGACCGGCAGGCTGACGTCCGCCTTCTTGTCCTTCTTGAACCACTTGCCGCAGCCGGTGCCGGCGACGGCGACGACCAGGATCAGGGCGGCGATGCGCAGGGCGCGGAGGCGGGGGTAGACGCGCTGGGTCATGGGCAGGCGGACGTGCCGCGGCAGGGAAACAGGTCAGCGATGATAGCCTAGGCGGCCTGCCGGCCATGAACGCCCGGCCAACAATGCCCCGAATGACTCCGCTTCCCCCCAGCCCGTCCCCCGCCGCCGAATCGCCGGACGAAGGCGTGCCGCGCAGCGCCGTGGTGCCCGATGCCGCGACCGGCCGCCGCTTCGACGCGGTGCTGGCCGAACTGTTCCCCGAGTTCTCCCGTTCGCGCCTGGCCGAATGGATCAAGTCCGGCGACGCCCGCCTCGACGGCGCGACGGCCCGGCCGCGCGATCCGGTGCGTGGCGGGCAGGTGGCCAGCCTGGATGCCGTCCTCGAGACCCAGACCCACGCGCTGCCGGAGGACATCCCGCTGGACGTGCTGTACGAGGACGAACAGGTCTTCGTGCTGGACAAGCCGGCCGGACTGGTCGTGCATCCGGGCGCGGGCAACCCGAACGGCACCCTGGTCAACGCGCTGCTGTTCCGCGACCCGTCGCTGGCCGCGCTGCCGCGCGCCGGCATCGTGCACCGGCTGGACAAGGACACCAGCGGCGTCATGGTGGTGGCGCGCACCCTGCAGGCGCACGCAGCGCTGGTCGAGCAGTTGTCCGCGCGCGACGTGCACCGGCAATACCTGGCCGTCGTGGCCGGGGCGATGGTCGCCGGTGGCACCGTCGATGCCGCCATCGACCGCCACCCGCGCGACCGCCTGAAGATGGCGGTGCGCGAGGACGGCCGCGACGCGGTCACCCACTACCGCCTGCGCGAACGCTTCCGCCACCACACCGCGCTGGAATGCCGGCTGGAAACCGGGCGCACCCACCAGATCCGCGTGCACATGGCGCACATCAAGTATCCGATCGTCGGCGATCCGCTGTACGGCGGATCGCTGAAGCTGCCCAGGGGCGCGTCGGAGGAACTGGTCGCCGCGCTGCGCGGGTTCCGGCGCCAGGCCCTGCATGCGGAGACGCTGGAATTCGCCCATCCCGCGACCGGCGAACCGCTGCGGGTGTCCGCGCCGGTGCCGGCCGACATGCGGGAACTGATGCGCCTGCTGCGCGAAGACGCCGCCGCGCACAAGCCATGAACGCGGGCGCCGACGATTGCCGCGCGATGCTGCGCGCCGACTGGCCCGCGCCGCCGGGCGTGGTCGCCTTCACCACCCTGCGTTACGGCGCGGGGGCATCGGAAAAACCGTTCGACCGTTTCAACCTGGGCATGCGCAGCGGCGACGACGTGCGCGCGGTATCGGCCAACCGCAACGAGCTGGTCCAGCGCTGCGGGCTGCCCGATGCGCCGCACTGGCTGCAGCAGGTGCATGGGGTGGAGGTGGTGCGGTTTGCGGATTCTTCGGTACGCGAAGAAAAGCCCCTTCCCGCGCTTGCGGGGGAAGGTTGGGATGGAGGCGCATCCGCTCGCGAAGATGCCATCGCAAGTCCACGCACCCCCACCCCAACCCTCCCCCGTGGGACGGGAGAGGGAGTGGAGCCCGTCGCCGACGCATCCGTTACTTCGGAGGCGGGCGTCGTCCTCGCCATCCTCACCGCCGACTGCCTGCCGGTGGTGTTCGCGGCGAAGGACGGCAGCGAAGTCGGCGCCGCGCACGCCGGCTGGCGCGGGCTGGCCGGCGGTGTGCTGGAGAACACCATCGCGGCGATGCGCACCGCGCCGGCGGACCTCATCGCCTGGCTCGGCCCCGCCGCCGGGCCGCAGGCCTACGAGATCGGCGAAGAGGTGTTCGACGCCTTCGTCGCCCGCGATCCGCGCGCCGGGGCCGCGTTCGCACCGACCCGACCCGGCCACTGGAAGGTCGACCTGTACGCGCTCGCCAGGCTGCGCCTGGCCGATGCGGGCATCGACGCCGCCGACGTCCATGGCGGCGGCCTGTGCACGATCGGCGATCCGAAGCGCTTCTTCTCGCATCGCCGCGACCAGCGCACCGGGCGCATGGCGACCCTGGCATGGAAGCAGGGCTGAGCCGCCGCCCGGCCGCGGCCGGGCATCATGAACCGGCCCGTGCCGGCATCCGTCCGGCCTGGGGTTTCGCCCGCCGCAGTGCTTGAATACGCGCCTGCGCAACCGCATTTCGACGACATCGCCGGCCATTGGCCGGCCACACTCTCGAAGGGGAAATCCCGATGCGGATGGACAAGCTGACTTCGCGCTTCCAGCAGGCGATCGCCGATGCGCAATCGCTGGCGGTCGGACGCGACCACAATTTCATCGAACCGGTGCACCTGCTGGCCGCGCTGCTCGACCAGTCGGGCGGCAGCACGCGCCCGTTGCTGGCACAGGCCGGCGTCAATGTGCCGCTGCTGCGCGAACGCCTGGGCGAAGCGCTGGACAAACTGCCCAAGGTCACCGGCCAGGCCGGCAACGTGCAGGTCGGCAACGACCTGGCGCGCCTGCTCAACGTCGCCGACAAGCTGGCCCAGCAGCGCGGCGACGCGTTCATCGCCAGCGAGCTGTTCGTGCTGGCCGCGCTGGAGGACGGCGGCGAAGCCGGCAAGGCGCTGAAGGCCGCGGGCGCGAACCAGAAGAAACTGGAAGCGGCCATCGACAAGGTACGCGGAGGCGAAACCGTGCAGTCCGAAAACGCCGAAGACCAGCGCCAGGCGCTGGAGAAATACACCATCGACCTGACCGAGCGCGCCGAGCAGGGCAAGATGGACCCGGTGGTCGGCCGCGACGAGGAAATCCGCCGCTGCATCCAGGTGCTGCAGCGCCGGACCAAGAACAACCCGGTGCTGATCGGCGAGCCCGGCGTCGGCAAGACCGCCATCGTCGAGGGCCTGGCCCAGCGCATCGTCAACCACGAAGTGCCCGAAGGCCTGCGCGGCAAGCGCGTGCTGTCGCTGGACATGGGCGCGCTGATCGCCGGCGCCAAGTTCCGCGGCGAGTTCGAGGAGCGCCTGAAGGGCGTGCTCAACGACCTGGCCAAGAACGAGGGCCAGATCATCCTGTTCATCGACGAACTGCACACCATGGTCGGCGCCGGCAAGGCCGAAGGCGCGATGGACGCGGGCAACATGCTGAAGCCGGCGCTGGCGCGCGGCGAGCTGCACTGCATCGGCGCGACCACCCTGGACGAATACCGCAAGTACATCGAGAAGGACGCCGCGCTGGAGCGCCGCTTCCAGAAGGTGTTCGTCGGCGAGCCGACGGTGGAGGACACCATCGCGATCCTGCGCGGGCTGAAGGAAAAGTACGCCGTGCACCACGGCGTGGAGATCACCGACCCGGCCATCGTCGCCGCGGCCACCCTGTCCAACCGCTACATCGCCGACCGCCAGCTGCCCGACAAGGCCATCGACCTGATGGACGAGGCGGCCTCGCGCATCCGCATGGAGATCGACTCCAAGCCGGAAGAACTGGACCGCAAGGAGCGCCGCCTGATCCAGCTGAAGATCCAGCGCGAGGCGTTGAAGAAGGAGAAGGACGCCGAATCGAAGCAGCGCCTGGCCGACCTGGAGGAAGAGATCGGCAAGCTGGAGCGCGAGTACAACGACCTCGAGGAAGTGTGGAAGGCCGAGAAGGCCACGCTGCAGGGCGCCACGAAAGTGAAGGAGCAGATCGAAGCCGCGCGGCTGGAGCTGGAAGCGGCGCAGCGCAAGCAGGACTTCGCGAAGATGAGCGAGATCCAGTACGGCAAGTTGCCGGAGCTGGAAAAGCAGCTCAAGGCCGCGCAGGAAGCCGAGACCAGCGGCTTCAAGCTGCTGCAGGACAAGGTGACCGCCGAGGAAATCGCCGAGGTCGTGTCGCGCTGGACCGGCATCCCGGTCAGCAAGATGCTGGAAGGCGAGCGCGAGAAGCTGCTGCAGATGGAAGATCACATGCACACGCGCGTGGTCGGCCAGGAGGAGGCGATCAAGGTCGTGTCCGACGCGGTGCGCCGTTCGCGCGCCGGTCTGAGCGATCCCAACCGGCCGAGCGGCTCGTTCCTGTTCCTCGGCCCGACTGGCGTCGGCAAGACCGAGCTGTGCAAGGCGCTGGCCGAGTTCCTGTTCGACTCGCAGGACGCGATGGTGCGCATCGACATGAGCGAGTTCATGGAGAAGCACGCGGTCTCGCGGCTGGTCGGCGCGCCCCCGGGCTACGTCGGCTACGAGGACGGCGGCTACCTGACCGAGGCGGTGCGCCGCCGCCCGTACAGCGTGATCCTGCTGGACGAGGTGGAGAAGGCGCACCCGGACGTGTTCAACATCCTGCTGCAGGTGCTGGACGACGGCCGCCTGACCGACGGCCAGGGCCGCACGGTCGATTTCCGCAACACCGTGATCGTGATGACCTCGAACCTGGGATCGCAGATGATCCAGGAACTGGGCGGCGACGACTCGCCCGAGGCCTACACGCAGATGAAGGCCGCGGTGATGGCGGTGGTGCAGTCGCACTTCCGCCCCGAGTTCATCAACCGGCTGGACGACATCGTGGTGTTCCACCCGCTGGACAAGGCGCAGATCAGGTCGATCGCGCGCATCCAGCTGCGCGGCCTGGAGAAGCGCCTGGCCGAGCGCGGCATCCGCATCGCGGTTTCCGACAAGGCGTTCGAACTGCTCGGCAACGTCGGCTTCGACCCGGTGTACGGCGCGCGTCCGCTGAAGCGCGCGATCCAGCAGCAGCTGGAGAACCCGCTGGCGCAGCGCATCCTCGCCGGCGAGTTCGGCAGCGGCGACACCATCAGTGTCGATGCCGAAGGCGGACACCTGCAGTTCGCCA
>JBDHQQ010000071.1:0-12228 GCA_039807145.1 Pseudoxanthomonas sp. | reverse complement strand
AGATGTTCTACAACCCGATCCGCCGGCATGGTTCCGCCGGCGATCTTTCACCGGTAGAGTTTGAGAGGCGCTACGCGCAGAGCGGCAACTGAGTGTCTACAGAACTCTGGCCGGTCCAGACAATGGCGTGACGCCGGTCACAGACTGGGCCGGCTACAGGCAGGGGATCTGCCGAATCGGGGATTCCGATGCACGGATTGGCCTTGATCGCGTTATACGACAAAGGCTGGTTCCGCCGTCGCGTCTATGCAGTCGGGCCAAGGCTGGATTGAGGGAATGGATATGGACGCGATCGTTCTTGCAGCCGGCCCCATCGCCTTCGGCATGGTAGTGGGGTGGTGCGCGGGTGCTGCGTTGGACGGGGAGAACAAGTTCGGCATCACGCAGCTTGGCGCATTGATTGGAGTATTGGCGGGCGGCGCTATAACCGCGCGCTTTGGCACCGAACATCAATTCGCATGGTTCTGCCTTGGCTTGGCGACCGCCTTTTTCGCACATCGCTTTCTCAACATACCCAAAATCAAAAGAAAGATTATTTCCGAAGCAGTCGGTGAACTTCGGCAGAAGTCGAACAATGGAGATAAGGGTTGAGCAAGAAATTCGTTCTGTAAACGCTTCGCCGAAAAATATGATCATGAATCACAACATCAATCGTCATTTCCGCATCTGCTTTGGACTGCTGCTGATGCTGACCGCAGGCACGGCGTTCGCGCAGCAGCCACCCCCCGGATGCTACAAAAGTGAGGCGGCTTGTCACGCCAACCAAACAAATTGCAGCCCCACGAAGTGGATCTGCCCCGGTCAAGGAAGCCAAGGCTCTTCATCCAGCAACTCCTCCTCATCCAGCTATTCCAACAACGCAGCCAGAACAGAGGCGATTGCCAACGGCGTTTCGACCTTAATCGACATCTTCAGCGCCGGGTCGGCACGCAAGCAGCAGGAACAAAGGGAATGGGAAGAACAGTCTCGGCAATTCAGGCAGGAACAAGCAAACTCGAAAAGCCTGTTCGACAGCATGGCGCCAGTGCCCCAGCCCAGCCGGGCGGTGGCAAGTTCTGGGGGGACATCCAGCGCAAATCCGTGGGCCGCACCAGACGTCGTGATCAAGTCCAGCAAGGACGTGGATCTGGAGCGATCCCAATGCCTGAAAATCGTCAAGAACAATAGCGGAAGCGCCTATATCGGACATTTATCCGTCCAGAACGGATGCTCCGAGCCGATCACCTTCTCCTTCTGCTATCTGTCGGGCGGTGGCGATTCCTGGGGGGATTGGGAATGCAAACAAAACGCCCAAGGCAACTTCGACAGAGGAGCGGACGTCGTCGGCGCAGGCGATACCTCCGTGCTCCCAAGCAGCTTGCCCGACACCGTTGTGGCGCTGGCAGCTTGTGCAAGGCCCGGGCTACCGTCCATCACGTCGATCAATCAACGCCAGTCCGGTTCCACCTGTAAATAGCGCAAGCACCACCGGCCTTTTGGAGAACCAATGAATACAAACTGCTTGCACGCAGCGGTGGCGGCCATCCTGATCATCGCGCCGATGTCGCGCATTTCCCATGCCCAGAATGCATCCACACAAGCTACTTTCGCAAAGGCATTCGACGCCTATGTCGCATTCGACTGCGCTACTGCATTACCGCTTTTCCGGCATGGACTACAGCAATCGAATGACGCGCGCGCGTGGTACTACGTCGGCAACTGCGAGCGCTGGCGCGGCGAGCGGGAAGCATCCGACTCGGCCTATGCCAATGGCCTGAAACAGGCGCCAGAAGGCAGTGACATCAAGGCGAAACTCAAGTCAGCCAGAGAGTCCCTGCCTGTCGCCTTCAGCCCACAATTGCAGACAGCCTTGTTTTATGAAACTGCGAAGAAAGCGGGATTCGATGTGCCGCCAGGGATTGTCATAAACATGGATCCACGACTCGCGCCTGTACATCTAGAGAACGCCTTCTACATCAAAAATGACAGGAAACCAGGGCCTGATCCAGAATCAAAATGGAGAAGCAACGAGATACGTGGCTTTAATGCTTCGTATGACATCGTTGATTACCCATACGACAAGAAGATCCATGAAAAGAATCTTAGAAAAGTTGACGCAATCGGCTGGGAATATGTAACTAGAATAAGGACATACTTCAGCAGGATCATCGGATATCCCGACAGCGGATGGATCGCATCAGTCACTGAGTTTCAAACTCTTTTCTGGGACGACTCACCTCGACATGTGATCACTGAAACCCGATGCAACTTGTCTGCCATCCGTGCAGACTTTCGACGGCCGGACGCACCCACTTTACGGAAAAAATGTGTCGCGAAGTCCGGAGACATATATGTAGATAACTCCGGCGACGACGATGATTACCAAATCCCGTTCTACCCCGTCAGTGGTTGGTAACCATGCGATTAGGTGCATCGCCCGAATAGCCTGATCAATCCACAGAACCCAAGACGCAAGTTCGAACAGTTGACCGCAGCGGAAATACCATGCTCCTCATCAAGCTGTTGCTATTCATCGTTGCCGTGGCGCTGCTTGCCGGCTGTGTTTCCTACGGGCACAAAGCCTTCGCTCCCAAATTCGAAGCGAACCCCGGCTACGGCCTGCATGCGGTTGAAGTGGACGACTACGGCGTGTTCTGGAACCCAACGGCGGCGCAAACCACGCTGGATGCGGTGGAACAGCAGGCAGCGCAAGGGAACGTGATCGTCCTGCTGTTCGTGCACGGCTGGCACCACAACGCCAAGCCGGACGACAAGAACCTGGAAGACTTCCACAAGACCCTTGACGCGCTGTCGCATACGCTGGATCAGCCGTCATACCGGGACGCGCGCAAGATGCTGGGCGTGGGCGAGAACGTGAAGATCATCGGCCTCTACGTCGGCTGGCGTGGGCGCTCTCTGCCGGGGCCGCTGGACTACCTGACCTTCTGGGGCCGCAAGGCCGCCGCGCAGCGCGCGGGCGAAGGCGACCTGCGCGAATACATGCTGCGCCTGCAAAGGATTTACGCCAGCCAGCAGGCGGACACCCGCCGCTTCATGGGGCTGGTGACGGTCGGGCACAGCTTCGGCGGCCAGGTGCTGCTGAAGGCGGTGACCGGAAAGATCGAACACGACCTGATCCAGCAGGGCCGCACGCTGTCCGGCGTGCCCGCGCAGATGACTGCCGCAGCCGACCCCATCGAGGGCATCGGCGACATGGCGGTGCTGATCAATCCCGCGCTGGAGGCGCAGCAGTTCGAGCGAATCGACAAGCTCTACCGTTCGTTTTCGTACGATTGGAAGCAGACGCCCGTACTTCTCGTGGTTTCCGGACAAGGCGATTCGGCCCGCCAGAACGCCTTCCCCGCAGGACGGGCGGTGGGCCGCTGGTTTGGCGCGCGCCCGTGGCTGGCCCCGGATCGCAGGGAACGATGGGACAAGGCGCTGGGCGAATACGCCCCGCACGTCACCCACGACCTGACCACGTTCGACGGGCCCGACGAAGTGGGCAACGGCATCTATTCCAGCGACGAAATCCTGAGCGTGGATTTCACCGCTCGGATAACCATAGGCAACGCCTCATTGACGCCGCGCACCGGCTGGAGCGTGGCCAACAGCCCGGTGCTGGTGGCCTATTCGAACGAAAAACTGATCAAAGACCACACCGGAATTTTCACGGACTCGTTCCGGAAATTCCTGATCGACTATGTCGCCTTCATCGAAGGCAAACGGATGGTCATCCGGAAGATAGCTTGCGAGCAGGCCGGCTCCCAGGCCGTTACTCCATAGACCGCCGCGTAGCGGAGTTGCGTGATTGATCGGCAGCCCCTCTCCTCTCGGGAGAGGGGTTGGGGTGAGGGTACGGCGAAGCGATGTTGCCGACACTCGCGACAGAAGTACCGCACGCAAATTTCGCTTGCGGTATTCGTACGGATGCTTCCGGCTTTACCGACTTCGCCGTACCCTCATCCGCCCTTCGGGCACCTTCTCCCGAAGGGAGAAGGAATCATGCTCCCTCTTCCGCCCTCACCTTGAACCATGCCGCGTACAACGCCGGCAGGAACAGCAGGGTCAGCACCGTCGCCACGGCCAGGCCGCCCATGATTGCAACCGCCATCGGGCCGAAGAACGCGCTGCGCGACAGCGGGATCATCGCCAGGATCGCCGCCAGCGCGGTCAGCACGATCGGACGGAAGCGGCGCACGGTGGCGTCGATGATCGCGTGCCAGCGGTCGTGGCCGGCGCGGATGTCCTGGTCGATCTGGTCGACCAGGATGACCGAGTTGCGCATGATCATGCCGGCCAGCGCAATGGTGCCCAGCAGCGCGACGAAGCCGAACGGCACGCGGAACACCAGCAGCGCCAGGGTCACGCCGATCAGCCCCAGCGGCGCGGTCAGCAGCACCAGCGCAGTGCGCGAGAAGCTGCGCAGCTGCAGCATCAGCAGGGTGACCACGACGCCCAGGAACAACGGCATGCCCGCGGCGATGGAGTCCTGCCCGCGCGCCGAATCCTCGACCGTGCCGCCGGTTTCCAGCAGATAGCCGCTGGGCAGCGAGGCGCGGATGCCTTCCAGCGCCGGCAGAATCTGCGCGACCACGGTGGGCGGGGTCAGGTCGGTGCGGATGTCGGCACGCACGGTGACCGTGGGCAGGCGGTTGCGGTGCCAGACGATGCCGTTCTCGAACGCGTATTCCAGGTTGCCGATCTGCGACAGCGGCACCGCCGCGCCGTTCGCGGTGGGCACCGCCAGGCTGCCGAGCAGGTCGAGCCGCGCGCGCTCGTCGTCGGGGCCGCGCAGCAGTATCTCGACCAGGCGGTTGCCTTCGCGATAGGTGCTGACGTGCAGCCCGGACAGCGAACTGGCGAGGAAGTGCGACACGTCGCTGCTGCTGACGCCCAGCGCGCGGGCGCGCGCCTGGTCGATGTTGACCCGCACGATCTTGCTGGGTTCGCTCCAGTCCAAGTTGACGTTGGTGGTGTTAGGGTTGGCGCGCAGCTTGGCCTCGACCTGGCGGGCGATGGCCTGCACGCGGTCGATGTGCTCGCCGGACACGCGGAACTGCAGCGGATAGCCGACCGGCGGGCCGTTCTCCAGTCGGGTCACGCGCAGTTGCAGTTCGGGGAATTGCGGCGCGGCCTGGTCGATCAGCCACTCGCGCAGTTGCTCGCGCGACGGCAGGTCCTTGGCCAGCACCACGAACTGGGCGAAGTTGGCCTGCGGCAGCTGCTGGTCCAGCGGCAGGTAGAAGCGCGGCGATCCGGTGCCGACGTAGGCCACGTAGTTTTCCACCCCCGCCTGCTTGGCCAGCAGCGCTTCCAGCTTCTCCGCCTGGGCCTGGGTCATGCGCAGCGAGCTGCCTTCGGCCAGCTCCATGTCGACCATCAGTTCCGGCCGGACCGACTCCGGGAAGAACTGCTGCGGCACGAAGCGGAACAGCAGCAACGACAGCACGAAGGCCGCGACGGTCGCGCCGATCACCAGCCAGCGCCGGCGCAGGCATGCATCGAGCAAGCGGCGGAAGCGCCGGTAGAACGGACGCTGGTACGGGTCGTGCGCGTGCGCGTCGTGCTCGCCCGCGTGCGGACGCGGCGCCAGCCAGTCGGCGAACGCGGGAAAGCGGTCGGCGAGACGTTCGCGCAGGCCGCGGATGCGCGCGGCGAACGAACCCGGCTTCGGCGCCTGCGGCGGCAGGTGCAGGTCGGGCAGCATCTTGTCGCCAAGGTACGGGATGAACAGCACCGCGGCGATCCACGACACGCACAGCGCGATGGTCACCACCTGGAACAGCGAGCGGGTGTATTCGCCGGTGCTGGACGCAGCGATGGCGATCGGCAGGAAGCCCGCCGCCGTCACCAGCGTGCCGGTCAGCATCGGGAACGCGGTCGTTTCGTAGGCGAAGCTGGCCGCCTTCAACCGGTCGAAGCCTTGCTCCATCCTGATCGCCATCATCTCCACCGCGATGATCGCGTCGTCGACCAGCAGGCCCAGCGCCAGCACCAGGGCGCCCAGCGAGATCTTGTGCAGGCCGACGCCGAAGTAGTGCATCGTCGCGAAGGTCATCGCCAGCACCAGCGGGATGCTGACCGCGACCACCAGGCCGGTGCGCAGGCCCAGCGAGAAGAAGCTGACCAGCAGCACGATGATCACCGCCTCGGTCAGCACGCGGACGAATTCGCCGACCGATTCCTCCACCGCATGCGGCTGGTCGGACACTTTGCGCAACTGCATGCCCAGCGGCAGGGTCTGCTGCAACTCGCGGAATTTCCCTTCCAGCGTCTCGCCCAGCTTGAGGATGTCGCCGCCGTCGCGCATCGCCACCGCGATGCCGATGGCGTCCTGGCCGAGGAAGCGCATCTTCGGCTGGGCCGGGTCGGCGAAACCGCGCTTCACCTCGGCGATGTCGCCCAGCTTGAAGGTGCGCCCGCCGGCGCGGATCGGGAAATCGCGGATTTCCGCGATCGACTTGAACTCGCCGTCCACGCGCAGCTGCACGCGGTCGCTCGGCGTTTCGAAGAAACCGGCCGCGGTTTCGGCGTTCTGCGCGTCCAGCGCCTGTTGCACCGCGCTCAACGGAATGCCGAGCGTGGCCAGCTTGGCGTTGGACAGCTCGACCCAGACCTTTTCGTCCTGCAGGCCGATCAATTCGACCTTGGCCACGTCGGGTACGCGCTGCAGTTCCAGCTGCAGGCGGTCGGCGTAGTCCTTCAACACCGCGTAGTCGAAGCCCGGCCCGGTCAACGCGTAGATGTTGCCGAAGGTATCGCCGAATTCGTCGTTGAAGAACGGCCCGACCGTGCCCTCGGGCAAGGTCGCGCGGATGTCGCCGACGCGCTTGCGCACCTGGTACCACAGCTGCGGCACGTCCTTCGATTGCATCGAGTCCCTGGCGACGAAGATCACCTGCGATTCGCCGGGGCGCGAGTAAGAACGCACGAATTCGTACTGGCCGGTGGTCATCGCCGCCTTCTCGACGCGCTCGGTGACCTGCTTGGCCACTTCCTCGGCGGTGGCGCCGGGCCACAGCGTGCGCACCACCATCACCTTGAAGGTGAACGGCGGGTCTTCTGACTGGCCGAGGTGCCGGTACGACCACGCGCCGACGATGCCGAGCACGATCATCGCGTACAGCACCAGGGCGCGGTTGGTCAGCGCCCACTCGGAGAGGTTGAAGCGGCGCATGTTCAGTCCTTTTGCGCCCTCTCCCGTTCACGGGAGAAGGTCTGGGTGGGGATGCTTCCGAACACGATCCCGGCAGATCGACAATGAGTGCTTCGACTGGCCCCCATCCCGTTCCCTTGCCCCGCGAACGGGGGAAGGGCGAAGGTGCCGTGCGCTGGTCGCTGCGAAAGCATCGTGGACGGATTCCTGCCGAAGACTTCGGTCATTTCGATGGGATGGGCCGGTTATCGCCGTCCACCGGCGCCACTGCTTGGCCTTCGCGCAACAGGTGGCCGCCGGCGGCGACGATCCAGTCGCTGGCGGAGACGCCGTTTAGCACCGGCACGTCGACGTCGCCGTAGGGCCCCAGCGCGACCTGGCGCGACTTGACCTGATGGGTGCGCGGATCGACCACCCATACCGCAGTGGCGCCATCGGCGCCGCGCTGCACCGCCGACAGCGGTACCCGCAGCGTGGCTTGCGCGCCGTTCCCGGCGACGTAGACGCGCGCACTCTGGCCCAGCTCGACCGCCTGCGCGGCCGCGCCGGGCAGGTCCACCCTTGCCGCGTAGGTCCGGGTCTGCGGGTCGGCAGCAGCGGCGATTTCGCGGATCGCGCCGGGCAGGCGCTCGCCGGGCGCGTTCCACAGTTCGACCAGCACCGGCTGGCCGACGCGGAACTCGCGGATCCGATTCTCGGGCAGGGCGATGGCGACCTCGCGGCCATCGTCCGCGGCCAGGGTGAAGATCGCCTGTCCGGCGGCGACGACCTGCCCGGCTTCGGCCTGGCGGCTGGCGATGACCCCGTCGCGCGGCGCGCGCAGCTGCGTGTAGCCGGCCTGGTTGCGGGCGACCCCGGCCTGCGCGCGCGCCGCTTGGGCCTGACCCTCGGCGGCCTTGAACGCGGCGAGCTGTGCGTCGTAGGCGGAACGGCTGATCAGTTGTTGTCCGACCAGCTTCGAATAGCGCGCCAGGTCGCCGCGGGCGCGGCGCAGGTCGGCTTCGGCGGCGGCCAGCTGCGCCTGCGCCGCCTGCGCCTGCAGCGACTGGTCGCCGGGGTCGAGCACCGCCAGCAGTTGCCCGCGCTTCACCTGGGCGCCGGCATCGACTTCGCGGCGCGCCAGGTTGCCGCCGATGCGGAACGAGAGCGGGCTTTCCTGGCGGGCGCGGATTTCGCCGGCGTAGGCGGACAGCGCCGCCTGGGCGCCGCCGCCCGGATGCGCGACCAGCGCCGGCCGGGGCTTCTCCGCCGGCTCGCCGCCGCCGCACGCGGCCAGCCCGGTCAACAACGCCAAGGTCAATCCCAACGAAGGGCCGCGCATCGGAATTCTCCGTGGTTTTCTATAAATGAACTTGCGGGTATAGTATAAATATCGTACCGATTGGTCTAGTATTGAGCCATGGCCGAGCCGACCGCCACCGCCATATCCTCCACGCCCGCCAAGTCCGCCGACAAGGGAACGACCGGTCCCGGCCGGCCCAAGGACCCGGGCAAGCGCCTCGCGGTGCTGGAAGCGGCCAAGCGGCTGTTCGTCGCCCATGGCTACCTGAGCGTCAGCATGGACCAGATCGCCGCCGAGGCGGGGGTGTCCAAGCTGACCGTGTACAGCCATTTCGGCGACAAGGAAGCGCTGTTCATGGCCGCCATCCAGGCCAAGTGCGAAGAACGCATGCCGCCCAGCCTGTTCATTGGCGATTCGGACGTCCCGTTGCGCGACCGCCTGCTGCTGATCGCCCGCTCCTTCTTCAACCTGATCATGAGCGAGGAAGCGATCGCCACGCATCGGGTCGTCACCACGCAGCACGCCTCGCCCGAACTGGGCCGGATGTTCTGGGAAGCGGGGCCGTGCCGCACCCAGGCGGCGATGGAGGCGCTCCTGCGCGAGGAAACCGGCGTGGGGCGGCTCGACATCGCCGACGTGCACCTGGCGTGCTCGCAGTTCTACTGCCTGCTCAAGGGTGAAGTGCACACCAAGCGGCTGTGCGGCTACCCGGCGCCGACGCCCGCGGAGACGGACGCGCACCTGCAGGCGGCAGTCGATTTCTTCCTGCGGGCCTATGCGCCGCGCTGATGCCGGCGGCGGCGGCCGGCGTGGCCCCGGTGACGGGAGTCCCGGTGACTTCCGGCACTGCGTATCGGTGTGCTACCACGGCCATGCTGTCGCCGTCCCCACGACCCGCCAACCGCTAGAATGTCCGGCTCCCGACGCCGGATTCCCAACGCCATGACAATCAACTACGCCCAGGCCCGCGAAGCGATGGTCGAACAGCAGGTCCGCCCCTGGGACGTGCTGGACCTGCGCGTGCTGGACACGCTGGCCCGGCTGCCGCGCGAGGCCTTCGTGGCCGAGGCGCACCGCGCGCTCGCCTACGCCGACCTCGAACTGCCCTTGGGCCGCGGCCAGCGGATGATGAAGCCGGTGGTCGAAGGCCGCACCCTGCAGGCGCTGGCCCTGCAGCCTGACGAGGAAGTGCTGGAAGTCGGCACCGGCAGCGGCTACCTCAGCGCCTGCCTCGGCGCGCTGTCCCGCGACGTGGTCAGCCTGGAAATCGATCCCGAACTGGCCGCCGCCGCGCGCGCGCGCCTCGACGCGACCGGGCTGGGCAGCAACATCCGCATCGAAACCGCCGATGCCCTGCACTACGCCACCGAGCGCCGCTTCGACGCGGTCTGCGTGACCGGCGCGGTGGCCGAGGTCCCGGCGCAGTGGCTGCAATGGCTGCGTCCCGGCGGCCGCCTGTTCGTCGTGCGCGGCCGGTCGCCGGTGATGGAAGCGGTGCTGGTGCGCAACGATGTCAACGGTTCGCGCATCGAATCGTTGTTCGAAACCGACCTCCCCTATCTGACCGGCGCCGCCCCGGCGCCCCAGTTCGTGTTCTGAAACAACAAAGACCGAAGGAAATCCCCCGCATGAGTCGCCTCCCCCTCGCCATCGCGCTGGCCCTGGCCCTGCCGACCGCCGCGCACGCCACCGACCTGCTGCAGACCTACGAAATGGCCCGCGCCGGCGACCCGCAGCTGGCCGCCGCCGAGTCCAACCGCCTGGCCCAGAAGGAAGGCGCGGTGCAGGCGCGCGGCGCGCTGCTGCCGCAGCTCAACGGCAGCGCCAGCCTCGGCCGCGACCACAGCAGCCGCCCCGGCAGCCTGACCGGCGACGACCGCAGCCGCAGCTACGGCGTGACCCTGAGCCAGAGCGTGTTCGACTGGGGCAACTACACCACGCTGCGCGGGCAGAAGGCCCTGAGCAAGGCCGCCGACTACAACCTGGAAGCGGCCAACGACGACCTGATCGTGCGCACCTCCAACGCCTATTTCGACGTGCTGGTCGCGCGCGAAAGCCTGGCCGCCGCCGAAGCCAACGAAACCGCGCTGAAGAAGCAGTTCGACTTCGCCCAGGCCCGCCTTGATGCCGGCCTGGCCCCGATCACCGACCTGCACGAAGCGCGCGCCGGCTACGACTCGGCCCGCGCCAGCACCATCCTGACCCGCAACGCGCTGGACGACGCCTACCGCGCGCTGGCCGAGATCACCGGCCAGCCGGTGGTCGCGCTGAAGGCGCTGCCGGACGATTTCCGCCCGCAGCTGCCGTCCGAAATCGGTTCCGAGCAGTGGGTCAACACGGCGCTGGAAAGCAACCCGGACCTGAAAGCGCTGCAGTACCAGGTGGAGTCGGCGGAAGCCGGTGTGTCCACCGCGCGCTCCGGCCATTACCCATCGCTGGGCCTGAGCGGTCGTTACTCCAACAGTACCGGCTGGGATTCGGTGCATGGTCCCGGCACGCCCCTCTCGGTCGACTCCGAAGGCCGCAGCATCAGCCTGAGCCTGACCGTGCCGATCTTCTCCGGCGGCGTCACCCAGTCGCGCGTGCGCCAGGCCATCGCCCAGCGCGACGCCGCGCAGGACGGCTACGAGCAGGTCAAGCGCGCGCTGGTGCGCAACACCAGCAGCGCCTACCAGTCGCTGGTCGCCGGGGTCAGCGAGGTCGAGGCGCGCCGCCTGGCGCTGGTGTCGGCCCAGAGCGCCTACGAGGCCTCGCAGGTCGGCCTGGAAGTCGGCACCCGCACCGTGCTGGACGTGTTGAACAACCAGCGCACGCTGTTCGCCTCGCAGCTGGACTACGCGACCGCCAAGTACAACTTCCTGCGCAGCCGCCTGTACCTGGAACAGGCCGCCGGCACGCTGGACATCGACGACGTGCAGGACATCAACCGCCTGCTGACGGTCGACGCCCCGGCGGTGCAGTCGCAGTAAGCGGCAGCGGCGAATCCGGCAGATGCGAAAAACCCGCGCAAGGCGCGGGTTTTTCGTTTCAACGCAGGCGCAATGCGGACTCGCCTTGCAGAGCCGGATTCATTCGGCTGCTTCTGGTTGCTTCTGACGACTCGCCATTTCGCCAACCCGACGGACGAAGGGCAACCGAATGAATCCGGCTCTACAAGAAAGCACTTGCTTTGATCCGCGGGATTTCTCCGCGCGGTGGGCGCCTCAGCTCAACTGCCCGTGGCAGTGCTTGAACTTCCTGCCGCTGCCGCACGGGCACGGATCGTTGCGGCCGACCTTCGGCCCGCTGCGAACCATGGTCTGCGCGGCGGCCTGCTGCGCCTGCTCGGCTTCCTCGTCGGCGCCGTAGCCGCCGGCATCGGCGTGCTGGAACTGCATCTGCCGCGCCTGCGCCTCGGCCTGGGCACGTTCCTGCGCTTCCAGCGCGGCCACTTCGTCCTCGCTGCGGATGCGCACGCGGGCCAGGATGGTCACCACTTCGCGCTTGACGTCTTCCAGCATCTGCGAGAACAGCGCGAACGCTTCGGCCTTGTATTCCTGCTTCGGCTGCTTCTGCGCGTAGCCGCGCAGGTGGATGCCCTGGCGCAGGTAGTCCATGCGCGCCAAGTGCTCCTTCCAGCTCTTGTCCAGCACGGTCAGCATCACGTGCTTCTCGAGCAGGCGCATGGTTTCCGCGCCGACCTGCGCTTCCTTGTCGTCGAAGTGGCGCTGCATCGCTTCCTGCACGCGCTGCCCGATGCCCTCGGCGTCCAGCTCGCCGCCTTCCTCGGCCCACTTGGTCGCCGGCAGGTCCAGACCGGCCTCGGCGG
>JBDHQQ010000070.1:0-12378 GCA_039807145.1 Pseudoxanthomonas sp. | reverse complement strand
CCCAGGGCATCGACCCGGCCGCCGTCGAGGGCACCGGCCGCCGCGGCGCCGTGACCAAGGAAGACCTGGTCAACTACGCCAGCGGCAAGACCGCCGGCGTGTCCGGCGGCGCGCGTCCGGAAGAACGCGTGCCGATGACCCGCATCCGCGCCCGCATCGCCGAGCGCCTGATGCAGTCGAAGAACTCCATCGCCATGCTGACCTCGTTCAACGAGGTCAACCTGGGCAAGGTCATGGCCATGCGCAAGGAACTGGGCGAGGCCTTCGAGAAGGCCAACGGCATCAAGCTCGGCTTCATGAGCTTCTTCGCCAAGGCCGCGGCCAACGCGTTGCAGAAATACCCCGTGGTCAACGCCTCGGTGGACGGCAACGACATCATCTACCACGGCTACGCCGATATCAGCGTGGCGGTCTCCACCGACAAGGGCCTGGTCACGCCGGTGCTGCGCAACGTCGAGCGGATGGGCTTCGCCGACATCGAGAAGAGCATCGCCGCGTACGCCAAGGCCGCGCGCGAAGGCGGCCTGAAGCTGGAGGACCTGCAGGGCGGCACCTTCACCATCACCAACGGCGGCACCTTCGGTTCGCTGATGTCCACCCCGATCGTCAACCCGCCGCAAAGCGCCATCCTGGGCATGCACGCCATCAAGGAACGCGCCATCGTCGAGAACGGC
This sequence comes from Pseudoxanthomonas sp., assembly GCA_039807145.1. Taxonomy (GTDB): domain Bacteria; phylum Pseudomonadota; class Gammaproteobacteria; order Xanthomonadales; family Xanthomonadaceae; genus Pseudoxanthomonas_A. Next base: position 11,704 of record JBDHQQ010000070.1, on the reverse strand, counting down.
CAGGTCGTCGCCGCGCCGATGATGTACATCGCGATCAGCTACGACCACCGCATCATCGACGGCAAGGACGCGGTGCTGTTCCTGGTCGACATCAAGAACCAGCTGGAAAACCCGCACCGCATGCTGCTGGGAATGTGATCCGCTTCGCTCCCTCTCCCGCAAGCGGGAGAGGGCTGGGGTGAGGGTGCTCCGCACCGCCGCATCCCGCCAGCCACCCTCATCCGCCCTTCGGGCACCTTCTCCCGCCAGCGGGAGAAGGGACAAGCAGGAAATGCACATGAGCGAACAACAGCAATTCGACGTCATCGTCATCGGCGCCGGCCCGGCCGGCTACCACGCCGCGATCCGCGCCGCGCAACTGGGCATGAAGACCGCCTGCATCGACGCCGCGCTGGGCAAGGACGGCAAGCCCGCGCTGGGCGGCACCTGCTTGCGCGTGGGCTGCATCCCGTCCAAGGCGCTGCTGGATTCCTCGCACCAGTACCATAACCTGACCCATTCGTTCGACCAGCACGGCATCAGTTTCAAGGACGCGAAGATGGACGTGCCGAAGATGGTCGCCCGCAAGGACGCCATCGTGAAGCAGTTCACCGGCGGCATCGCCCAGCTGTTCAAGGCCAACAAGATCACCGCCTACTACGGCTTCGGCCAACTGCAGCCGGGCAACCTGGTCAAGGTCAAGCAGCACGACGGCAGCGAAGTCGCGCTGAAGGGCACCAACGTGATCCTCGCCGCCGGCTCGGATTCGATCGAACTGCCGTTCGCCAAGTTCGACGGCGAACACATCGTCGACAACGTCGGCGCGCTCGACTTCACCGAAGTGCCGAAACGCCTCGCGGTGATCGGCGCCGGTGTGATCGGCCTGGAACTGGGCAGCGTGTGGAAGCGCCTCGGCGCCGAGGTCACCATCCTCGAAGCCCTGCCCGACTTCCTGCCCGCCGCCGACGCCGAAGTATCGAAGCTGGCCGCGCGCGAGTTCAAGAAGCAGGGCCTGGATATCCGCCTCGGCGCCAAGGTGTCCAAGTCCGAACTCGCCGGCAAGGGCAAGAAGAAGGAAGTTGTCATCAACTACACAGACGCTTCCGGCGAACAGAGCCTGACCGTCGACAAGTTGCTGGTGGCCGTGGGCCGCCGCGCCGCGACCATGGGCCTGCTGGCCGATGGCACCGGCGTCAGGCTCGACCCGCGCGGCATGATCGAAGTGGACGAACACTGCCATACCGGCGTCGACGGCGTGTGGGCGATCGGCGACTGCGTGCGCGGCCCGATGCTGGCGCACAAGGGCTTCGAGGAAGGCATCGCGGTGGCCGAACTGATCGCCGGCCTGCCCGGCCATGTCAATTTCGACACCATCCCCTACGTGATCTACACCTCGCCGGAAATCGCCTGGGTCGGCAAGACCGAGCAGCAACTCAAGGTCGAAGGCGTGGCATACAAGACCGGCAACTTCCCGTTCGCGGCGGTGGGCCGCGCGGTGGCGATGGCCGAACCGACGGGCTTCGCCAAGGTGATCGCCGATGCGGAAACCGACCGTGTGCTCGGCTTGCACCTGATCGGCCCCAACGTGTCCGAACTGGTCCACGAAGGCGTGCTGACCATGGAATTCCACGGCAGCGCCGACGACCTGGCGCGCATCTGCCATGCGCACCCCAGCCTGTCCGAGGCCATCCACGACGCGGCAATGGCGGTGGACAAGCGCGCCATCCACAAGGCGAACTGAGAAAGGCCGTGATTGGTGATTCGGGATTCGTGATTGGCAAAAGCGGCTCCCGACTCCAACATGCGGCAACGTGACGCCGGGCCCGTGCCCGGCGTCTGCTTTTCCGAAATCATGGCTTTCAACGGACGCATGTCCGGTCATCACCCATCACGAATCCCGGCCTCATGAAATCCATCTGCGTCTACTGCGGCTCCAACGCCGGTTCCAATCCTGCTTACGCCGAGCGCGCCATCGCGCTGGGCCAGCGCATCGCCCGCGAAGGCCTGGCGCTGATTTATGGCGGCGGCAACGTCGGCCTGATGGGCATCGTCGCGGATGCCGCGCTGCAGGCCGGCGGCGAAGTCGTCGGCGTGATTCCCGAGCAACTGGTCGGCTGGGAAGTCGCGCACAAGGGCGTGACCCGGCTGGAAGTCGTCGCCAACATGCACGAACGCAAGAAGCGGATGTTCGACCTGTCCGACGCCTTCGTCGCCCTGCCCGGCGGCTTCGGCACGCTGGACGAGATGTTCGAGATGCTGACCTGGCGCCAGCTCGGCATCGGCGACAAGCCCTGCGCCTTCCTCGATGTCGACGATTTCTACGACCCGCTGCTGGCGATGATCGACCGCATGGTCGCGGAACGCTTCCTGCACCCCGAACAGCGCCACGACCTGTGGCACGGCGACGACATCGATGCGCTGTTCGCATGGATGCGCGACTACCAGCCGGCGCGCGCCGACAAGTGGATGGACGAGAAACGGCGCAAGGCGTTGCGCTGAAAGCCTCTGTCGCTCGTCATCCCGGCGCAAGCCGGGATCCATTTTGCCGTTGCTCCTTCTGCTTGCGTGCAAGCCCTCGCGGAAATCCACGACAAAAGCAAAATGGATTCCTGCTTGCGCAGGAATGACGGAAGCACCATGGCTAGGGAACGGATACCCTGCGCGTACATCCTGGCCAGCGGTCCGCGCAGCACGCTGTACACCGGCGTGACCTCGGACCTGCCAGGCCGCATCTGGCAGCACAAGAGCGACCAGGCGGACGGCTTCAGCAAGCGTTATCGCGTACATACTTTGGTCTGGTACGAAGTTCATGGGAATATGGAATCCGCGATACTTCGCGAGAAGGCGCTGAAGGCTTGGAAACGCCTATGGAAGATCGAACTGATCGAGTCGGCGAATCCTGAATGGCGCGATTTATATCCGGAGATACATGGATAAGCCGCGTAATCAGAAACAACATCAAGATGGATCCCGGCTTGCGCCGGGATGACGAGCAAAGGCAACAGCCATGACCCTTCCCGCCACCTTCAAAGCCTTCCGCATCCACAGCGACGACGCCGGTTACCGCAGCGGCATCGAATCCGTCTCCCTCGACGACCTCAACGACGGCGAAGTCGTGGTCAAGGTCGCGTATTCGTCGGTCAACTACAAGGACGCGCTGGCCGGTAGCGGCAAGGGCAAGATCCTGCGCCGGTTCCCGCTGGTCGGCGGCATCGACGTCGCCGGCCACGTCGTCGCATCCAGCGACAGCAAGTTCCGCGAAGGCGATGCGGTGCTGGTCACCGGCAGCGGCCTGAGCGAGACCCGCGACGGCGGCTATGCCGAGTACGCCAGGCTGGAATCGAAGTGGGTCATTCCCCTGCCCCCCGGCCTGTCGCTGCGCGAAAGCATGGTCATCGGCACCGCCGGCTTCACTGCGGCGCTGGCCCTGTACCGGATGCGCGAGAACCGGCAGGTGCCGGAACTCGGTCCGCTGGCGGTCACCGGCGCTACCGGCGGCGTCGGCTCGCTGGCCGTGGACATCTTCTCCAGGGCCGGCTTCGAGGTGCACGCGATCAGCGGCAAGCCCGGGCAAGCGGATTACCTGAAATCGATCGGCGCGGCGCAGGTGCTCGGCCGCGACGCGCTGGCGACGACGCGGCCGATGGAATCGGCGCGCTTCGGCGGCGGCCTCGACAACGTCGGCGGCCCGATGCTGACCAGCCTGCTGGCGCAGACCACGCCCTACGGCAACGTCGCATCGGCGGGCCTCGCGGCCACCGCGCAGCTGGACATGACGGTGATGCCATTCATCATCCGCGGCGTGTCGCTGCTGGGCGTGGCCAGCGCCGGCACCGCGCGCGACGTCCGCGAGGCGGTCTGGGAAAAACTTGCCGGCGAATGGAAGCCGCGCCACTTCGACACGATCTGCACCCGCGAGGCGACACTGGACGAACTGCCGCAGGTGTTCGATGCGATGCTGGCCGGCGGCTCGCTGGGACGCACGCTGGTCCGGATCGGATAAGCGCTGCGGATTGCCTTCGCCCCACGGCTTGTGCCTACAATCGGCGGAAGTCTTGGGGAACCTGGCCTATGGCACGCATCCTGATCGTCGACGATTCGCCTTCGCAACTGCTCGGCCTGCAGCGCATGGTCGAGAAGCTCGGCCACGAATCGCTGACCGCCGAGGACGGGGCCAGCGGCGTGGAACTGGCCCGGCAGGTCCTGCCGGACCTGGTGCTGATGGACGTGGTGATGCCGAACCTCAACGGTTTCCAGGCCACGCGCATGCTGAGCCGCGATCCGGATACCCGGCACATCCCGGTGGTGATGGTGACCACCAAGGACCAGGATACCGACCGCATCTGGGGCCTGCGCCAAGGCGCGAAGGCTTATCTGACCAAGCCGTTCGGGGAAGCCGAACTGGCGGAGGTGATCGGGCGGGTACTGCCTGCCGTGGAAGCGAACGAATCCGGCGGCTGAACTTCGCGAACTGACGTCCGCTGGTCGCCCTATACAGCTCCTGGTCATCCCGAGTGCAGCGAGGAATCTTGCTTCTGCTTTTGCGTCATTGCAACGACAGCTACCGGACCCGCCTCAAGCGAGCGATCCATCGAGACTCGCACAAGCGTCAGTCCACTGCCTCCCCGAAACTCTCCGCCAACTTCCGGTAAGCCTCGCGCTGCGTCGCATCGGTCGCCCGCGGCGCGGTGACTTCCAGCTCGACGATCTGGTCGCCCGACGGCTTGCCCGGCAAGCCGCGGCCGCGCAGGCGCAACTTGCGGCCGGCCTCGGAATCGGCCGGCACCTTCAGGTCCACCGGGCCGCCCAGCGTCGGCACGCTCAGCGTCGCGCCCAGCGCCGCCTGCCACGGCGTCACCGGAAGCACGTAGATGATGTTGCGGCCGTCCACCTCGAACTGCGGGTGCGCGGCGTATTCGATTTCCAGCAGCAGGTTGCCGCCGCCGTTACCCTGCCCGGCCAGGCGGATCGACTGGCCCGGCCGGATGCCCTTGGGGACGCGCACGTCCAGCTGCTTGCCGTTCACCGTCACGCGCACGCTGCCGCCGTCGTACACCGCCTGCAGCGGCACGGCGAATTTCGCCCGGGTGTCGCCACGCGGCTGCGCGCGCGCGCCGGCCTGCGAACGCCGGCCGAACAGGTTCTCGAAGAAATCGCTGAAGCCGCCGCCGCTGCCGCCCGCGCTGCCGAAGACTTCCTCGAAATCGAAGCCCTGTGCGTTGCCGAAGCCGCCGCCGAAATCGGGGGGCGGACGGAACTCCTCGCCCGGCCGGTAGCCGCGCGCGCGCAACTGGTCGTAGGCGGCGCGCTTCTGCGGGTCGCGCAGCGCCTCGTAGGCTTCATTGACCGCCTTGAACTGGTCCTCGGCGCCGGCCTCCTTGCTGACGTCGGGGTGGTACTTGCGCGCCAGGCGGCGGTAGGCCGTCTTGATCTCGGCTTCGCCGGCGCTCGGCTCGACGCCCAGGATGGCGTAGTAGTCCTTGAATTCCATCGAATGCTCCGGGGTAAACAAAGCGGCCCGCGGCGTTCCTGCCGCGGGCCGATTCTACTCGTCGCGTGGCGGCGCCGTGGCGCCCGGCCGCGTCACTGCACCGACTGCGCGCCGACCTGTATCTTGCGCGGCGCGGCTTCCGGCTTCTTCGGGATCACGATTTCCAGCACGCCGTTCTTGCCGTGCGCGGAAATGCCGTCGGCGTCGGCGCTGTCCGGCAGCGCGAAGCGGCGGTGGAAGCTGCCGTAGCGGCGCTCGATTCGCGAGAAACGCTCGGTCTGCATGCTCGACTCGCTACCGCGTTCGCCCTTGATGCTGAGGATGCCCTTGTCCATCTGCACGTCGATGTCGGCCGGATCGATGCCCGGCAGGTCGGCGTAGATGACGAAGCGGTCGGTTTCTTCCTTGATGTCGACCAGAGGCGCCCACTGCGCGGTCACTACTGCGGATCCGTCGGCCTCGCCGTTGTCGAAGAATCGGTCGAACACCTGCTTGATCTCGTTCTGCAGAGCCTGGGCCGGCCACTGCTGGTAGCGGATGAGGTTCATGGTTGGTCTCCTGCTGTATGCTGCGTACGCGACGGCGGCGAACGCCGTCATGCCTGCCAGATAGGTGCCGCCCCCGGCTTTTCAAGGGGCGTCCGCGTCGACCCGCTTGTAGCCCGCGGCCCGACGGCCGATCATTCATTTTCCGCTCAGCCCCGCGAGTTCCCCACATGTCCATCAAGATCGGCGAGCGCCTCCCCGAGGCCATCCTCAAGCGCATCGGCAACGGCGTCGAGACCGTGGACACACGCGCACTGTTCGACGGCAACAAGGTGTTGCTGTTCGCGGTGCCCGGCGCGTTCACCCCGACCTGCTCGGAAAGCCACCTTCCCGGTTTCGTCCGGCACTTCGACGACTTCCGCCAGCGCGGGATCGGCGTCTACTGCATGTCGGTCAACGATCCGTTCGTGATGCAGGCCTGGGGCAAGGACCAGCACGTGCCCGACGGCCTGCAGATGCTGGCCGACGGCAACGGCGACTTCACCCGGGCGCTGGGCCTGGAAATGGACGCCAGCGGCTACGGCATGGGCCTGCGCTCGCGCCGCTATGCGCTGTACGCCGAGGACGGCGTGGTCAAAGGCCTGTGGGTCGAGGCGCCGGGGGAGTTCAAGGTGTCCTCGGCGGAGCACGTGCTGGCGCAATTGACGCAAGGCTAACCGACCCAGGCCTAGGCTGCGGCGTGTCTCCGCCAGCCAAAGGCCAGCCATGACCCGCACCACCAGCAAGAAGACCGCGCCCGCGAAAGCCGTTTCCGCACCCGCCTTCACCGACAAGGCCACTCTGCGCGCCAACGCGCGCAAGGACATCGACAAGGGCGCCATCACCCGAACCTACGCCGCGGACCGCAAGACCGTCATCGCCAAGCTCAACGAATCGCTGGCGACCGAATGGGTCTGCGTGCTGCGCTACTACCGCCACTACTTCAGCGCTTCGGGCATGCTGGCCGATTCGATCAAGGCCGAATTCCTGGAACACGCACAGCAGGAAATGGCCCATGCCAACGAGATCGCCGAGCGCATCGTGCAACTGGGCGGCGAGCCGGACCTCGACCCTTCCGCTTTTGCCGATCACTCGCATGCCGAATACAAGCCGGGCAAGAACCTGCGCGACATGGTCAGGGAAGACCTGGTTGCCGAACGCATCGCCATCGACAGCTACCGCGAACTGATCGACTTCATCGGCGACAGGGACACCACGACCAAACGCATGCTCGAAGGCATCCTCGCCCAGGAGGAAGAACACGCCGACGAATTCGCCGACCTGCTTGCGGGATGGATCGGGGATTAAAAGACCAGGCGTAGGACGGGTCTTGACCCGCCGAGCTTTGAAGATGGCGGGTCTCGACCCGCCCTACGCCTGCCGGGAAAAGGAGAAGGCAACCGCTACCGCAGTACGCTGAAGCGGACCTGCTTCCACGCGCCGCTGTCCGCCAGCGCGGTGAGGGTGTGTTCGCCGGTTTCTTCGTAGTCGCGGACGAAGGATTGCGCGCCTGCGGTTTCGGCGATCCAGCGGCCGTCCAGCAGCCATTGCACGCGCGACGGCGTGCCCAATGCGCGCACCGCCAGCCGTGCGCCGTGCGTGCTGCCGGGCGCACGCGCCAGCGTGGCGCGGTCGTTGATGCCTTCTATGCGCAGGTCCTCGGCGGCATCGCGGCCGTCGGGCGCGCAGTCCGGCGACAGCGGCGGCAGGCGCGATTCGCGCCGCGCCTGCGCCGGCAGCCACGGCGAGGCCAGGGCCGGCCAGCGCGCGATCTCGGCATCGACGCCAACGTGCGGCTTCGCGCATTCGGCCGAAAGGCGCAATCCGCTTCCAGCATCCTTGCGGAACGTCTCGCGCCCGGCGCTCCACAGGCGCGCGTCGCGCTCGGCGAAGGTCGGCGGCCCCGCGCCGTCCAGCGTCCACGCCTTCATCCTGCGCTGGCAAAGCTGCGGCGCTTCGGCCTCGGGCGGCAAGCCGAGCGGCCAGCAGATCTCGTTTTCGGCTACGCTTTCAGGTGGCGTTTGCGGCGCGGCGTCGCCGGGCGTGCGCGGCAGGCTGTCGATGACCTCGAACATCAGCGGCAACGCGGTCACCGCGCCGTACTGGCCGGGCAGCGGCGTGCCGTCCGGCCGCCCGACCCACACGCCGACCGTGTAGCGGCGCGTGCCGCCGATGGCCCAGGCATCGCGGAAGCCGTAGCTGGTGCCGGTCTTCCACGCGACGCGCGGACGCATGCCAGTGTCGAACGCGCCCTGCCCGTAACCCGGCCGCGGATTGGCCTCGAGGATCTCGCGCACGATCCACGCCGCACCCGGCGCCAGGATGCGGCGTTCGGTCTTCTCTTCTGCCTGCGTGTAGCGCACGCGGCCGGCGACTCCACCGTGGTTCAGCGCGCGATACGCGCCGACCAGGTCTTCCAGCCTGGCGCCGGTGCCGCCGAGGATCATCGCCAGGTTGGGCTTCGCGCCGCGCGGATATTTCAGCGCGATGCCGCCGTTGGCGAGCCGCGCGGAAAAACGCGCCGGGCCCACGCGGTCGAGCAAGTCCACCGCCGGCACGTTCAACGACAGGCGCAGCGCCTCGGCCGCACCGACCGGACCGTTGAACGCGGCATCGAAATTGCCCGGCCGGTAGCCGCCGAACGACTGCGGCGCGTCGACCAGCAGGCTTTCCGAATGGATCAGGCCGTCTTCCAGCGCCAGCCCGTACAGGAACGGCTTCAGCGTGGAACCCGGCGAACGCCAGGCGCGCACCATGTCCACGTGCCCCAGCCGCTGCCTGTCGCCGAATTCGACCGAGCCGATGTAGGCGCGCGCCTCCAGGCTGGCATTGTCCATCACCAGCAGCGCCGCCGAAGTGCGTTCGGGCAACTGGGAGAAATACGCGGTCACGCGATCCTCCAGCGTGCGCTGCAGGTCCGGATCGAGGGTGGTGGCGATGCGCGCGACCTTCGGCTGCGCCTGGCGCAGGCGTTCGGCCAGCAGCGCGGCGCGCAGCGGCGGCTGCAACGAGCGCGCGATCACCGGCTCGATGCGCGCGTCATCGGCTTCGGCCTGCGACCACGCGCCCAGCGACACCATTCGCACCAGCACCTTGTCGCGCGCCACGCGTGCGGCTTCCGGATGGCGGTCGGGGCGCAGGCGGCTCGGCGACTGTGGCAACACCGCCAGCAGCGCCGCCTCGGCGTGCGACAGCCGCGACGCCGGCTTGCCCAGGTAGGCCCAGCTGGCCGCCTCGACGCCCTCGATGGCGCCGCCGAACGGCGCGCGCTCCAGGTACAGGGTCAGGATTTCGCGCTTCGACAGGTGCGCTTCCAGTTGCAGCGCACGCAGCAGCTGCTTCAGCTTGCCCCATGGCGTGCGCGAATGCCGGTCGAGGATGCGCGCGACCTGCATGGTCAGGGTCGAACCGCCGGAAACGATGCGTCCGCCGCGCAGCCACTGCCCGCCCGCGCGCAGCAGCGCCCACGGGTTCACGCCGGGATGCCGATAGAAATGCCGGTCCTCGTAGTTCAGCAGCGCCTGCAGGTAAAGCGGCGACACGCCTTCCGGCGTGGCCGGATAGCGCCAGACCCCGTTGCGGTCGGCGAACGCGCGCAGCGGGGTGCCGTCGCGCGCCACGACCAGCGTGCTGGTGTCGCGCGCTTTCGGCAGCGGCAGCGGGAAGGCGAAATCGAGGACCAGCAGCGACACCAGCACGGCGACCGTGCCCCAGCGCAGGAAAGCGAGAAACGAGTGGAAGCGCCGTTTTTGCGATTGCTGTTGCATCTGCTCTTGATTTTATTCCCCTTGAGGCACGGCAATTCAGGCCGGGTAAACCCCGCAGGGGCGGCGCACATGGATGTGCGCCGCTTTCGGAGCCGCGGGATGCGGCTTCCGAAAGTTCCCGGCCTGATTGCGAACCCGTAGCGAAGCGGAGGGCGTGCCGCCGGGGTGGCTTTCTTTGGTTACTTTCTTTGCCACCAAAGAGGCACTTTTCAACAGCCGAATGGCTGGTCAAGTAACCCGCCCGTCAGGGCGGAACGCTTTGGATTCGCACTTCGGCCCACCACAAGCAAACAGGACGACAGTCGACTTCGGCTCACCCCCTTCCCAACCCTTCCCCCATCAAGGGGGAAGGGCTTTTCTGCTTCACGGCTGCACTACCGTAATCGTCGCCGGCGACACCTTGCCTATCCCGCGGATGTCCGGACGATACATGTCCTCGACCAGCGGCGGCGGCACCGTGTACGTACCCGGCGTCACCGCACGCACCAGGTAGAACACCTTGGCCGTATCGCCGCGGTCCAGCTTCAGCGCCGCCACGTAGCGGTCGTCGCGGAACTCCTCGTGCCTGACCTCGGCGGCATTGGACCGGTCGCTGATGTCGATGCCGTCCACCACCACGTCGGCCCACTGCTTCGCGTCGCCCAGGTTGAAGTTCTCGACCTCCAGTCCCGCCGGCAACAGGTCGGTCAGCAGCGCGTCCGGCATCGACGTGTCGGCGGTGATCGCGACCCGCACGATCAGCGCCTCGCCTTCCTTCAGCGCACCGCCCTTCCATTCCTTGCCGTCGGTGGTGTAGTAGCTGCGCGAAACGCCGATCTTCTGGTTGTCCGGAGTCGGCGGCGAGCGCGGCACGCCGGCCGCCTCCAGGCTGACATACAGCGGGGTCTCGCCCTGCGGCACGAAGCGCACGCCGCGCGACAGCTGGGCGGCGTCGAAGCCACGGCCGACCATCTTCGCCGGCGCCGCTTCCACGCTTTCGTCACCGATCTTCCACGTGCCCGACACCAGCCGGCCCTGGTCCGCCATCAGCGCTTTGCCCAGCCGCGCGATGGCTCCCTGTTCCTGCGTGCTCAGGTACAGCCAGCCGCTGCCGCGGCGCGCGTCGATCTCGCGGCCCAGCGCCACCGCGCGGGTCTCGTACTCCGGCTTGGACAGCTTGTTCTCGCGCACCAGCGCCAGCATCAGCGCATCGTCGCGCAGCTGCGTGCCGTAGTCGCCCAGGTAGTACGGGCGCGGCTGTTTCATCGTGAAGCCCTGGGCGATGGCCGCCTCGCCGCGCTTCCTGTCGCCCTGCAGCGACAGGGCGATGCCCAGGTGCACCAGCGGCAGGCCAGTCAGGCTCTTGCCGCGCTCGTTGTCGTACAGCGCGCGCAGCGTGCCCAGCGGCGCGCGGTTGACCCGCGCCAGCACGTAGCCGGAATACGCCTGGTTGGCGAAGCGCAGGTGGTCGCGACGATCGTAGCCGTAGAACTGGTTGCCGCCGGCCAGCAGATCCTCGCTGAGCCGGTTCAGCGCCTTCTGCAGCACGCCGTCGGGCACGGCGAAGCCGGCCTGCTTCGCATCCAGCAGGAATTCGGACACGTACGGCGTGATGCCCGGCACGACGTAGCCGTCGTCGCCCCACATGCTGAAGTTGCCGTTGGCGACCTGCATCGAGGCGATGCGGCCGAACGCGCCTTCCATGCGCTCGCGGCGTTTCTTCGCGTCCAGGCCCTCGATGCCCAGCATCTTCGCGGTCGGTTCGTCGAGGATCAGCCCGGCGTAGCCCTTGCTGGTGGTCTGCTCGATGCAGCCGTAGGGGTACTTCAGCGCGCCGTCGAGCGCGCTGGCGAACGGGATCGGCGGCAGCGCGCTGACCACGATGCGCGCGTTGACCGAACCGTTCATCAGCCCGCCGGTGAAGTCGCCATCCATCGCCACCGGTGTCAGGCTGTCGAGCACGC